>CP032508.2:2264500-2588000 GCA_009497875.2 gamma proteobacterium SS-5 | reverse complement strand
CCCTTGATGATATCCTGGGTCGATTGCATAAAAAGGCACACCTGCTGGATGGGTTGTAAGTAAGAACGAACAGGGGAAAGAAGACCGATGCCTCTGTCTCTGTATTCTGTATTCTGTATTATTCTAACCCCGTGGCTTTACCATGGGGTGAAATCGCTCCGATAGCGGCAGAAAAAAACAACCTCGGGTGCTATGAGCCTGTCATGCCTCAGATTTTAGTAATAGAAGACAACCGTGCCCTGGCCGTGGTGGCCAAATCCCTGATTGAGAAAGAACCGGGCTACAGCGCCCTGGTGGCAGCCAGCCGCGTCGCTGCCTTGCGGCTGATTGCCGACAATCCCCAGGGCTTCAGCGCTGCGGTGGCCGATCTCAATCTGCCCGACGCCCCCAACGGCGAGGTAGTGACCGAGGTGATTGCCGCGGACATCCCCACCCTGGTGCTCACCGGGGCCTATGGCGAGGACATGCGAGAGCGTATGCACGGCCTGGGCGTGGTGGACTATATCATCAAGCAGGGCGTGGCGTCCTACGAGTACGCCTGTGACCTGGTGCGCCGCATCCACAAGAACCGCTCGATCCAGGTACTGCTGGTGGACGACTCACGCAGCGCCACCCTGGTATTGCGCAAACAATTGGAGGTCATGTGTCTCAACCCCCTGCTGGCGCGCAGTGGCAAGGAGGCGCTGGAGCTGCTTGACCAGCACCCGGATATTCGACTGGTATTCACCGACTACCACATGCCGCAGATGGATGGCTTTGAGCTGTGCCGACGCATTCGCGAGCGCCACGCCAAGGGCGAGCTGGCCATCATTGGCCTGTCCGGCCAGTCCGATGCCCGCCTCTCCAGCCGTTTTCTCAAGAGTGGGGCGGATGATTTTCTGGCCAAGCCCGTGGTCTATGAGGAACTGCTGTGCCGGGTCAACCAGAACCTGAACCTGCTGGAATACATAGAGACCATCAAGGACATCTCCAACCGCGACTACCTCACCCGGCTGCACAACCGCCGCTACTTCTTCAGCAAGGGCCAGGCCCTCTATGCCCAGGCAAAAAAGACCGGCTCAGCCCTGAGCGCGGCCATGATCGATATCGATTTCTTCAAAAAGATCAACGACAGTCAGGGCCACGAAGGCGGCGATGTCGCCCTCAAACACATGGCGGAACTGCTCAGAAACGCCTTTGCCGGGGAGCTGGTGGCCCGCTTTGGCGGCGAGGAATTCTGCATCCTGCTGCAACAACCGCAGCAGACCGCCCAGGCCTCACTGGATGCCTTCCGCCAACTGGTGGCGGATTCACCGGTCACCCAGGAGGGCTATCACTTCGGCTTCACCCTCAGCATCGGCCTGAGCGATCAGCCCGGCGCCGACCTGGATGCCATGCTCGCCCTGGCCGATGCCGCCCTCTATCGGGCCAAGCAAGAGGGGCGCAACCGCTTGGTGTATGCCGACAGGCCGCTGGAGATCGGCGCGGATTACGACGGCAACATCCGCAACCGGGAGCGGGCCGCGCACTAACGATCATGGGGCAACCCCACACCTATCTGAGCTAGGTGTGGGGCACCCCGGAACATGAAACATCTTCTAATCAATGGGACGCAGAGGACGCAAAGGAGCGCAAAGGACGCAGAGAAGAATGAGGAGGAAGTAGCCCGGATGGAGTGTAACGGAATCCGGGATTGCTGCTGGGCAGGGCCACGCCTAACCTTTGCCCCTCCGAGCCAGCGCTCGGAGCTCCCAGATTGACAGGCGGCCATGTTGTTTCACAGTAAACATCTTCTAATCAATGGGACGCAGAGGACGCAAAGGAGCGCAAAGGACGCAGAGAAGAATGAGGAGGAAGTAGCCCGGATGCAGCGAAGCGATGTCCTGAGCCAGTCGAAGGGCGGAATCCGGGGTTGCCGCTAGGTATGGCCACCCTTATCCCGTTGCACCTCCGAGCCAGCGCTCGGAGCTCCCAGGATGAGAGGCGAACCCCAATGTTGTTTCACAGTAATCAATGGGACGCAGAGGACGCAAAGGAGCGCAAAGGACGCAGAGAAGAATGGGAAAGAAGTAGCCCGGATGGAGCGAAGCGATGTCCTGAGCCAGTCGAAGGGCGGAATCCGGTGTTGCTGCCGGGCAGGGCCACGCAAATGCGACTTGGCGCGGCCTTTGCCGCCTGATCTGCGATGCTTTGTCAGATCACCCGGCAGAGCTGGCTGCCCACCTCGGGCCGCACATGGGCAGTCATGCCGCCGCCTGCCAATACAAACCTTATGTCCATATTTAGGTTGATAATGGGCTGCCTTTCGGGTTTCAATTGCTCTATGTCAATTTCCGCTCAGGTCAACTTCCGCCGCCCGGTCACCCTGGTGGTCATCGGCTATCTGCTTTGCCTGCTATTGCTTGGGCTGGCCACCAGTCTGGCCTTGCAGCGGCTGGATGCGCAGAACCACAGCCTGCGCCAGGTGGTGCAGCTGAACATGGTCAAGGCGCGGCTGATGGGGCAGATGCGCGATGCCATCCGCGAGCGTATCACCCTGCTGACCACCGCCCTGCACCTGCAAGATCCCTTTGAGATCGATGAACTGTGGCAGCGCTTCAACGCCCAGGCCAGTCGTTTCATCAAGGCCCGCCTGACCCTGCTGGATATGCCCCTGAGCGAGGATCAGCGGGCCGATCTGGTACAGCAAAGCCAGATCATCCGCCAGGCCAACCCGGTGGTGGAGGAGACCTTTGCGCGCCTGCGCGAAGGCCGCATCGAGGACCGCGTGCAGGTGGCGCGTACCATCAGCGTGGTCAACGGCGACTTTGCCGAGCAACTGCAACGCATGATCGACCTGCAACAGGATACCTCGGAGCAGGCGGTGCGCCAGAGTGAGCGGCTCAATGCCGAGGCGCGACGGGAACTCATGGCCTACCTGGCCCTGGCCCTGGTCATAGCCACCCTGATCCTGCTGCTGGTGGTCGTCCTGATCATTCGCCAATCCCGCGCCATGCAATCCCTGCTGGAACAGCTCAATATTGCCAATCAGGACCTGGAGGCCAGGGTGGCGGCGCGTACCGCCGAGCTGCGGCAGCAGAGCCAACGCAACGAGGTAATCGTCAATGCGGCCATGGATGGCTTTTTCGTGGTGAACACCCAGGAGCGGTTTCTCGATTGCAACGATAGCTATTGCCGCATGCTCGGCTATAGCCGCGAGGAGCTGCTCGATCTCCGGGTTCGGGATGTGGAGGTGGATGATACGCCGCAGCAGATTCGGCAGCGCATCGAGCGCATCCTGCGCCTGGGGCATGACCGCTTCGATGCCCGTCACCGCTGCAAGGACGGCCACATCATCGATGTCGAGGTCAACATCAGCGCCAGCGACGAGGCCGGACAGCGGCTGTTGTACAGCTATGTCCATGACATAAGCCAGCGCAAGCGGGCCGAGGCCAGCCTGGCCCTGATGGCCAGCACCTTCGACACCCATGAGGCGATCATCATCACCGATGCCGACAACCGCATCATCCGCGTCAACAAGGCCTTTGAGCGAACCACCGGTTACAGCGCCGAGGAGGTGCTGGGCCAGGCCCCCAATCTGCTGCGCTCGGACCGGCACGAGCCCGGCTTTTATCAGACCATGTGGGATGAGCTGCAACGCCAGGGCCACTGGGAGGGGGAGATCTGGAACCAGCGCAAGAACGGCGAGATCTATCCCGAGTGGCTGAGCATCACCGCCGTGCGGGACGAGCGGGGTGAGATTGGCAACTATGTGGCCCATTTTACCGACATCTCCCAGATCAAGGGCCAGCAGGAGCAGCTACAACGCCTGGCCAACGAGGAGCAGGTGCTGTCCGACCTGCTGCACCGCTCCCTGTCCGATCTGGACATGAAACACTTTCTGGATTACGCCCTGGACCTGCTGATCAAGCAGTTGCCGCGCCTGCATCTGTCCCACGGCGCCATCTTCCTGCTGGTACGGGAGGAGAGCGGCAAGGTGCTGGAAATGGCGGCGGAGCACCGCATCAGCGAGGCCATCAAGGCCCAGTGCCAACGGGTGGAGCTGGGCCACTGCCTGTGCGGCAAGGCGGCCCAGACCAAAGAGATGATCATCTGTGACCACCTGGACGAAAACCACAGAGTTCAATACGAGGGCATGATCGACCATGGTCATTTTATCCTGCCCCTGCTCTACAGTGACGAGCTGCTGGGCATAGTATCCCTGGCCTATCACCCCGGTCATCAGGGGGATGAGGCAGACGTTGAATTCCTCAAGCGCATCGCCATCGTCCTGGGGCTGGGCATCCACAAGCGGCAATCGGAGCAGGAGTTGCTCGATGCCAAGCTCCAGGCGGAGCAGGCCAACCGGGCCAAGTCAGACTTCCTCTCCAGCATGAGCCATGAGCTGCGTACCCCGCTGAACGCCATCATCGGCTTCTCGCAACTGCTGGAGATGGACCCCCTGGAGGAGGCCCAGCAGGAATCGGTGCAGGAGATCAGCAGTGCCGGGCGGCACCTGCTGGAGCTGATCAATGAAATCCTCGATCTGGCCAAGATCGAATCCGGCCGGGTTGACCTGAACATAGCCCCGGTCGAATTGGCCCCGTTGATCCGGCAATGCCAGACCCTGATTACCCCGCTGGCGCAGAAGCAAGGCATCCGCATCGAACTGCCCGCGCTGGATGAGGGCCTGCAGGTGCTGGCCGACGCCACCCGGCTGAAGCAGGTGCTGCTCAACCTGCTCAGCAATGCGGTGAAATACAACCGGCCCCAGGGCCAGGTCAGGCTGCACCTGCAACGGCCCGCGGCCGACCGCCTGCGCCTGGCGGTGGAGGACACAGGCCAGGGCATATCCGCCGAGGATCAGGCGCGCCTGTTCGAGCCGTTCAACCGGTTGCAGGCAGAGCACAGCGAGGTGGAGGGCACGGGCATTGGCCTGGTCATCGCCAAGACCCTGATCGAACTCATGCACGGCCGCATCGGCCTGAGCAGCACCCCAGGGGTGGGCAGCACCTTCTGGCTGGAACTGCCGCTGGCGGAGACCGAGGCCGACCAGGCAGGGGCCGCCGAGGTGGCGGAAGAGGAGGCCGAGACGGCCTCCGGCCTGGTGGAAAAACGCGCCAAGGTGCTCTATATCGAAGACAACCCGGCCAATCTGCGCCTGGTCAGCCGTGCCATGGAGCGGCAACCACAGATTCGCCTGATCAGCGCCATGGAGCCGGAACAGGGCCTGCAACTGGCCCGCTCGCAACGGCCTGACCTGATCCTGCTGGACATCAACCTGCCGGGCATGAGCGGCTATGAGGTGCTGGCCAAGCTCAGGCAAGAGGACTGCTGCTCTGATACCCCCATCATCGCCGTCACCGCCAACGCCATGGAAAGCGACCGCGCCCAGGCCCTGCAGGCCGGCTTCGACGACTACCTGCGCAAACCCCTGGACATGGCCCTGCTGTTCAGCACCCTGGAGCAATACCTGAACCCAGAACACTAAGAAATCGCAGAGTTGAAGAAGGCCGCAAACTCCCCCTTTACCAAAGGGGGCAGGGGAGATTTCTTCAGCGCCCGCGTAACTACCAGCGCCGGAATCCCCCTCTGTCCTCCTTTTACAAAGGGGGAGGTCAATATCCCCCCCTTTACCAAAGGGGGCAGGGGGGATTTCTTCAATCCCCCTTTTGCAAAGGGGGATGTGACAAGTAACTACTTCAACACCAAGGGCCAAGGGGCTAAACTGTGCCTCTATCCTTGTTTCATTGAAGTGTAAATGACTTACGAATTGCTCCTCGCCCTGTTTCTGGCGCTATCCCCCTACCTGGATCAGGCCCCTGCCGATAGCGACACCGCCCTGTACCAGCTCAACGGCGAACAGGCGGTGGGCCTGGCCCGTGGTGCCTGCCGCAGCCTGATGGACTCACCGGCAGTGACCCTGTTTGGCGTACCCCTGGGCCAGTTCATCGACGAGATGATCGGCTCGGTCCCGCCGGATCAGGTAGCTGCCATCTTTGCCGAGGACTTCAAGCCCAAGCTGGCCAAGCTGGGGCTGGACTATGATCAGTCCATCGCCTTTTATCTATCCATCTGCCATCCCCAGCCATCGGCGGCGCACCTGGCCGCGCCGGAACGCATCGACGCCGCCCTGGATATCCTCAAGCAAACCCGCAAGGACATACTGCTTCACCTCGGGCGTCAGCCGTTTGGCAGCAAGCGCCATCGCAGCGTCTTCCGTCTGGCCAATGGCGAGGTGGTGTTCGACTCGGCCAGGGACGGGGAGGGCGACTGGCAGCTGCTGGAGAAGATCCCAATCAAGCTGCAACAGGCGCTGATTGCCGTGGAAGACAAGCAGTTCTACCGGCACAAGGGTATAGATATCAACAGCCTGATCCGCGCCGCCAACAAGAGCCTGGAGGGCAACTACCAGGGTGGCTCCACCATCACCCAGCAGTTGGTGAAGAACCTCTATTACTATCAGCAGCAGAAGCAGAGGCCGGAGCGGGACAACCCGCGCCTGCGGCGCAAGCTGGGTGAGCTGATCATCGCCCGCGAGCTGGAGCTGCAATGGGGCAAGAAGGCCATCCTGGAGGCCTATTTCAATGTGGTCAATTTCGGCCGTGGCAGCCGGGGCGCGGCGGCAGCGGCGCAGTTGCTGTTCGGCAAGCCCCTGGCCCGGCTCAACCTAGGCCAGCTGGCCACCCTGGCGGCCATGCCCAAGCGCCCCGGTGCGCTGCCCTTTTCGGCGCATTTCGAGGAACTCAAGGGCCGTCAGCACTATGTGCTGGAGCAGATGGTCCAGGAGGGCTACATCAGCCAGCGCGATGCCGACAAACACCGCTTGCAGGCCTACCCCTTCATCGATCAGGAGGCGGCTCAGGGTCAGCAGCTCTTGCCCTATCGGCATTATCTGCGCAACGCCCAGCTCGACCCCTGGCTGGACTATTACTGGCAGGACTTCGCCGTGCAGGCCACCCTGGCCCTGCACCCCGGCATCCAGGCCCTGGCCGAGCAGGCCCTGGTGCAGGGCCTGAGCCGTTATGAGCGGCGCTTCCAGGGCAAGGCACCCAAGGATGGCGTGCCCGAGGTGCAGGGTGCCGTGGTGGTGATGGACCACCACAGTGGCGACGTGCTGGCCCTGCAGGGCGGCACCCCCTGGGTACATCAGGATGGCAAGCTGGTAGCCAATGAGTACGATCGGGCTAGTCGCGAATACCGCCAGCCCGGTTCCACCCTGAAGCCCTTCACCTATCTGATGGCGTTGGAGAACGGCCTCACCCCCAGTGATCAGATCCCCGACTACGGCCTGCAACTGCCCTTGCTGTCGCCCTTCGATCAGCCCTGGCGGCCAAGCAACTACAGTCGCGAGGAGGGTGGCAGCCACAGCCTGCGCTACGGCCTGGAACACTCACGCAACCTGATGACCGCCTGGCTGCTGGAGATGACCCACATCGGCAATTACGCCTACGACGACCCCTACGATTCCAATCCGGCCAAGGCCCTGGACGCGGTGCGCCGCCTCAGTCTGGAGTTCGGCATCTACTGCTCACAGGCAGAGATCAAACAGGACCAGTGCCCCAGCCCCATGGCCGCGCCGGTGCGCCATTACCCCTTTATTCTCGGTGCCCAGGAGACCTCGCTGCTGCGCATGGTCACCGCCTATGCCCGCATCGCCAACGGTGGGGTGCCGATCAAGCCGCGCTTCATCAAGCGCTTTGAGCTGGCGCTGGGCGATGAGGGGGGGCAACAACAGGCCCTGGACAGCCCGTTGAACAAGAATGCCCAGTTCCGCCGGGTGGCGGTGGACCCGCGCTCCCTGTTCCAGCTGAAGAGCCTGTTGATGGGGGTGACCCAGCGCGGCACGGCGGCGCGGCTGGCCCGCTTTGGTGACAAGGTGGCGGGCAAGACCGGTACCACGGACGACTACCGCGATGCCTGGTTCATCGGCTTCACCAGCTCTCTCACCCTGGGCGTCTGGGTCGGCTACGTGGATCAGCGCAGCCTGGGCCCTGGCGCCACCGGCAGCCAGGTTGCCCTGCCCATCTTCGAGACCCTGCTGGAGGGCCTGCTCAAGGGCGAGCCCCAGCGCGACCACCTCAGCCACTTTCCCGCCTACGCCGAGCACCATTCCCTGCTGCGCGAGCCCCCCGCCGGGCTGGTGAGCCTGGCGCTGGACCCGGTCAGCGGCTGCGCCCAGCAGGATATAGGCGCGCGCAGCCAGATCGAATACTTCAAGCAGGAAAACAGCTTCCTGGTGGACAGCGCCAGCTGTGGGCTGGGCTACGCCCATTATTCCTCCCTCGGCGGCGACCTGTTCCAGGCCAACGCCCTGGACTCCCTCGGCGACCCCTTTGAGTTCCGTTTCCCCGACGAAACGCACGAGGCGGAGCCCTGGCGCAAACGCGACGACGGCCATTTTGGCTCCTCTTCCTGGATCATGGGAGATACACCATGAATACCCCCTGGCTGGCAGGCCTCTGCTTGTCCTTATCCCTGTCACTGGCCCCGTCCGGTCCGGCCTGGGCCACCGACGAGGCGGACTTCAACACCGAATTCAGCTACCAGCAGGGGCCGCACCCCAAGGCACGGGGGCGGCTCAAGGAGGGCTACCGCATCCACAGCTTCTTCAGCTTCGATCTGGATCGAGCCCCTCCGGCCGATTGGCGCGCCCTGGGCGCGGGCTATCTGAGGCAGGTGCGGCCGGGGATGATCGGCCTGGACTCCACGGCGGACACAGGCCCCTACCAGGTCCAGGCCGCAGCACCCCTGCCCTGTGATGTGCGCTACATCTTCTCCCGCGCCAAGGAGGTGGAGGCCAAGGGACGCAAACAGGGCTTTGCCCAGCTGTCCAGCCCGGAGCGCTCCATCTACAACTTCAGCAAGAAATACATCAAGGACAGCGAACAGATCCGCTTTCGGCGTCAACTCAGGCAGGGGGCCGACCTGCCCTGGCAGGACATCGCCAGCCGCTTCGGTCTGAGCGGCCAACCCCTGTGGGTGCTGGAGGAGCGCCTGAGCGACTTCAACCAGTTCGCCATCGAAGGCCGGGTGCGCACGGTACTGCTGGCCGGAGCTGGTGATCGACTGCGGGTTGTGGGCGAGATCGACCTGACCCTGGATGCCGATATCCTCGATAAAAGGGTCATAGGCCTGATGCTCAGTGTGCCCCTGAAGGCGGCCCTCAAGGGCCTGCTGCCGACCCAGGCAGTATTCGGCAGGGTAGCCGACCGGCTCAAGGCGGTGGAGGCGGATAGTCGCTTCCAGTGCGAGGAAGACGAGGCCAATGCCGCCTCGCTGATCTACGGCGTGCCCAACTTTGTCCACAGCTACCTTGCCAGTCTCAAGGAATACCTGGGGACAGAGGACAGAAGACAGGGGACAGAAGACGGAGGACAGAGGGCAGAGGACAGATAGGTGAGGGCGCTGCGCGCGTTTTTGGTGTAAATTGTCGCATTGCGACATAAGAATCTGTCTTCTGGCCTCTGATCGCTATCCCTTGCATTTGAATCTGAAATCACTACCTTTTCTGCCGCTTTGCATCCTCAACCCCGGCCGCGCACTGCTGCTTTTGGGGTTATTGCTGCTGGGCGGCCCGCTATGGGCCCTGGAACAGGTCTCGCTGCGCTTGCAGTGGAAGCACCAGTTCGAGTTTGCTGGCTTCTATGCCGCCATCGAGCAGGGCTTTTACCGCGAGGCGGGGCTCGAGGTCAGTCTGCACGAGTACGATAACCAGACCCAGCCCATCAAGGAGGTGGTGGAGGGCAGCATGAGCTTCGGCCTGTGGAACGATGAGGTGCTGCGCGCCTATATGCAGGGCCAACCGGTGGTGCTATTGGCCAATTACTTCAAGGAATCACCGCGCATCATCATCACCCGGCTGGAGATACAGACCCCGGCGGACCTGCGCGGCAAGCGGCTGATGAGTTCCGAGCTTGCCATGAACAGCCCCGGCTTTCAGAAGATGCTGGAACGCTTTGACATCAAGCCCGGCGAGATCGAGCGGGTAGCGCCCAGCTTCGATATCGAGGATTTCATTCAGGGCCGGGTGGATGCCTATCAGGGCTTTGCCACCAACGAGCCCTTCCAGCTGCGCAAGCGCGGCCTGGCCTTCAATGTCATCAATCCCGGTGCCTACAGCACGCAAGAGTACGATCTCAACCTGTTCACCTCCAGGGCCCTGGCCGAGTCCCGGCCAGAGCTGGTGCAGGCCTTTGTGGCGGCCAGCAACCGGGGCTGGCGCTACGCCCTGGCCCATCCGCAAGAGATCATCGAGCTGATCCTGAGACGCTACAACAGCCAGAACAAAGAGGCCGATGCCCTCTGGTTCGAGTACGAGACCATCAAGCAGGTGATGCAGCCGGACCTGCACCCGCCCGGCAGTACCGATCTCAACCACATCCGCCTGCTGGGCGATATCCTGGTGCAGCAGGGCCTGGCGCAAAGGCCCGCCAGTTACGATGCCTTCCTGCTTGGCAGCCTGCTGTGGGACAGCGGTCTGAAACTGACCGCGCAAGAGCGGGCCTTTCTGAGCAAGCACAGGGTGATCCGGGCGCACAATGAGCTGGATTGGGCACCGATCAACTTCCGCCGTAACGGCGAGCCCCAGGGCTATTTCATCGAGCTGCTGCAACTGCTGGCGGACAAGCTCAAGCTGCGCCTGGAGTTTGTCAGCGGTCCCAGCTGGGAGGAGTTCCTGCAGATGCTGGAGGACAAGCAGATCGACCTCATGGGCAATATCGTCGATACCCCAAGCCGCCGCCGCTTTGCCCATTTCACTCAGCCCATGGCCAGCACCGCCTACAGCATTGCCAGCCGCCAGGACGCCCCTTTCTTCGGCCTCTCCGAGCTGAACGGCAAGCGGGTCTCCGTGGTGCGCGGATTCTGGCAGATGGAACTGCTGCAAGCCCAGTTTCCGGGCATCGAGCTGCTGCCGGTGGCGGACACCGCCGCAGCCCTCAAGGCGGTGGCCTACGGCCAGGCGGATGCCACCCTGGGGGCCGCAGCGGTGCTGGAATACCACATCGGCGAGCTGATGCTGGCCAACCTCAGGGTCAGCGGCGAGGTGGAACTGAAGGACAGAGAGCGCCTGAAATGGCATGTCGCCGTGCGCGACGACTGGCCGGAGCTGGCCTCCGCCCTGGACAAGGCCTACGCCCACCTCGACTACCAGGAGCTGCAGGAACTGCGCAACCGCTGGCTGCTGGGTGACGGCAGCCAGGCCAAGCAATTCAGCCTGAGCGATGAGCAACGCCGCTATTTGGATGCCAAGCGCAGTATCCGCATGTGCGTGGACCCCGACTGGCTGCCCTTTGAACGCATCCACCAGGGCGAGCACCAGGGCATGGTGGCGGACATTCTGCAACTGGCCCAGGAGCGCAGCGGCATAGCCCTGAGTCTGGTGCCCACCCGGTCCTGGACCCAGAGCATCGAGTTTGCCAAGGCGCGCAAATGCGACATCTTCTCCCTGGCCATGGAGACCCCGGAGCGCCGCCAGTACATGGATTTCACCCGGCCCTACCTGGACTTTCCCTTTGTCATCGCCACCCATACCACGGAGTTCTACATCGAGGACCTGGAATCCGTAATCGACAGGCCCCTGGCCATGGTCTCCGGCTATGCCTTTACCGAACTGCTCAGGGTGCGCTACCCAGGGATTCAGATCATCGAGGCAGACAGCGTGCTGGAGGGGCTACAGCTGGTGCAGCAGGGGCGGGCGTACGGCTTCATCGGGGCCTTGCCCTCGGTGGCCTATACGCTGCAAAGCGAGGGGATTGTCGATCTGCGTATCAACGGCAAGTTTGACGAACGTTGGCGCCTGAGCATAGCCACGCGCAACGACGAGCCCCTGCTGCGCCCGCTGATGCAAAGGATGCTCGACAGCGTCAGTGAGAAGGAAAAGCGCGACCTCTACAACAGCTGGTACAAGGTCAATTATGTGCAGGACCTAGACTACGGCCTGCTCGCCCGCCTGGCCGCCCTGGCCCTGTTGCTGATCGGCATCATGCTGTACTGGAACCGGCGTCTGGCGACAGAGCGCAGCCGCGCCGAGCAGGCCCTGCAGGAGCTGGGCAAGGCGCAGCAGGAATTACAGCAGAAAAACCGGCAACTGCAGATACTCGCCGCCACCGACCCGCTCACGCAACTGGCCAACCGGCTGCGCCTGGACGCCGTTCTGGCCGAGGAATATGCCCGTCGGCAACGCTATCCGGGCACCTTCAGCCTGATCATGCTCGATATAGACCACTTCAAACAGGTCAATGATGAACACGGCCATCAGTTGGGGGATCAGGTGTTGATCGGGGTCGCCGCCCTGCTGCGCGAACACAGCCGCAGCACGGACACCGCCGGGCGCTGGGGCGGCGAGGAGTTCCTGATCATCTGCCCGGCCACACCCCTGGAGGGTGCCGCGCAACTGGCCGAGCACCTGCGTCAGCAGATTGCCGAGCAGGAATTCCCCCAGGTCGGCAGATGTACCGCCAGCTTCGGTGTCAGCGAATATCGGCAGGAAGACAGCCTCGACCGGCTACTGCAAAGGGCCGATCAGGCCCTCTACCAGGCCAAGGCAGAGGGGCGTAACCGGGTCAGCTGTACAGAGGACAGAGGACAGGGGGCTGAGGGCTGATGACTGATCCGGGCACCCCAAGCCCTATCTCCAACCCCCTACATGGCCATTTCCAGATCGTCCTGGATGGCATCCACCCCGGCCTGGGCGCATTCCTCATCGGTGAGGCCGGAGGGCGCTCCACTGACGCCGATGGCCCCGTACAGGGTGCCGGCCGCCTCAATGGGCAGGCCGCCGGTGGACATCACCAGGCCTGGGGTGCGGCCAATGGGGCCGTTGGCCCGCTCCTTCAGGGCTGAGGTGGGTACGCCGAAATTGGCTGCCGCCCGGGCCTTGCCCTGGCTGATAGGGATGGTAATGCTCGCTGCCAGGGTGTCGCGCAGGCTGACCTGGACCAGGCCGTTGCGGTCCACCAGGGTCACGCCCACCTGCACCCCCTTGGCGCGGCAGGCCTCGATGGCGGCATGGGCCGCTTTGCCCGCCGTATTCAGGGTGAGGCGCTTGATGTTGACGCTGGGGGATTCCTCGGCAACGGCCGGGGTGATAAGGGGCAGGCACAGCAGAACGGGTAGCAGGGATATGCGCATGGTGAAACTCCTCGGTGGTTGGGTTTTATCTTTATCCTAAAGGACATGGAGTGGATAGCACCACCCCAGAACATGAAAAATATCGAATCCCCCCCCCCTTTACAAAGGGGCCAATCAAATCCCCCCCCTTTACTAAAGGGGGGCTAGGGGGGATTTCTTCAGCGCCCGCGTAACTACCTGGTTAAACAGAATTAAATGCTCTCTGTGTGCCCTTGGTTCCGTGGCTAAAAGCCCTTTTCAGGATTGTCGGGCACAGATTAGCACCTCAGTGCTCGGCAGGAGTAGCCCCTTGTTGGCCCCGGAGCAAATCGGGCTGGGTCAGAGGAGGCTGTAGGCCTTCCAGGCAGCCAGGGCGGCGAAGAGCAGGAACAGCAGGCCGCTGAGACGGTGCAGCAGGCGCAGGGGCAGGCGTTTGAACAGTATGCGGCCAGCCCAGATGCCCAGGGCGGAGACGCCTACCAGGGCCAGGCTGGCACCTATCCATACCGGCAGGGGCGGGAAGCCGCCGGCCAGGCCAGCCACGGCGATCTGGGTCTTGTCACCAAACTCGGATAGACCGATGAGCAGGAAGGTGGTGACGAAAATACCCCGTCCGGAGCGCTCTTGCGGTGCCTCGGTGTCTTCTTCCCCGCCATTGAACAGGGCCTGCAGGCCGAACAGGGCGAACAGCAGGGCCACCAGGCCGGCCATGATCGGCCTCGGTACCCAGGCGGACAGGCTGGCACCGAATGCCACCGCCAGCAGGTTGAGCAGCAGGAAGGCGCTGGCCGCGCCGAGCAGCACCGGCCAGGGGCGGTGACGACTGGCCAGGGTCATGCACACCAGCTGGCTCTTGTCCCCCAGCTCGGCCAGGGAGATCAGGGCGAAGGCGGAAAGGCCGACGCTGATGCTTTCAGGTAGGGGCATGCTGGCTATTCCCAGCCGGGATCCCGTTGATGGGGAAACTCTGCGCGGTCGGCGTTTAGAACCTGTTCCAGCTCATCCCGGCCCTGGTGCTGGATGGAGATGCCCAGCTCCAGGGCACCCTCTTCACGCAGCAGATCGTACAGAGAGCGGTCGTAATCACGGAACCGGTTCACCGCCTCATGGGCGTGATAGGCACCAAGGCCCAGATAGCGCAGGCCCTGCTCGCCCAGGCGCAGGGCCGACTCCAGCATCTCCCGCTGGAACAGATCGGCCCCCTGTTTTTCCAGTTGATAGGCGTGGGACAGATCACGCGCCCGCGCCAGTATCTTCAGCTGGGGAAAGTGTTCACGGGCCAGTTGCACCAGATGTACCGAGGCCTCCGGGTCGTCCAGGGCGATGATCAGCAGGCGTGCCTGCTCCGCCCCGGCGGCACGCAGTATGTCCAGGCGAGTGGCGTCGCCGTAATAGACCTTGTAGCCGAACTTGCGCACCGCCTCTATGTGGTCCGGGTCGTGGTCCAGGACCGTGGTGGGGATGTGGCTGGAATAGAGCAGACGGCCGACGATGCGGCCAAAGCGGCCAAAACCGGCGATGATCACCGGATTGAACTCTTCCACCTGATCGGCCGGGCGCGGTTCGCCCAGGTGGATGTGCTGGGGCTGGATGAAACGCTCCAGCAGCAGCAGCAGCAGGGGGGTGATGGCCATGGACAGGCTGACGCCGAGGATCAGCGGATCGACCAGGGCCGTGCTCAGCAGGCCCTCGGTACGGGCCACGCCGAACAGGACAAAGGCGAATTCACCGCCCTGACAGAGCAGAAAGGCGAACAGGGCGCGCTGGTCTTTCTCCAGCGGCGGGTCGGTGCGGCCGGCAATGATCCAGAGCACCAGCAGCTTGATGCCGATCAGCAGCAGTACCAGGCCGAGGATCAGCAAGGGCTGGGCCAGCAGCAGGCCAAAATTGATGGACATGCCCACAGAGATGAAAAACAGCCCCAGCAGCAGGCCCTTGAAGGGCTTGATCTCGGCCTCCAGCACATGCCGGTATTCCGACTCGGCCAGCAGCACCCCGGCCAAAAAGCTGCCCAGGGCCATGGACAGCTGCACCTGGGCCATGAGCAGGGCGATGCCGGTGACCAGCAGCAGGGTAAAGGCGGTGAAGATCTCCTGCAGGCCGGTTTTGGCAATGAAGCGGAAGATGGGCCGGGTCAGGTAATGCCCCAGCACCACCACTCCGGCAATGGCCCCAGCTACTTTGAGCAGGCCCATCAGGCCGCCGCTCTCGGCCTGGACGCCGCTGCCCAGCAGGGGGATCAGGGCCAGCATGGGGATCACCGCGATGTCCTGAAACAAGAGCACGGAAAAGGCCGAGCGGCCCGCCCGGGTGGGCAGCAGGTTGCGCTCTTGCAGGGTCTGCAGGGCGATGGCGGTGGAGGACAGGGACAGGCCCATGGCAATCACCAGGGCAACGCGCAACTCCAGCCCCAGCAGCAGGCCGGGGATCATCAATAGGGCGCTGCTGGCCACCACCTGCAGGCCGCCCAGGCCGAGGATGGGGCGGCGCATGGACCAGAGGCGGCGCGGGTTCAGTTCCAGGCCGATGAGAAACAGCAGCAGTACCACGCCGAACTCGGCAAAATGCAGGATGTCCTCGACGTTATGGATCAGGCCCAGCACCCAGGGGCCGATGATGGCCCCGGCGATCAGATAGCCCAGTACCGAGCCCAGGCCCAGCCGCTTGGCCAGGGGCACGGCGATGACCGCCGCCGTCAGGTAGATTACGGTATTGCCGAGCAGGGATGTCTCAGCCATGGGCCATTTCCTCAAGCAGGCGTTGCAGATGCAGCCGGTAGGCCCCGGCCCCGGCCTGGATCTCTCCCTCGCTCAGGCGTGGCGCGCCGTGCAACACAAAGGGTTTGAGGTAGTCCATGCCGCAGTGACGGGCCATCTGCTCCATCGGCCGCAGGGTCTGTTCGATGGCATAGCGGTTGGCCCCTTCGGGCCGGTAGGACTGGGCCGCCTGGCCGGTACTGATGGCGCATAACAGGCGCTTGCCGCGCAGGACATGGCCACCGCTGCCGTAGGCAAAGCCCAGGGTCAGCACCTTCTCCTTCCATTGTTGCAGCAGGGCCGGGTTGTTGTACCAATAGATGGGGTATTGCATTACCAGCAGGTCGGCCCGAGACAGCAGTTCCTGCTCCCGCTGGATGTCGATGTGAAAGTTGGGGTAGCGTTCGTAGAGGTCATTGATGGTGACCCCCGGCAGGTCATGCACCCCTTCGAGCAAGGCGCGGTTGACCCGCGAGCGATGCGGATAGGGATGGGCGAAAAGGATCAGCACCGAGAGCGGTTGCCCGGTAGGGTTCAGGGTTTGCATGGCAGGGCTCATCTGCAGCAGGCTACTTGACCTTCATCCCCGGCTCGGCACCGCTGTCCGGGCTGAGGATGAACAGCTCCTTGCCGCCGGGGCCGGCCGCCAGCACCATGCCCTCGGACAGGCCAAAGCGCATCTTGCGCGGTGCCAGGTTGGCCACCATCACCGTCAGGCGCCCTTCCAGGTCTTCCGGCGCATAGGCCGATTTGATCCCGGCAAAGACGTTGCGCGTCTCGCCCCCCAGGTCCAGGGTCAGGCGCAGCAGCTTGTCCGCCCCTTCCACCGCCTCGGCCTTGGCGATACGCGCCACGCGCAGATCGACCTTGGCGAAGTCGGCATAATCGATCGTCTCGGCGATGGGGTCCGCCGCCAGCTGGTTGTCATCGCTGGCCCCCTGTAGCTGCGCCTGGGCGGCCTTGAGGTCTTCTTTCGAGGCCTCCAGCATGGCCGTGATCTGGGGCATCTCCACCCGCGTCATCAAGGGTTTGAACGGGCTGATTTTATGCCCGCCCAGGGGTTGGGCCAGGTCGGCCCAGCGCAGGGGCTCGATCTGCAGAAAGGCCTCGGCGGCCTCGGCGGTGCCCGGCAGAACCGGGCGCAGATAGCCCATGAGCAGACGAAACAGCTCCAGGCCCATGCTGCACACCGCGTGCAGCTCGGCCTCCCGGCCCTCCTGCTTGGCCAGCACCCAGGGCTGGCGCTCGTCGATGTACTGATTGGCCCGATCCGCCAAGGCCATGATCTCGCGCAGGGCGCGGCTGAACTCGCGCCCCTCATAATGGCTGGCGATGGAGTCGGCGGCGGCGACAAACTGGGTGAACAGCTCCGGCTCCGCCAGCTCGGCGCTGAGGCGGTTGGCAAAACGCTTGTTGATGAAACCGGCGCAGCGGCTGGCGATATTGACCAGCTTGCCCACCAGGTCCGAGTTGACCCGCTGGGCGAAGTCCTCCAGGTTGAGGTCGATATCATCCACCCCGCTGCCGAGCTTGGCGGCGAAGTAGTAGCGCAGGTATTCGGGGTTGAGATGATCCAGATAGGTGCGCGCCTTGATGAAGGTGCCACGGGACTTGGACATCTTCGCCCCATCCACGGTGAGAAAGCCGTGGGCGAATACCGCCGTGGGCTTGCGAAAGCCCGCGCCGTGCAGCATGGCGGGCCAGAACAGGCAGTGGAAATAGACTATGTCCTTGCCGATGAAGTTATACAGCTCGGCGCTGGAATCGGCATTCCAGAAGGCATCGAAGTCCAGGCCAGCGCGGTCGCACAGCTGCTTGAAGCTGGCCATGTAGCCGATGGGGGCATCCAGCCAGACGTAGAAATACTTGCCGGGGTGATCGGGGATCTCGAAGCCAAAATAGGGCGCGTCGCGGGAGATATCCCACTCTTGCAGGCCGGCGTCGAACCATTCATCCAGCTTGTTGGCCATCTCCTTTTGCAGGTGGCCGCCGTGGGTCCAGTCCTTGAGCATGGCCTGAAAGTCGGCCAGCTTGAAGAAGTGGTGCTCGGATTGCCGCTCTATCGGGGTGGCACCGGATACGGCGGATACCGGGTTCTTCAGCTCCGCCGGGGAATAGCTGGCGCCACAGGCCTCGCAGTTGTCGCCGTATTGGTCCGCCGCGCCGCACTTGGGGCATTGGCCCTTGATGAAGCGATCGGGCAGGAACATCTGCTCCACCGGGTCATAGGCCTGGCTGATCTCGCGCTTGACGATGTGGCCGGCCTCCCGGTTGCGCTCATAGATGCAGGTGGCGAAAAAGCGGTTTTCCTCGGAGTGGGTGGAGTGGTAGTTGTCAAAGCCGATGCGAAAGGCGGCAAAGTCGGCCTTGTGCTCCTCCGCCACCCGGGCGATCAGCTGTTCCGGTTCGATCCCTTCCTGCCGGGCGCGCAGCATGATGGGGGTGCCGTGGGCGTCATCGGCGCAGACATACCAACACTCATGGCCGCGCATCTTTTGAAAACGGCTCCAGATATCGGTCTGGATGTATTCCACCAGATGGCCGATGTGGATCGGGCCGTTGGCGTAGGGCAGGGCGCTGGTGACGAGGATTTTCCGGGGTTGACTCATGGATATTGAACCTTGCTGCTCGGTTGAAAAGGGGGCATCTAAGCCCCCACATTGTCTCACAGACTGGCCAGAAGGGGGCCGTGGCAAGCGTCCGGACAAAACCTGACTGATTACATTGGGGATAGGCCGGGCGATTGTGTAGAATCCCAGACCAAGTTGGCGATTTTTGACGGACCGGGTTGGCGCGGGTGAATAGCAAGGGTATTTAGGGCCGCAAAACCCTGTAAAACTCTGCGAGCTCCGCGCTTCTTCGCGTCCTCTGCGTCCTTATTAATTTCATTGATCGACCCGGTCTAGCGCCGGGCTCCAGGAGCATATATGTCTGAAGTGAGCAAAGAACAGATCGAAGCGGCCATCCAGGGCTACGTGGAGCCGCACCTGAACAAGGACCTGGTCTCGGCCAAGTTCGTCAAGGGCATAGAGATTTCCGGCGACAAGGTCAGCCTGGCCATCGAGCTGGGCTTTCCCGCCAAGGGCATCCACGAGGAGATCAGCAATCAGGTCAAGGCGGCGGTTGAGGCCGTCGCTGGCGTGTCTGCCTGCACGGTGAATATCGGCACCAAGATCGTTGCCCACTCGGTGCAGAAGGCCCTCAAGCCCATCGATAACGTCAAGAACATCATTGCCGTGGCCTCCGGCAAGGGTGGCGTCGGCAAGTCCACCACTGCGGTCAACCTGGCCCTGGCCCTGGTGGCCGAGGGTGCCACTGTGGGCCTGCTGGATGCGGATATCTACGGCCCTTCGCAGCCGCGCATGCTGGGCATCAGCGGCAAGCCCGAGTCCAAGGACGGCAGTAGCCTGGAGCCGATGCAGGCCCACGGTCTGCAGGCCATGTCCATCGGCTTTCTGATCGACGAGGAGACGCCGATGATCTGGCGCGGCCCCATGGTCACCCAGGCCCTGGAGCAGCTGCTCAACGATACCAACTGGAGTGATCTGGATTACCTGGTGATCGACCTGCCGCCAGGCACCGGTGACACCCAGCTGACCCTGGCGCAGAAGGTGCCGGTGGCCGGTGCCGTGATCGTCACCACGCCCCAGGACATCGCCCTGCTGGATGCGCGCAAGGGACTGAAGATGTTCGAAAAAGTGGAGGTGCCTGTGCTCGGCATCGTGGAGAACATGAGCATGCACATCTGTTCCAACTGCGGTCACGAAGAGCCCATCTTTGGCACCGGTGGTGGTCAGAGCATGTCCAGCCAATACGGCGTTGACCTGCTCGGCCAGCTGCCCCTGGATATCCGCATCCGCGAGGAGACCGATGGCGGCAAGCCCACGGTAGTGGCGGAGCCTGAGGCGCGTATCTCCCAGATCTACCGCGAAATCGCCCGCAAGACCGCCGCCAAGCTGTCGCTGCAGGCCAAGAGTTACGCCGCAAAGTTCCCCAGCATCGTCATCGAGAATAACTGATCTGGATAGGTGACTGCTCAGACCCTTAGGCCCCTCAGTCCCTTGAGGATGAGGGGCCAAGCCTCAGCCAAGGGTTTGGCGGTATGCTCAAGCCCGGTTTAACCCAGGGCTGTGTGACTCGGGTTTTGCTTCCGGCCCGTTAAAATAACGTAGAATTTTTGAAAACCGATGAGGTTTCAATGAATTACTGGTTGATGAAATCCGAGCCAGAGGTGTTTGGCATCGATCACCTGCTGAATATGCCGCAGCGTACCGAGCATTGGGATGGTGTGCGTAACTATCAGGCGCGGAATATGATGCGCGATCAGATGCGGCTGAACGACCGGGTCTTTTTCTACCATTCCAATTGTGCCGAGCCGGGCATAGTGGGCCTGATGCGGGTGAGTCGCGAGGCCTATCCGGACTTCACCGCCTTTGACCCCAACAGTAACTACCATGATCCCAAGAGCGACCCGGACCAGCCGCGCTGGTACATGGTGGACGTCACCTATGAGCGTCATCTGAAACGCAATATCAGCCTGCGTGAGCTCAAGCCCTATGCCGATGGCCCCCTGGCCGGCTGCCCCCTGCTGCGCAAGGGTAACCGCCTATCCATCATGCCCATGAGCCCAGAACAGTGGGATTTCATCCTGGGGCTGGAGTAGCGGGCGGGAGGTCCGTGCTCGTCCCTCGGTATCTCAGGTTCGGCCTGATCCTGCTTCCTTCAATCTAACCTGGCAAAGCCAGAACCAATAACGGATCGCAAAGAACGCAAAGGAAACGCAAAGAGCGCAAGGGGTTAGAAAGTTGCAACTCTTACTGTGAAAGTTGCGCAGCGTTCGTTTGCTCCCCACCCCTCAGGGAGAGGCGGTCGGGAACGATCAGGGACAGTGGCTCCAGCCACCGCCCCACACCTACCGCCTCCTAGAAGGTGTTGAATGTTCGCTTTCCAACATATTGATTTTTCTCTGTGTGCTCTGTGGCTCTGTGGCCAAATGCTCTTTTTAGGTTTATGGGTTAATTGCTGTCAATCCATGACGTTAAACCCTTCTTCTCCTCTGTAGCAGCTATTCAGTCCTTTTGTTCTCTCTCCCCATTGGGGAGAGGGTGGGGGGCTGATTAGGCGGTACCAGCCCATCTCCAAACGGGCCTGGCCGGCCTCAAAGGAGAGGTTGCCCCCCTGTACAGCCGATCGACTGCCCTGCTTCTCGTGGCACAAAATATGCCTCTGCTAATCATGAGGATCGGGGCTTGATCTGGATGATTGCCCAGGGCCACCCCCAAAATGAGAGAGGGTGGATTATGGATTAAAATTATACATTGAATTCATGTTATTGTGATCTATACTTGATGTAAGCTCTCAAGTTGCTACCGCGCCTCTTCGCCTTCAGCGCAGGGGCCGATGGCAGGCAAGGGCTCAATCCCGACGTTCCCCTGCCGATATAGGGGCTAAGGGCACACATCAGCAAGAAGCGGAAACCTGGAGGATTACGCCATGTACAGCATTGATAAACAGGGTTTTGAGAACCTGGTGCTGGAGGCCTGCAGCGCCGATGCGGACCTGCGCCACGAGATTGAACGGCACAAGATCTACGGTGCCTATGCCGAGGTGGCGGAAACGGCCTATGAGCTGTTCCGACGCAATTTTCTGTCCCTGCGCGAGGCCTTTGGTCTGACCGAACGCAGCCGTCGCTGATCCCGGTACCTTCTTTTCACCAGCCGGGTCGCAGCGCCTCTCATCTGGTATTTGCATGACCCAGGTCGAACTCCTTTCTCCAGCGGGCACCCTGCGCAACATGCGCTATGCCTTGGCCTATGGTGCCGATGCGGTCTATGCCGGCATGCCCCGCTATAGCCTCAGGGTGCGCAATAACGATTTTCTACCGAATAACCTGGCCCAGGGCATTGCCGAGACCCAGGCCCAGGGACGCAAGTTTTTTGTCGCCGCCAATATCATGCCGCACGGGGCCAAGCTGAAGACCTTCATCGATGATATGGCCCCGGTGCTGGAGCTGGGGCCGGATGCCCTGATCATGGCCGACCCCGGCCTGATCCTGCTGGTGCGCGAGCGCTGGCCTGAGCAGGCAATCCATCTCTCGGTGCAGGCGAATACGATGAACACAGCCTCGGTGCGCTTCTGGCAGCGGCAGGGGCTAACGCGGGTGATACTGTCGCGGGAGCTGTCCCTGGAGGAGATCGCCGAGATCCGTCAGGCCTGCCCGGATATGGAGCTGGAGGTATTTGTCCACGGTGCCCTGTGCATCGCCTATTCCGGTCGCTGTCTGCTGTCGGGCTATTTCAACCACCGCGACGCCAACCAGGGCAGCTGTACCAACTCCTGCCGCTGGGACTATGCGGTGCGCCCGGATGCCGCTGAGTCCGGCAGCGGGGTCGCGCCGCCGCGACACCCCCTGGCCGAGCAGGCCTATCTGTTGGAAGAGTCCGAGCGCCCCGGCGAGCTGATGCCCATCGAGGAGGACGAGGCCGGCACCTACATCATGAATTCCAAGGACCTGCGCGCCCTGGAGCATGTGCAGCGGCTGGTGGAGATCGGTGTGGATAGTTTGAAGATAGAGGGCCGCACCAAGTCTCACTACTATGTGGCACGCACCACCCAGGTCTATCGCCGCGCCATCGACGATGCCCTGGCGGGGCGGGGCCTGAACTCACGGCTGATGGCCGACCTGGAGAGCCTGGCCAACCGTGGTTACACCGATGGCTTCCTGCAGCGCCACCAGACCCAGGAGCTACAGAGCTACCGACAGAACTCATCGCAAAGCGAGCGTCAGATATTTGTCGCCGAGGTGGTGGGGCAGGGCGCGGATGGCTGGGTCGAGCTGGAGGCAAAGAACAGGTTTGCCATTGGTGACCGGCTTGAGCTGATCACCCCAGAGGGCAACCAGGATCTGCGTCTGGAACAGATGCGCCTGGCCGATGGCAGGCCAATTACAGAGGTGCCCGGAGGCGGTTACCGGGTGCAGGTTCCCCTGCCGGGACAATCCCTGGACCGGGCCCTGCTGGCGCGTTATCTGGACAAGGCCTGATCTGGCAGGGCGTGGGGGGCAGCCAGCTGGGCGTAGCCCGGATTCCGTCCTTCGACAGGCCCAGGACGACGCTTTGCTGCATCTCAAGTCCAGTCACCTGGATCGCACATGCCAGGTTTTCTTCGCCAGACTGCCCGTTGACAGTGCTATGGCTAGCGGTCGGTCTCTAGGCCAGCCTGGGTGGTTGACTGAGGCTTGTGGGTAATCGGGTTGATTTTTTCTCTGTGCGCCCGGTGGCTGAATGCGCTAGCAGATCAATCACTGCCGCGGATGGCGTCGTATTCGCTTGGCAGGGCCAGGCTGCGGACCATGTTGCCCAGGCGGCCCAGGGCAGGGCGCAGGGGTTGTGCCTGTTTGGGCTTGTCCATCTGTGGGCAGTCGGCGGGGCCCGTGTCGCAGGCGACGCCGGTGATCAGGGCATGCTCGCAGTTTCTGCAGCGAGCGAATTGGGGTTGGGCGCTCATGGTATCCTTCTGTATTAAAAAAGTTGCACTGTTGTTCCAGTGCTGCAATTATGGACCATGGTGGGTAATAAATAAAGTTTTTTCTTTTTCAATCATCGATTTTAATCGGAACCTTTATTCTGTTTTGAAAAAACTATTCCAAGCATATTTTTACCTTGCCTCGTCTGTCTGATCCCTGGTGTCGGAATAGACATATAACTAATTGATATTAAAGAAATTGAGAAATATCAATAAGCAAAATCCAATAAGTCATAGAGATATTTTTAAACAAAAAACACTGGGAAATCATCAGTTATTTGCCAGGTTGGCAGAAAAATACTGTGGTTTGCCCGCAACACATTTGGCCTAACCCCGGGGTCGTCGAGCGGGAAAGGGAGATGGCCGGGTGGTTCCATAAATACTTGATAATTTGATTTATATTGCTATTATAATCACCTGATTAACATTATTTTTTAACTCAATTTCGAGGCGGAGCATGAAAAAGCGACTTCTTGCTGGGGTGATCATAGGCTTGATGGGCACCGGCTTGGGCCTGCCGGCGGCGGCGGCGATCTGGGAGACGAAGAATCAATGGAGCCCGCAATGGGAGGATCGCTTCAGCAACTGGGTCAGAAAAAGCTACGTCAGGAGCTTTTTCACCAAGGGCAAGTACGCCAACATTCCCCATGACTGCGCCGATTCCGCCTATTACGCCCGGCTCATCTTCGCCTACGAAAACAAGCTGCCCTTCCTGATCAAGGACCCGCGCTACCCGGAACGGGAGAAGATCATCGCCGAACACCGCAAGGTCTATGAGGAGAATGAGGGCAAGAGCCCCTTTGCTACCATCGAAGAGATGATCAGCAACGACATGCACTATTATGATGACCTGCCCGAGGCGGAGCGTCTGCGCCGCTTCATGAAATTCGTGGGCGATGTGGTGGGCACCAACTCGCTCATGGAGGACACCTATCCGGTCCGGGTGGACCGCAAGTGGTTCCGCCCTGGGGTAGTGGCGACCCTGCCGCGCATTGAATCCAGCCTCAATCCCCTGTTTTTCGGTGACAGTGGCGATGACGCCATTGTCAGCGCCGGTCACGCCCAGATCGTCACCGATGTGGATGAATTCGGCGTGATTCACTACCTCAAATCCACGGTACCGGCCAAGATACAGGACTTCCAGCACACCACCCTGAACAGCTTTGTCCCCGGACCCAAGGGCGGCTCCTTCCGTTACTGGCGGCAGCCGCAACACTACGGCAAAGCGGAGGACAGCCTGCCGGGTTACGGCATCGATCAGTACGACTTCAAAGGGGTCTTTGAGGATGCCGTGCGTGAGCGGCTGGCCCTGAAGCAGGAGAAAAAGACGGCCCGCTTGCGGCGTCTGGCCGGTGAGGTCTGCCAGCAGGTGAAAGAACGCGTGCCCGTGGTGGAAGATGCCTGGCAATACAAGCAGAAGATCGGCTTGCGCTGCATGGACTTCAAGGAATTCGATGCCCACTCGACCCCGTCCCGCGATGGCAAGATCGAAAAGGCCCTGAAATACCTGCTGCACTCGGCCAATGGCAGCGGTGGCAAGGATATCAGTCAGGTGGCCAGCTACCTCGACCAGGCCTGTGGTGATATCGAATACCTGCCCGGCAAGCAGATCAGCGCCGCACGCTTCTCCGAGCGTCTGATGCAAGGCAAGGTCTCCTCCGACCCCAATCAAAATCCGGCGGTACGCTGGGGGGATCAGGCCCCGGAGCGGCTCGGCTGCAAGCAGTATTATTGACGGCCACAGCCCAGCGGGGCAGGTAATGGGCAATTTTTGCCCCGCCCCCTTTAATCCAGCACCGAAATGGGTTCTAATTGCCCGCTTTATTGGCGACGGCCCTCGCCGTTTATTATCGTGGAAACCCCATGGCGTTACTGGTTCAGAAATTTGGCGGCACCTCGGTCGGTACGGTCGAGCGCATCAAGGCCGTGGCGGAAAAGGTCAAGGCCAGCCGCGATGCGGGCAACCAGATGGTGGTGGTGGTCTCGGCCATGTCCGGCGAGACCAACCGCTTGGTGGACCTGGCCCATGCCGTTCAAAGCCCGCCCTCGGCGCGGGAATTCGATGTGCTACTCTCCACCGGGGAGCAGGTAACCATAGCTCTGCTAAGCATGGCACTAGAGAGCATAGGATGCAGTGCACGCTCCTACACCGGTTCCCAGGTCCACATCCGCACCGACAGCGCCTACAACAAGGCGCGCATCCTTGAGATAGACGATCTGCGCGTCAGGGCCGACCTTCAGGCCGGTCGCGTGGTGGTCGTGGCCGGTTTTCAGGGGGTGGATGAAAGCGGGGCCATCACCACACTGGGACGGGGCGGTTCGGACACCACGGCAGTGGCCATGGCCGCCGCGCTGAAGGCCGACGAGTGCCAGATTTTCACCGATGTGGATGGCGTCTATACCACCGATCCTCGGGTAGAGCCCAAGGCGCGCAAGCTCGATAAAATCACCTTCGAAGAAATGCTGGAAATGGCCAGCCTCGGCTCCAAGGTGTTGCAGATTCGGGCGGTGGAGTTTGCCGGCAAATACCAAGTACCCCTGCGTGTGCTATCCAGCTTCCAGGAAGGAGAGGGCACCCTGATCACCTTTGAGGACGACGAAATGGAAGAGGCAAAGATCTCCGGCATAGCCTTCAATCGCGATGAGGCAAAACTGACCATTCGCGGCGTACCGGACCAACCCGGCGTGGCCTACAAGATCCTGGGTCCTATCGGCGAGGCCAATATCGAGGTCGATATGATCGTGCAGAACATCTCCCGGGATGGCACCACGGACTTCACCTTTACCGTCCACCGCAACGATTTCGACAAGGCCCTGGCATTGCTCAACAGCCTGTCGCAGACGCTCAATGCCCGCGAGGTGGACGGCGATGCCGCCATCGTCAAGGTCTCCCTGGTGGGCGTGGGCATGCGCTCCCATGCCGGTATCGCCAGCCGGATGTTCGGTGCCCTGGCCAAGGAGGGCATCAACATCCGCATGATCTCCACCTCTGAGATCAAGATATCCGTGGTCATCGACGAAAAGTACCTGGAACTGGGGGTCAGAACCCTGCACGAGGCCTTTGGCCTGAGCAAGGACTGAAATTCGATGTAACTGCGGATTTAAATTATCCAGGATTATGGTAATATTTCCGCAGCTTGGGTTCTGCGTGACGTTTGCGTTGGCCTGGCTAACATAATAATCGCTTGGTTGGACTGTCGAAGGTTTGGTTCAGGAAAAATGACCACCGGAGACACATGGAAACAGGAGAACTGGAAATGTTGATATTGACTCGTCGTGTAGGCGAAACCCTGATGATCGGTGACGATGTAACCGTAACCGTTCTGGGGGTAAAGGGTAATCAGGTCCGTATAGGCGTGAATGCCCCGAAGGAAGTCAGCGTGCATCGTGAAGAAATTTATGAGCGCATCAAGGCTGAACAGGCTGCTGCAGGTAATGCTACTGCGGAAGAATAGCCTGACTTGCTAGAAACCGGCCCTCGGGCCGGTTATACTCCACCCCCTCGCAAGGGGGAAACCAGCAAAAAACCAATCTGAAAGTTACTACCCAGCACGAAATCCCGGAGAGTTGGCCGAGAGGCTGAAGGCGCTCCCCTGCTAAGGGAGTATGGGGTTAATAGCTCCATCGAGGGTTCGAATCCCTCACTCTCCGCCATTAATTAATAGAGAAAAATTCCTATATTTATCAGAATGATAGAAAGTTCAATTCTGATTTCACCCCCACTTCCTCCCTCCCCTTAAATTTCTAAGCCCTGATTCTCTCCCCTAGTTGTAGCAGGCTATGCGGGAATAGATGGCCCGGAATAAGCTATTGTTACGGGACGGCCAGTGCGGTCTGAGCAAGCGCAACAGCCAATTCCATCTGGCCTGGGTACGGCGATGGCATTTTGCTGAGGGACGCTGGATCGACATCTAGCCCGAGTCGACGACTCCAGGGATGGAGGAGGTAGGACGAAGCCTGGAGCCCGAGTCGACGACTCCAGGGATGGAGGAGGTAGGACGAAGCCTGGAGCCCGAGTCGACGACTCCAGGGATGGAGGAGGTAGGACGAAGCCTGGAGCCCGAGTCGAGACGACTTTCATCTTCTGGGGTGGCCGTCTTGCCCCATGATCGTTGGGTAGGGATGAAAAAACCGCTATGCTTGGCACCTGTTAAGGCCCGTCTGATTGAGTACCCCCAAATGAGCGACCTGCACGACCTGCAACTGATCATTGATACAGGCACCCCCATCATCCTCGTCGAGACCACCGAAGAGGCGCGGGTGGAGGGCCTGTTTCAGCGTCTGGCGCTGCGTTTGGCCCGCCCTTTGTTCCGTTGGTCGGTGGCCAGTGGCCTGCGGCGGCTGGATCTGGAAGGCTTTCCGGCACGGGGCCAGCTGGAGCCACAGGAGGTGTTGCGCCAGATCCATGCCACCAGCGATGCCGGGCTCTATCTGCTGTTTGATTTTCACCACTGGGTGGATGACCCCATTACTCTGCGCCTGCTGCGTGAGGTGGGGCAGAAGCATCATGCCACGCCCCATGCCCTGGTGTTGGTGGCACCCAAGCTGGACACGCCGCTGGAGCTTAAGAACCTGGCGGCCCGGTTTGAGCTGTCCCTGCCCGATCGCCAGCAGCTGCTGGATCTGGTGCACGACGAGAGCGCTGCCTGGGGGCGGCGTTTCAAGAAACGGGTCAAGGGCAGCGCCCGGGTGGTGGATGCCCTGGTGAACAACCTGCTCGGCCTGAGCCTGGCCGATGCCCAGCGCCTGGTGCGCACCGCCATCTATGACGATGGGGTGCTGGACGATGGGGATATCGACAGTATCAAGGAGGCCAAGTACCGGCTGCTGGACCAGGGCGGTGTGCTCTCCTTCGAGACCGATACCGCCCGCTTTGGCGAGGTGGCGGGTCTGCATAATCTGAAGCTGTGGCTGGAGGCGCGGCGGCGTATCTTTACCGCCGAGGAGGCGCCGCCGGGGCTGGACCCGCCCAAGGGTCTGCTGTTGCTGGGGGTGCAGGGCGGCGGCAAGAGCCTGGCGGCCAAGTCGGTGGCCGGGGCCTGGTCCCTGCCCCTGCTGCGGCTGGATTTCGCTGCCCTGTATAACAAGTATTACGGCGAGACCGAGCGCAATCTGCGCGATGCCCTGAAGACGGCGGCGGTGATGGCCCCCTGCGTGCTCTGGATTGACGAGATCGAAAAGGGCCTGTCCGGCGACGCCGAGGGCGGGCCGTCCAAGCGCATCCTCGGCACCCTGCTGACCTGGATGGCGGAGCGCAAGGACCGGGTGTTTCTGGTGGCCACCGCCAACGATATCGAATCCCTGCCGCCGGAGCTGCTGCGCAAGGGCCGTTTCGATGAGATATTTTTTGTCGATCTGCCCAGCCCCGAGGTGCGTCGGGTGATCTTTGAGATCCACCTGAACAAGCGCGGTCAGGATGCCCAGGGATTTGATCTGGAGGGCCTGGCGGCGGCCGCCGAGGGCTTCACCGGGGCTGAGATCGAGCAGGCGGTGGTGTCCGCGCTCTATGCCGCCCACGCCCGCGAGGAGTCCCTGGACAACGCCCACCTGCTGGAGGAGCTGGCCAAGACCCGGCCCCTGTCGGTGATCATGGCGGAGAAAATAGCCTATCTGCGCAGCTGGGCGGCGGCGCGAACGGTATCGGCGGATTGAATCTTCCGTTAGAATCGGACCAGGTAAACAGACCACGCAGACTTAAAACAACCCATGACAGATAACGCCGAACTCATCAAACTGGTGGAGCGCATGCCCGCCTTCCCGCAAGGGGTGACCAAGGTGCTGGAGCTGACCGCCCGCGCCGATTGCGCCCCCAAGGAGCTGGTCAAGGTGATCGAGCACGATCCGGTGATCACCATGAAGATCCTCAAGCTGGTCAACTCCGCCTTTTATGGCCTGTCCCGGCCGATCAACTCGATCAATCACGGCGTGGTCTTTGTCGGCATCAATACGATCAAGAACCTGGCCCTGACCATAGCTGCCATCGGCATGTTGCCCAAGCGCAACGGTGCCGGTTTTGACATGAACAAGTTCCTCATGCACTCCCTGGGCGTGGCGGGCATCAACAAACGCCTGGCCTCCATCCTCGGTGTGCCGGACCGGGATGCGGCGGATTATTTCATCGCCGGCCTGCTGCATGACTTTGGCAAGGTGGTGCTGGCCCAGTACAAGGCCGAGGAGTTTCGTCAGGCCCTGGAATTGGCCGCAGAGGGGGGTATGAGCCTGGCCGAGGCCGAGCTGCAGGTGCTGGGGGTGGATCACGCCGAGATCGGTGCCCTGTTGGCGGAGAACTGGACCCTGCCCATGGATCTGGTGCAATGTATTCGCTATCACCACCAGCCCGAGGTGGAGCTGGAAAATGGCAAAATGCGCGATGCGGTGTTCGCCGCCAATCTGGTGGTGCATTCGGTGCCCTTCGGCGACTCGGGCAATCACCTGATCGGAGACTTTCCGCCCAGCATCCAGCAGCGCTTCGGCTGTGACCTCAATGGCATGTTGATGATGGAGAGCCTGGGGGATCTGGATGAAGAAATGAAAAAGGCCAGCGCCTTTATGACGCTCTAGCCCTGATCCCGCGCAGCCGGGAGAGAAACAGGATCGCGAAGAACGCAAAGAGTTACATAAAGTCGCAGCACTCTAGCCCGGATGCGGTTTTTTGACTTTTTGTTCAGTATTTCATTTACTGTGAAAGTCGCGAAGCGCTCGTTTGCTCCCCCCCGGGAGGCGACTGCACGGATGCAGGAGGTAGAACAGCGTCAGGAACAGCTGTCGAGGGTTGGGGGGAGGGCGGCGAGTGCTCCCAGCAACGCCGACACTTCCGCCTTCCTTGGCGGTCGGGAACGATCGGGGCGAGCAGACTTTCATTTTCTGGGGTGGTGCTTGCCACTCCATGAACCTTAAGGAGAAGCGGTCTTGCGTTTCAGATTTTGGGGTGTACGCGGGTCCATACCGACCCCAGGGGAGCGGACGGTCCGCTACGGCGGCAATACCACCTGCATCGAGGTGCGCGGGGATGACAACGAACTGGTGGTGCTGGATGGCGGTACCGGTATCTTCCAGCTGGCGCAGACCCTGTTTGCCGAATTTCCCATCAAAATTCATGTTTTCATCACCCACACCCACTGGGATCACATCCAGGGTCTGCCCATGTTCGTGCCCATCTTTGTGCCCGGCAACGAGGTGATTCTGCATGGTGCCCGGGATATAGTCGCTGGCCGGGGGGTCAAGGATGTATTGGAGCGGCAGATGGATTATGCCTTTTTTCCAGTCAAGGAGAGTGAACTTAACGCCCGCATCCGCTATGTGGACCTGCAACCCCATGGCGAGCCGATTCAGGTGGGCAGCATGCAGATCAGCTACATGCTGATGAATCATCCGGTGCTGAATTTTGCCTACCGCATCGAGTGCCAGGGCAAGGTCCTGGTGTTCACCGGCGACCACGAATGGGACTACAACATCTACGACCCGGAGGACGAGGAGTTTGCCGACTTTCAGGCCATCATCGACGAAAAGCGCCAGACCATCATCGATTTCTTCCGTGGTGCCGATGTCCTGATCATAGACACCGCCTATACCGAAGAGGAATACCCCAAGCGCAAGGGCTGGGGCCATGGCACCTTTGATGCCAGCATCCGCGCCGCCCGCGAGGCACAGGTCAAGCGCTGCTATCTCACCCACCACGAGCCCACCCGCTCCGACGAGGCCTTGGAGCAGATCTTCGCCGCCGCCATGGAGCGCAACCGGGTAGGGCCGTCAGACCCCGAATTCCACCTGGCCCAGGAGGGCCTGAGCCTCAGTCTCTGAGGGGAATTTGCCGACGCGGCACTTGAAAGCCCCCTATCCATCCCCATCTCAGGGGAAATTCAGCCCCGCCCCAGCGGGCGGCTGAGTTTTTTTCCCAATATCCTGCATCATCCCAGCCCCTGGCCCGAGGGGCGAGGCGGGAAGCGTTGGGCAGAGCAGCTTATTTTTGACACGGTTTTTAAAGAGGCGATGTGAGGCCGATGAGCGAACAACAGCAGCAAGAGAAAGGACCTGAGACCCCGGCCCAGGAGCCAATGACTGAACCGGTGGAGATGGAACAGGCCAGCCCCGAGACCCTGCGGACCGATGTCCCGCTGGGGGCTGAGGCCCAGACCGGTGATGATGTCGAGCGACAACTGCAAGAGGCCAATGCCAAGGCCCAGGAGCATCTGGACAAGCTGATGCGGGTGGTGGCGGAGATGGATAACCTGCGCAAGCGCCATGAGCGGGATCTGGAGAGTGCCCACAAATTCGCCCTGGATGGCTTTGCCAAGGAGTTGCTGCAGGTGCGCGACAGTCTGGAGTTGGGTTATCAGGCCGCCCAGGATGAACAGGCCCAGGTGCAGACACTGCGCGAGGGTACCGAGCTGACCCTGAAGCTGATGGCCGATGTGATGCAGAAGTTCGGCATCGAACAGATCGATCCCATCGGCCAGCCCTTCAACCCGGAACAACACCAGGCCATGCAGATGATGCCCAGTGCCGAGCACGAGCCCAACAGCGTGGTACAGGTGGTACAGAAGGGCTATCTGCTCAATGGCCGCATGCTGCGCCCGGCGATGGTGATTGTCAGCGCGAATGCTTGAAAAGCCCGACAGACAACCCATTTATTCAACATCCAATCCATAAGGCAATAAAGCCACAGGGCCAAGGAGCACACAGAGTAAGAGGAGTCTGTTGCATGGGCTGGTCAGAGAACCTTGGCATGGGTGTGAAACTCGGCCTGATTCAGATTCTCTCAAGTCTCTGTGGCTCCGTGGCTAACAGCTTTTAAGTAACAATTTTTAGGAGAACATTCATGGGCAAGATTATTGGTATCGACCTGGGCACCACCAACTCCTGCGTGGCAGTGATGGAGGGTGACAAGGTCAAGGTAATAGAAAACAGCGAGGGTGACCGCACCACCCCGTCCATCATCGCCTATACCAGCGATGACGAGGTGCTGGTTGGGCAGAGCGCCAAGCGCCAAGCGGTGACCAATCCGAAGAATACCCTGTTCGCCATCAAGCGCCTGATCGGCCGCCGGTTCGATGACCCCATGGTGACCAAGGACAAGGATATGGTGGCCTACAGGATCGTCAAGGCAGACAACAGCGATGCCTGGGTCGAGGTCAACGGCAACAAGATGGCACCGCCGGAGATCTCCGCCAAGGTATTGCAGAAGATGAAGAAGACCGCCGAGGACTACCTGGGCGAGAAGGTCAGCGAGGCGGTGATCACGGTGCCGGCCTACTTCAACGACTCCCAGCGTCAGGCCACCAAGGATGCCGGCCGCATCGCCGGGCTGGAGGTCAAACGTATCATCAACGAGCCTACCGCTGCGGCCCTGGCCTACGGCATGGACAAGAAGCGTGGTGACCAGAAGATCGCGGTCTATGACCTGGGTGGCGGCACCTTTGATATCTCCATCATCGAGATCGCCGAGATCGATGGCGAGCACCAGTTCGAGGTGCTCTCCACCAACGGCGATACCTTCCTCGGTGGGGAAGACTTCGACATGCGCATCATCGATTTCCTCGTCGCCGAGTTCAAGCACGACCAGGGCGTGGATCTGAAGAACGATCCCCTGGCCCTGCAGCGCCTGAAAGAGGCGGCGGAAAAGGCCAAGATCGAGCTGTCCAGCGGTCAGCAGACGGATGTCAATCTGCCCTACATCACCGCCGATGCCAGCGGCCCCAAGCACATGAACATCAAGCTGTCCCGTTCCAAGCTGGAGCAACTGGTGGAAGAGTTGGTGGATCGCACCATCGAGCCCTGCAAGGTGGCGCTGAAGGATGCAGGGGTATCGGCGGCCGATATCGATGAGGTGATCCTGGTCGGTGGTCAGACCCGTATGCCCAAGGTGCAGGAGAAGGTCAAGGCCTTCTTTGGCAAGGAGCCGCGCAAGGACGTCAACCCGGATGAGGCGGTGGCCATGGGCGCGGCCATCCAGGGCGGCGTGCTCGGCGGCGAGGTGAAGGACGTGCTGTTGCTGGACGTGACCCCGCTGTCCCTGGGCATAGAGACCCTGGGCGGGGTGATGACCAAGCTGATTGAAAAGAACACCACCATCCCGACCTCGGCCTCGCAGACCTTCTCCACCGCCGATGACAACCAAACTGCGGTAACCGTGCACGTACTCCAGGGCGAGCGCGAGATGGCCAGCGCCAACAAATCCCTGGGTCGGTTCGATTTGACCGACATCCCGCCGGCACCGCGCGGCATGCCCCAGGTGGAGGTCACTTTCGATATCGATGCCAACGGTATCATGCACGTCTCCGCCAAGGACAAGGCCACCGGCAAGGAGCAGTCGATCCGCATCACCGCCTCCTCTGGGCTGAGTGACGCCGAGATCGACAAAATGGTGAAGGACGCCGAGGCCCATGCCGAGGAGGACAAGCAGTTCCACGAACTGGTAGCGGCGCGCAATCAGGCCGACACCATGATCCACGCAACCAAGAAATCCATGGAGGAACTGGGCGAGGACAAGCTGGAGGCCGGCGAGAAGAGCAGCATCGAAAACGCCATCAAGGAACTGGAAGAGGCGATGAAGGGCAGCGACAAGGACGCAATCGAGGCCAAGACCAAGGTGCTCACCGAGGCCTCCGGCAAAATGGCCGAGCGGCTGTATTCACAGCAGGGGGCACAATCGGGGGCCCAGCCGGGCGCGGCCGGTGGTGATGAGCCGCCGCCACCCCCGGGAGGCGGCGACGACGTGGTCGATGCCGAGTTCGAAGAGGTCAAAGACGACAAGAAATAAGCCCAAAGCCGTCAGCCATCAGCGGCCAGCTGGGACGTGCGGCTCTTAGGAGCCGTGCGTTTCTTTGCTTGGGATGCTGGGCTGGGGGCTGGCGGCTCCATGAAAAGCATTTGGCCACAGAGCCACAGAGCACACAGAGTTAAGATCATGAGGCTTGATGAGTGAACACCTAACAGTCTTTTTGCTGATAGGTGGTTAATTATCACCCTTTGAAAAAGGCTCTGTGATCTCTGTGTCTCTGTGGCTTAACTGCCGAATCTAGATTCATGCTGGTAGCTGAATTATGTCCAAACGCGATTTATACGAAATACTGGGTCTGCAGAAGAACGCCGGCGAGGATGAGATCAAGAAGGCCTATCGCCGTCTGGCGATGAAGTTTCACCCGGACCGTAATACCGGTGACAAGTCGGCCGATGCCGAGCGCCAGTTCAAGGAGGTCAAGGAGGCCTACGAGGTACTCTCCAACCCACAGAAGCGGGCCGCCTACGATCAGTTTGGTCATGCCGGGGTCGATCCCTCCATGGGCGGAGGCCGGGGTGGAGCGGGCTACAGCGGTGCCGGTGGGGCCAGCTTCAGCGATATCTTCGGCGATGTATTCGGCGATATCTTTGGTGCCGGCGGCGGTCGTCGCGGTGGCCCCAACCGGGGTGCCGACCTGCGCTACAACCTGGAGCTGAGCCTGGAAGAGGCGGTGTCTGGCACCACGGTGAAGATACGCGTGCCCACCTTTGTCAGCTGTGCTGCCTGTGGCGGCAGCGGGGCGAAAAAGGGCAGCAGCCCGAAGACCTGCCCCACCTGCGCCGGCCTGGGTCAGGTGCGCATGCAGCAGGGCTTTTTCTCGGTGCAGCAGACCTGCCCACGCTGTCACGGCCGGGGCCAGGTGATCGAAGACCCCTGTCCCAGCTGTCACGGCCAGGGCCGGGTGCAGGAGCAGAAGACCCTGTCGGTCAAGGTGCCGCCGGGGGTGGATACGGGCGACCGCATCCGTCTGGCGGGCGAGGGCGAGGCGGGCGAGGCCGGTGGTCCCGCAGGCGATCTCTACGTGCAGGTGGCGGTCAAGGAACATCCCATCTTCACCCGTGAAGACGCCCACCTGTTCTGCGAGGTGCCCATTTCCTTTGGTACAGCGGCCCTTGGCGGCGAGTTGCACGTCCCTACCCTGGATGGCCGGGTATTGCTGAAGATCCCCGCCGGCACCCAGACCGGCAAGATCTTCCGTATGCGCGGCAAGGGGGTCAAGCCGGTACGCGGCAACGTCCCCGGCGACCTGCTGTGCAAGGTGGTGGTGGAGACCCCGGTGAATCTCACCAACGAGCAAAAGGAACTGCTGCGCCGACTGGAAGAGAGCTGCAAGGGCCGCGGCAGCCAGCACAGCCCCCAGTCCGAAGGCTGGATGGATAAGGTCAAGGGCTTCTTCGAAAAGATGGGTTTGTAAAATTCTGGACGCAGAGCACGCCAAGGAGCGCAGAGGACGCAGAGTCAATTCATAGATCTCTGCGTCCTCTGCGTTTCTTTGCGCTCTCTGCGTCCCTTGTATGAGGTCAGAACAGATGACACGAATTGCGATTGTGGGCGCCGCTGGGCGCATGGGGCGGAGTTTGATCCAGGCGGTGAGCGAGACCGATGGCCTGAGCCTGGGCGCGGCCACCGAGCGGCCTGGTTCCAGTCTGATCGGTACCGATGCCGGTGAGCTGGCTGGGGTTGGCAAGCTAGGCGTCAGCATCGTCGATGATCTGACCCCTGTGGTGGATGACTTTGACCTGCTCATCGACTTCACCTCACCAGCGCCGACCCTGGAGCACCTGAAGGTCTGCCGCGCCCATGGTAAGCCCATGGTGATAGGCACCACCGGGCTGGATGAGGTGCAAAAGACTGCCATCCACAGCGCCGCCGAGGACATAGGCATAGTCTTTGCCCCCAACATGAGCGTGGGCGTCAATCTCTGCCTCAAGCTGTTGCAGTTGACCGCAGGGGTGATGGGCGAGGGGGCCGATATCGAGATCATCGAGGCCCATCACCGGCACAAGGTCGATGCCCCCTCCGGCACCGCTCTGCGCATGGGCGAAGTGGTGGCCGATGCCCTGGGGCGGGATCTCAAGCAGGTGGCCGTGTATGGCCGCGAGGGCCAGACCGGTGCCCGTGACCCCAAGACCATTGGCTTTGAGACCATCCGCGCCGGTGACGTGGTGGGCGAGCACAGCGTTTGGTTCGCCACCGAGGGCGAGCGGGTGGAGATCGTCCACAAGGCCTCCAGCCGCATGACCTTCGCCAAGGGCGCGGTGCGTGCCGCTGGCTGGCTGATGCGACAGGAGCGGGGCCTGTACGACATGCAGGATGTGCTGGGGCTTAGGGCCCAATAAACCAAGTCTTGGCACGCTAACTGCTTTTTATTCTCTGAGCAAAGCCATTCAGAGAAACGCCATGTCTGTACAATCCAGCCAACTGCCAAGCTTTACCCAACCCGTTGCCGAGGCGCGCCCGAGGGAGACGCCCCAGGTGCGCGAGCGGGACAACGACGAGTTCTCCGGCCTGATGAAGGAACAGCAGGTCAAAAAAAGGGATGAAGTAGAACCGGCACAGCGCAAGGAACCTGCCGCCGAACGGGAAGATGTCCGGGCCAGGGAGCCTGTCGAGGAAAGGGAAACCCTTGCCGACAAGGGCAAGGATTTGCCGTCCGAGAAGAAAGAGTCGGCAGGGGCTGAAGACGGCAGCGGGCAAGGGAGCAATGAAGATGCTCCAAGACTTGCCACGGAAGAGCCTGAAGAAGGAGATGAGGGGCCTGGCGAACCGGCCAGCATCGACGCCTTGCTTGGGCAATTGCGTGCCTTGGAAAAGGACACAACCGAGGGCGAACCCGGCCTGACGCCGGGGTCTTTGCTGACTGATATCAAGGGCGAACCCGGCCTGACGCCGGGGTCTTTGCTGACTGATGCCGAGGGCGCAACAGGCCTGACGCCGGGGCCCTTGCTGGCGGATGCCCAGGCCCAGCGTGGCGATAGCCCCTTGACTGAACAGGCGCTGGCGGCCCAGCAGCTGGATACTTCTATCCCAAGCGCTCTTTCCCTTGCCGGATCGGCGGCCCTGTCGGCCCCCGAGCTGACCGGTCAGACCCAACTTCAAGGCCAGGCACAGTCCCTGTTCCAGCGGCTGCAAGGGGATTTGCTTAACAATGCCAGCAATCCCACAACAAGCCTGAATACCGCCAGTTGGGCCAGCCAGTTGCAAGCCCTGCAAGAGGCCGATGGCAAGGGTTTCGATGACCTGATGCAGCGCGGTTTCAGCGGCTTCCGCGACCCTTCAGGCAGCCTGTTGGGGCCACAGTTGGGAGGCGATGAGGCCCTCAAGGGCTTCAACCAGATCATGAGCCAAATGAACGCCGCCCGTCCCGCAGCGGCAGCAAGCGCCGCGCTGGAGACAGCGGCCAGCACCACGCAACAGCCGCGCCCGCTGGAGGTGCCCGTCGGCTCCAAGCAATGGGGCGAGGGGGTGGGCGAGCGCATCCAGTGGATGATGAACCGGGGCATGGATCAGGCGCAGATCCGCCTCAATCCCCAGCACCTGGGTCCGCTGGAAATCCGACTCTCGATGACCAATGACCAGGCCAACGTCAGCATCATGGCGCAACACGCCATCACCCGGGATGCCATAGAACAAAGCCTGCCACGCCTGCGGGAAATGCTGCAAGACGCCAACCTCAACCTGGGCAATGTGGACGTCGGCCAGCGCGAGGCGGCCCCCCAGCGGGAGCAGGCCCAGCGCGACCAGGGCCCGGATGGGCGTGGCTTTGGCGAGGACGGCGATGAACTCCTTGACGGCGATGAGGAATTGACCGCCAACACAGCCCCCCGGCAGAAGCTGGGCCTGATCAGCGAGTTTGCCTGATGCTTTCCTCACTCCAACCTGCTCCCGGCTCAGCGTAAGGATAAGGCAAGAGGTCTGTAAACCCTCGCCAGACCGACGGGTGAATGCAGAACAAGGGTGGGGCTTCTTATGTTGTGCAGCGGAATCCGGGGTTAGCTGGGTGCCGCATCCTCGTGCATGCTATTTTCCCCTGAATCTTGCCGCCTTCACCCGAAGACCCTAAACTTGCCCCATGGTCCTGAAGCCGCAAACCCCCACCGACGACTACGACAGCCCCTGGAAAGAGGTGCTGGAGCACGCCTTTCCGGAATTCATGGACTTCTACTTCCCTGAGGCCAACGCCGCCATCGACTGGAGCAAGGGCTACAGCTTCAAAAACACCGAACTGCGCCAGGTGGTGCGCGATGCCGAGCTGGGCAAACGCTTTGCCGATGCCTTGGTGCAGGTCACCCTGCTGGATGGCACCGAGGGCTGGGTCTATATCCACATCGAAGTGCAGGGCGAGCCCGAAAGCCAGTTCCCCAAGCGCATCTACACCTACAACTACCGCCTGTTTGACCGTTACAACCGGCCCATCGCCAGCTTCGCCGTGCTGGCCGATCAAAACGAACACTGGCGGCCCGACCACTTTGGCTACGACATCCTCGGCTGTCGTCATCGCCTCGATTTCCCCATCGCCAAGCTGCTGGATTACGCCACCCAAGCCGATGCGCTGGAAGATCACCCCAACCCCTTTGCCCTGGTTACCCTGGCCCACCTGCGCACCGGCCAAACCCGGCATGACCCCGAGGCCCGCTATCAGGCCAAACGCACCCTGGTTCGGCTGCTCTACAAGCGCGGCTGGGAGCGCCAGCGTATCCTCGACCTCTTCGCGGTGCTGGACTGGATGATGCGGCTACCCGACGGCCTGGAGCAGAAATTGTGGCAAGATATCGATCAAATTGAAGGAGAGACCCAAATGCGTTATGTCACTAGTGTAGAGCGCCTAGCCACCGAGCGTGGGCTACAAAAAGGCATGGAACAAGGTATGCAGCAAGGTATGCAGCAAGGTATGCAGCAAGGCGAAATCGTGCTTCTGGAACGCCTGATCAGCAAACGCTTCGGCGCGCTCAGTTCAGAGAGCCGGGCAAGGCTGGAGAGCGCCACCCTGGAACAACTGGAGCTCTGGGCTGAACGCATCCTGGAGGCATCGGACCTGGATGAGGTCTTCAGCAACCACTGAGTGGCAACGACCCGGCATGGCGCTCCCCCAGCTCGCTGACTTGCGCCATCCAGGCGGAACCCATGCCGATCAGAACCCTGCCCGATAAGGGGCTTTGGCGCATCCAGCTGCTGGTGTTCTGCCTGGTGGTGGCTGCCTTCAGCAATATCTACATCACCCAGCCGGTGCTGCCTGTGCTGGTGCGGGAGTTCGGCGTTGATGCGGCCACCGCCTCGCTGTCCGTGTCGGCGGTGATCCTGGGCATTGCCCTGGCCAATCTGCCCTTTGGCCGTCTGAGTGACCACTACGCACTGCGGCCGTTGATTCTGATCGCCGCCTTCATGGCGGCCCTGGCCGATCTGGTCTGCGCCCTGACCCAGAGTTTTCAGCTGTTGGTGGCGGCGCGCTTCCTGCAGGGGCTTTTCATCCCCGCCCTGACCACCTGCGTTGCCGCCTACCTGGCCAATGCCCTGCCGTTGCAGCGTCTCAATGTGGCCATGGGGGCCTATGTCTCGGCCACAGTGGTGGGCGGTTTGGGTGGGCGCTTGCTGGGAGGCTTTCTGCATCCGCCGCTGCACTGGCGCTATGCCTTCTTCAGCGCGGCGGGGCTGTTGCTGGTCACCAGCCTGGCCGCCGCGCGCTGGCTGCCTGGGGTGGCGCGCAGGCCGCAACAGCATCAGGGTCAGCTGGGCTTTGCCGGGTTGCTGCGCTCCTGGCCCGCGCTGCGCCTGTTTCTGGTGGGCTTTGGTGCCTTCTGGGTGTTTTCCGCCACCTTCAATTTTCTGCCCTTTCACCTGAGCGAGCCGCCCATTTCCGCCTCCACCGGGCTGATTACCGGGCTATATACCGCCTACCTCATCGGTGCCCTGATGGGGCCGCTGTCCGGGCGTTTGGCCAATCGCTTCGGCAGCCCCCTTACCCTGGTGCTGGGCTCCCTGCTGTTCGGCCTCTCCCTGGCCGGGCTGGCGGCTCCCAATCTGGCCTTGGTGATCCTCGCCTTGCTCGGCAGTTGCGCGGGTTTCTTCACCATCCATGCGGCCGCCAACGGTGCCCTCAACGGTCGCCTCAGCGGCAGTCGCGGCCGGGGCAATGCCCTCTATGTGCTGTTTTACTACGTCGGCGGTGCCCTGGGTATCACCGTCAGTGGCTATCTCTGGCGATACGGGGGTTGGGATCTGGTGCTGGGGGTGAACGCCTCGGTGCTGTCCATTCCCCTGTTGATTGGCCTGTACGAGCTGAAACGCCAGCCCTGAGAGGCGGTCAGCGGCCAAGGGCGCTATACTGGGGCGCAGTAGAGGTATCCCAAAGGCGACAGGCCCTTGCCGCCCTGGATGGCCGCGATCCTTGTGCCGTTTTGCTTCCTCTATGCTTCCGGCCGTGCCGGGTTAGGATTACACAATGACCGACTGGGGTGAACCGAGGTGCCAGTGGAGCTGAAGCTGATTCTGGAGGCGGCCCTGCTGGCAGCCGGGCGGGCGTTGAGCCTGGAGCAGTTGCAGGGGCTGTTCGAGGAGGCCGAGCAGCCGGACAGGACCGATCTGCGCCGGGCCTTGCAGGCGCTGGAGCAGGATTATGCCGGGCGCGCCATCGAGCTTAGGGAGGTCGCCGGCGGCTACCGCCTGCAGGTGCGTCAGGCCTATGCAGCCAGCATCGCCAATCTCTGGCAGGAGCGGGCACCGCGTTATTCCCGCGCCCTGCTGGAGACCCTGGCGATCATCGCCTACCGCCAGCCGGTGACCCGTGGCGAGATCGAGGACATACGCGGCGTGGCGGTGGCCAGCAATATCATCAAGACCCTCTCCGACCGCGACTGGATTCGCGTGGTGGGGCGGCGCGATGTGCCCGGCCGACCGGCGCTCTATGCCACGACACGGGAATTTCTGGATTACTTCGACCTCAAATCCCTGGATCAGCTGCCCACCCTGGCCGAGATCCGCGACTTTGACTCCATCAACCGCGAGCTGGATCTGAACGATCCCGACCGCCTGGAAGAGCCCGCCCCGGCAACGCCATCACAGGATCAGTCATGAAAAAAGCCAAGCCCGAAGCGGCCGGTGAGCGCATCCAGAAACTGCTGGCCAATGCCGGCTGGGGCAGCCGTCGGCAGATCGAGACGCTGATCGCCGAGGGCCAGATCCAGCTCAATGAGCGCATCGCCCAGCTGGGGGATCGCGCCGTGCCGGGGGATCGCCTGCGCATGGGGCGGCGCAGCCTGGAGATCAAGGCCAACCAGAGCACCCAGCTACCCCAGGTGATTGCCTACCACAAGCCCGAGGGCGAACTGGTCACGCGCAGCGACCCCGAGGGGCGCAAGACGGTATTTGCCGCCCTGCCCAAGATCCGCCAAGGGCGCTGGATCGCCGTGGGTCGGCTGGATATCAACAGCTCCGGCCTGCTGCTGTTTACCAGCGATGGCGACCTGGCCAACCGGCTCATGCACCCCTCGCTCAAGGTGGAGCGGGAGTACGCCGTGCGCGTGCTGGGCGAGGTTAGCCCGGATATGCTCTATCAGCTGACCCACGGCATCGAGCTGGAAGACGGCAAGGCGCGCTTTGAGGAGATCGTCGAGTCCGGCGGTGAGAGCGCCAATCGCTGGTATCACGTGGTTCTGGTGGAGGGGCGCAACCGCGAGGTGCGGCGCATGTGGGAGGCGGTGGGTGGCCGCGTCAATCGGCTCATCCGGGTGCGCTACGGGCCCATCCTGCTGGGCAAATACCCGCGCCTGGGCCAATCCCGCGCGCTGGAGAAGGATGAAGTCCAGGCGCTGTTGCGGCTGGTGGGCAAGGCATGAGCCAACCCCTGGGCCTGCCGGCCGAACCCCTGCGCTGGGCATTCCAACAGTTGCTGGCGGCTTATGGCCCACAGCACTGGTGGCCGGCGCAGAGCGCCTTTGAGGTCATGCTGGGGGCGATACTCACCCAGAACACCGCCTGGACCAACGTGGAAAAGGCCATCGCCAACCTGCGCCAGGCCGAGATGCTGGATACGCAACGGCTGGCCGAGGCCGATCCGGCCCAGCTGGCGCAGATCATACGTCCGGTCGGCTATTTCAATATCAAGACCCAGCGGCTGCAGGCCTTCTGCCGTTTCTATCTGCAACAGGGGCATGAGCGCCTGGCGGCGCTGAGCACGGACGTGCTGCGCCAAACCCTGCTGGGGGTAAAGGGGGTAGGGCGGGAGACCGCCGATGACATGCTCCTGTATGCCTTTGAGCGGCCCGTGTTCGTGATCGATGCCTACAGCAGGCGTCTGTTTTCTCGCCTGGGGCTGTGTCAGGGCGATGAGCCCTATGACAGCCTGCGCCTGGGCCTGGAGCAGGCCCTGCGGGGGGACGTGGGGCTATACAATGAATATCACGGCCTGATTGTGCGGCACGCCAAGCAACACTGCCGTAAGCGGCCGCTTTGCGCCGACTGTCCCTTGCGGCCGCGTTGTGCGCAGGCGCAGCTGTCGGCATGAGAAGGGCAGGCCCCGTGGCGCTGAATCTGGGATAATCCCGGCTTTGTGCACGGCCAGCCGGCCCAGATCAGGATTACTGCCATGACCCGATTCTCCGCAAGCCCGAGCATCCCGCAACTGCAACAACATTGGCGGCAGATGGCCGATGTGCAGATGCAGGACCTGTTCGCCAGCGACCCGCAGCGCTTCGAGCGATTCTCCCTGGAGGCCTGCGGCATCCTGCTGGACTATTCCAAGAACCGCATCAGGGATGAAACCCTGGGCCTGCTTGGGCAACTGGCCGAGGAGCGGCAGCTGCCGACCTGGATCCAGCGCATGTTCAGCGGCGAGGCGATCAACAACACCGAGCAGCGCGCCGTGCTGCATGTGGCCCTGCGCAATGACCCGGCCCAGCCCATTCGGGTGAACGGTGAGGATGTCATGCCGGGGGTGGAGCGGGTGCTGGGGCAGATGGAGCGGCTGTCCGAGGCCATTCGCAACGGCAGCTGGAGCGGCCACGGCGGCCAGCGTATCACCGATGTGGTGAATATCGGCATTGGCGGCTCCAACCTGGGTCCGCTGATGGTGTGCGAGGCCCTGCGCCCCTATTGGCAGTCAGGTCTCAGACTGCACTTTGTCTCCAATGTGGACGGCACCCACCTGAGCGAGACCCTGCGCCCGCTCAAGGCCGAGACCACCCTGTTCATCGTTGCCTCCAAGACCTTCACCACCCAGGAGACCCTGAGCAACGCCTTCTCCGCCCGCGCCTGGCTGCTGGACCAGTTGCACGACGAGCAGGCGGTGGCGGCGCACTTCATCGCCATTTCCACCAACCGGGCCAAGGTGGAGGCCTTTGGCATCGACAGCAATCACATGCTGGAGTTCTGGGACTGGGTCGGTGGCCGTTACTCGCTCTGGTCCGCCATCGGCTTTCCCATCGCCGTGGCCATCGGCATGGACAGGTTCCGCCAGTTGCTGGCCGGTGCCCGCTGCATGGATCAGCACTTCCGCCAGGCCCCCTTGGCGGCGAACATGCCGGTGATCCTGGCCCTGCTGGGTATCTGGTATAGCAACTTTGCCGGGGCCAGCAGCCAGGCCATACTGCCCTATGACCAGTATCTGCGCTATCTGCCGGACTATCTGCAACAGGCGGACATGGAGAGCAACGGCAAATCGGTGACGCGAGATGGCGAGGCCGTGGATTACCCCACCGGCCCCATCATCTGGGGCAGCGCCGGGACCGATGGCCAGCACGCCTATTATCAGTTGATCCACCAGGGCGGCCACCTGATCCCCTGCGATTTCATCGCCCCGGTCAACAGCCACAACGAGCTGGGCGACCAGCATCTGAAGCTGATCAGCAACTTCCTCGCCCAGCCCGAGGCCCTGATGCGCGGCAAGAGCGCCGAGCAGGCCCGTGCCGAGCTAGAGGCCGCCGGGGTCAGCGGCGAGCGCCTGGAGCTGTTGGCGCGGCACAAAACCTTCCCCGGCAACCGGCCCAGCAACAGCCTGATGTTCGATCGCCTCACCCCCGAGGTGCTGGGCAGCCTGATCGCCCTGTATGAGCACAAGATCTTCGTCCAGGGCGTGCTCTGGGGCCTGAACTCCTACGACCAATGGGGCGTAGAGCTGGGCAAGGAGCTGGCCAACCGCATCCTGCCGGAACTCAGGGGCGAGCCAGGTCAAGGCAGGCACGACAGCTCCACCCAGGGCCTGATCCGCCACTTCCTGCAGCACCGTCAGTCCGATTGAGTTTGCGTTGTGCATCCCGCAGCACTCAAAAGCCAAACAGGCTGGGGTCGGCGTAGTAGCGCTGTTGCTGCCTTTCCCTTAGTGCCTGCCTGAGTTGGCTGAGGTTTTTCAGACTGTCCAGCAGTCTGGCCTCCGCCTGCGCCTGCTCGGCCAGGGCCTGCTTCCAGTCTTCAATTTTCTCCTGCCGGGATTCGGCGTCGCTGGCGTAGAGGGTTTGGTACACCTGGTATCTGACGGGGTGTGTACAGGCGTAGGTGGCGCGTTCAAATGCCAGTTCCTCGATCTGTTCCTCCAGTAGGGCGCAGATCTGGGCCATCTCCTGCTCGGCGATTTCTATACCGCGCTCATCTATGTGTTCACTGTAGATGCTCAGCAGGGTCATCAGATCGCCCTGTTTGCGTGCCTTGAGCAGTTGCGTCATCTGCTGCTGCTTGATCGCCCGCTTGTCCTCGTCCTGCTCCCGGTCCGGGTGCAGGGCCTGGGCCGCCTTTCTGAACAACTGCTTGACCCAGTCGCTGTCCATCGGATTTTTGTCCTGGCGGTGGGCGGGTTCGAACCGATCTTCCTCCTGCTGGGCGGGATCATCCTCCCAGGCATCTGCCCAGGGCGGGTCGGTATCCTTGTGCAGACCATCAAACCCGAACAGGTCATCCTGAAGGCCTTCGTCATCCTCGGTCTCATCCCAATCGGCCTCGGCCTGGTTCGGGTTGGTGTCGAAGAATGCCTCAAAGTCGCTCAGGGCATAGTGCAGTTCCTGTTGCATCTCCTCCAGGGTCATGTCCATGGATTTGGCCAGGGCGGCCTGATAGTCCAGGTCGAGTGCCGCAGCGGCCTGGCGGTCAAAGGCGGCTATCTTTGAGACCAGCTGGCCGAGCCAGTGGCCGAGTTCGTCGCGGTGCCAATCGGCCAGGCTTTTGCGGCTGGCGAAGACGATCAGCTTTTGCGCCAGGGCCTTGAGGGTGTCGAGTTGCGCCTCGTCTTGCTGGCGCGAATAATCGCTGTACAGCCCAACCAGCTCATTCAGTTCCCGCTCGAAGTCCTGATTGTGCCGCCGCAGCTCGAGCAGTTTCCGGCTGAGGCGTTCAAAGCGCTTCTGGATCGGGCTTTTTTGGGCTGCACGGGCGCGGTTTTGGCTGATGACGATTTTCATGTCGATCCTTGTTTGAATCTCACTTGCTTGAATCTCAGCCATTATCTCGGTATGGCTGGCCGTGTACGTCCTGGGGTGGGAGGCCGGCTTTGCCGTGCGGCATAGGGCGGACCACGCCCGCCGCCAAGCCACAGCAATGATGCCTGCCCCTGGTGGTTGCGCGGCGGCCACGGGCCGCCCTATTCGATTGGCTGAGATTTGTGGGTAATCGGCTCATCTTAAGGTTGAATCAGGTACGGTTGGTGCTGGGTGTTGGTCGGCCGGGTCTTCCGCCCTTGCGCTCAGCTGCGCCAGCTGGGCGAATTGGCCTATGTCCAGGGTCTCGGCGCGGGCGCTGGGGTCAACCCCGGCGGCACGAATCTGGGCCTCGTCCAGCAGGCCCTTGAGGCAGTTACGCAGGGTCTTGCGGCGCTGGCTGAAGGCGGCGCTGACCAGCCGGGCAAAGGCACCGAAATCGGCGATGGGGTAGGGCGGTTGGGCGTAGGGCGCAAGCCGCACCAGGCTGGAATCCACCTTGGGGGCCGGGGTGAAGGCAGCGGGGCCGATGTCGAACAGATGGCTGACCCGGCAGCGCGCCTGCAACATCACCGTCAGGCGGCCGTAGTCCTTGCCGCCGGGCTCGGCGGCCATGCGCTGCACCACCTCCTTTTGCAGCATGAAGTGCATGTCCCTTATGTAATTGCTTATGTAATTGCTCTGCTCCAGCAGATGAAACAGCAGCGGCGTGGAGATGTTATAGGGCAGGTTGCCCACCAGGCGCAGGGGCTGGTCCCTGCCCAGGGGGGCGAAATCAAACTTGAGGGCATCGGCGGAATGGATAATCAGCTCGCCCAGCCCGGCGCAGCCCTGGCGCAGCGGTTCGATCAGATCCCGGTCCAGTTCCACCACCTGCAGGCGTCCACAGGCCTGCAACAGGGGTCGGGTGATGGCCCCTTGGCCGGGGCCGATCTCCAGCAGGTTCTGGCCGGTCCGGGGGTTGATGGCGCGCACAATGCGACTTATTACCCCCTGATCGTGCAGGAAGTTCTGGCTAAAACGCTTACGGGCCTGGTGGCTCATGCCTTGCCGCTGCCGGTTTGGGTCAGTTGGTCGTAGAAGCGGTGACAGCCCCGGCCCTGCTGCTTGGCCTGATACATGGCCTGGTCGGCGTGCTTGATCAGGGTCTCGCAGTCCTTGCCGTCCTGTGGGTGGAGGCCGATGCCGATGCTGGCACCGATCTGCACCTCATGCCCCTGAATATCGAAGGTCTGCTGTAGCTGGTCTATGACCTTGGTTGCCAGTTTGGCGGCGTCTTCCCGTGATTGCAGGCTGGGCAGGATCAGGGTGAACTCGTCGCCGCCCAGGCGGGCAACGGTGTCGCTCATGCGCAAACAGGCCTGGATGCGCCCGGCGACCTGGATCAGCAGTTCATCCCCGGCATCATGGCCCAGGCTGTCGTTGACCTGTTTGAAGCGGTCCAGGTCGATGAACATCAGGCCCAGCAGGGCCTTGTTGCGCTGTCCCAGGTTGATCTGGAAGGCCAGCCGGTCGCGGAACAGGGCGCGGTTGGGTAGTCGTGTGAGGGGGTCGTAGAAGGCCAGTTGTTGCAGCTTTTCCTCGGTGGCCTTCTGCTGACTGATATCGACGAAGATGCCCACATAGTGACCAACCTGGCCCTGGCTGTCCTTGATGGCGGTGATATTGAGCCATTTTGGAAACACCTCGCCACTCTTGCGCCGGTCCCAGATCTCGCCTTCCCAGCCCCCCTCTTGCAGAATTGTTTGCCACATCTTCGCATAGAATGCCTTGTCATGGCGGCCCGATTTCACATGCCCGGAGGAGCGCCCGAGGATCTCTGCCTTGCTGTAGCCGGTGATGCGCTCATAGGCTGGGTTGACGTCCACCACTATACCCAGGGTGTCGGTGATGACTATGCCCTCGCCGGCGTTCTGGAAGACCTTGTCGGCCAGCAGCAGGCGCTCCTCGTTGCGCTTGCGCTGGCTGATGTCCTTGGCCACGCCGAGATAGCCCCGCACCTGGCCGGACTCATCGGTCAGGGTGCTGATGCCGAGCAGCACGGGAAAGTGGGAGCCGTCCTTGCGTACATAGGTCCATTCCTGCTCTTCTGCGGCCCCCTGGGATAGCCTGGCGATGAATACCTCGAAGTTGGGCCGGATCGGTCGGCCCAGCTCCCGGCTTAGCTGGGTGGCGCACCGCTCGATCTCTTCTGGCAGGTGGAACAGGAGCGGGCTACGCCGTCCCAGCAATTCCGCCTCGCTGTAGCCGAGCATCTGCTCACCCACGGCATTGATGCTGCTGATCACCCCCTTGGCATCGGTGGAGATGATGCACAGATGGGTGCTGTTGATGATCGCCAGCTTGGCCTGCTGGCTCTCCAGAAGCTCGGCCTCGTCCCGTCGCAGCCGCGTCAGCATCTGATCTATACCCTGGCTGATCTGCGCCAGTTCATCGTGCCCGCCAAGGCGCACCAGTACCCCGCGATCTCCGGCGGAGAAGGCCTGCAGGGCCTGTTGAATCAGGCCGATGCGGTGGGTGATGCGGAAATGTACCAGCAGGATCAGGCTCAGCCCCAGGCTGAGCACGCCGATGCCGTTGAGGCGGGCCTGATCACGCACCCTGGCACTGGCCGAATCCAGGTGATATTCCAGATCGGCCTGATGATAAAGCAGACCGCAGCGGGTGGCGCGCAGGGAGCGGTGGCTGTCCTGGGCGCAGATGCTGGCATAGCCCTGCACCCAGCGGCCATCCTTGGACAGCACCACCTGGCTGGCGCGATTGGCTATGACCTGCTGGGCTATATTCGGGTCGATGGGATAGTCAATCTGGTCCAGCTGCTGTTGGAGCAGGCGGTGCTGGGTGGCGGCGACAACCTGCCCCTCGGGCTCGGTCACTAGGCTTACCACCAGATCCAGTTCCGAGCCGAAGGAGGCCATCAGTTGGCGCATGCCATCGGCATAGTCGATCTTCAAGAATCGCTCTATGCTGCCCTGGGCCTGGTTAATACGGTTGCGCATATCCCGCTGCACCTCCTGGGTGACCTCTTCGCGCAGCAGGTCGCTGGTGAAGTGATAGGACAGGCCGACCACCAGCAACAGGATCAGCGCGGCGCTGACCGGGATGAGAAAACGCAGGGAGAAGATCATTTGACCGGCAGGCTGTCGGCAGAAAGGAGTTGGCTTAAATCGACGTCATCACCGAGCAGGTTCCGCTCGCGCATCAGCTGGCGCAGCTTGTGCAGGGTCTTCAGGAGGTCGGGCGTGGGGCCACCAATGAGCTTCAGGTTGTCCGCCGGGCTGGGCAGGTACAGGCCGGCATAGCTGTCCAATACCTCCCGAGGGCTGAGCTTGAGCCGTTTGCCGATCAGCCCGGCGGCCTCATCCGGCCTTTGCTGAAGCAGCTGCAGGGCCTGAAACCAGCCCTTGATCAGCTGCTCTACCGTCTCTGGCTGGCGCTGGAGGAAGTCCTCATGCACCACCAGGGCATCCACCACCTCACCGGGAATCTCCCGGCTGCTGAAGACCTCCCGGCCGCCGGCGTTGAGCAGCTGGGTGCGCACCGGCTCAAAGGTAACCACCGCATCCACCTGGCCGGAGACAAAGGCCTGGCGATGGCTACTGACATCCAGATGGGCGATGTCGATCTCATCCAGGCCCAGTCCATGCAGCTCCAGGGCTCGGGTCAGTACATAGGCCCCCAGGGCACCGCTCTCCACTGCCACCCGCTTGCCGCGCAGCCCGGCCATGTCCGGGATCTCCGGGCGGGCGATGATCACATCGGCCCCCTGGGAGATGTCCATCACCAGCACCAGGCGCAGGGGTACGCCATCTTGCTTGAGTAGCAGTGCCTCGTCCAGGGTCAGGCCAGCGGCCTCGATGGCGCGGTTGCGAAAGGCGCGCAACACCTCGGTGGCAGAGGGGTATTCGACCAGACGTATGGCCTTGTCCCAGCCCGGTTGCACGATATCCTGGGCCAGATAGAGGGGCTCATAGCCGGGCCACAGGTTGGTGCCCACCCGCAGGGTCTGTCCAGCCTGGGCGCAACCGCCCCAAAGTGATAGCAGGGCCAACAGCATCAGGCCCAGGGGACGCCAGGGCAGGGGGTGGGGGCCAGTGCGGGGGAAGGGGTTCAGGCGCATGTCAAGCTCCTTGGTTCAGGCCAGTTCGGGATCAGCGTTTGAGTTTGATCATCAGGCTGTTGATCTGGTTGTCCTTCAGGCTGCGGTGCAGGGCCTGGGCCTGGGCCTGACTGTAGGGGCCGCCGCGCACCCGGTGGACGGTACTCTTGCCCTGTTCGTTGGAGATGGTCACGCTCTGGATATCGCTCTCTATGCCCATGAAGCCGAGCCGGGCCTTGAGCCGGTCGGCATCGGTGAAGCTGCGGAAGGAGCCCATCTGCAACAGATAGACCTGGGCCGGTTCGGCCTTTTCCACCCTGGCCTGTTGTTCGGGCTGGGTGGTCTTTTGCGCGGGCTTGGGCTTGGGTTCGGGCTTGGGCGGCGCTTGGATCTCCTCCTCCGGCACCACCACCTCCATCTCCGGCAGCACGGTGTAAAAGTCAAAGCGCGGCTTGGGGGCCTTGTTGGGTTCTTCCTGTTGCGCCGGGGGCTGGGTCTGGGCGCTGAGACGGTCCTTGATTTGCTGTTGCAGATTGCGGCTGTCCTGGGAGCCCAGCAGGCCCATGCCGATGGCACCCAGCATCACCCCAGCGAGAAACCAGGCCCAGCCGGGTATGCGTGGGCCTTCAGGCTTTTTGCGACTGGCTTGGGCCATTACATCTGCTCCGGTGCCGAGACGCCCAGCAGGTTGAGGCCGTTGCGGATCACCTCACGCACCGCCAGGATCAGCTTGATGCGGGCATCCCGCAGCGCATCCTCGGCGACGAGGAAGGCGTGGGCGTTGTAGTAGGTGTGAAAATCGTTGGCCAGCTCGCGCAGGTAGTGGGTGAGCTGGTGCGGTTCCTGCTGCAGCGCCGCGCTTTCCAGTACCTCGGGGTAGCGCGACAGCTGCTTGAGCAGGGACAGTTCATGGCTTTCGCTGAGCAATTCCAGGTTTGCGGTGCCGGCGCTGGGCTCCACCTGCAGGCCCTTTTCCGCACCCTGGCGCAGCACGGCGCAGATGCGGGCGTGGGCGTACTGGACGTAATACACCGGGTTGTCGCTGGATTGGCTGGTGGCCAGGTCGAGGTCGAAGTCCAGGTGCTGCTCGCAGCGGCGCATGACGTAGAAGAAGCGCGCCGCATCCCGGCCCACCTCCTTGCGCAGCTGGCGCAGGGTGACGAACTCGCCGGAACGGGTGGACATCTGCATGCGCTCGCCGTTTTTATACAGGATGGCGAACTGCACCAGCAGCACGTCGAGCTTGCCCGGGTCATCACCCAGGGCCTGCAGGGCGGCCTTGACCCGCGGCACATAGCCGTGGTGATCGGCGCCCCAGATGTCGATGACGCGGTCAAAGCCGCGCTCCAGTTTGTCCATGTGGTAGGCGATGTCCGAGGCAAAGTAGGTAGTCTGGCCGTTATCCCGCACCAACACCCGGTCCTTCTCGTCGCCGAAGGCGGTGGAGCAGAACCAGAGCGCGCCGTCCTGCTCGTAGGCATGACCGGCCTGGCGCAGGCGCTCTATGGCCTTGTTCACAGCGCCGGATTCGGTCAGCGAGCGCTCCGAATACCACTCCTGATATTCGACGCCGAACAGGGCCAGGTCGTCGCGGATGTCGTCGAGAATGGTGTTCAGCCCCAGCTCGAACACATAGCGGTAGCGGTTATCCCCCAGAAGCTGCTTGGCCCGGTTCACCAGCCCGTCGATATGCGCCTCCTTGTCCCCTGCCGGTGCGCCGGGCAGAGGCTGGCCCTCGCCGTCCAGCTCATCGGCGTAGGCGGCGTCCTCAGGCAGGTCGGCAAACACCGCCTCGGCGCTCTGGCGGTAGGCATCGGCGTGCTCACGGTGCAGGGTGGCGGCTATGTCCCAGACGTAATCGCCCTTGTAGCCATTGGCGGGAAAGCGCAGGCCCTCGCCGCACAGCTCCAGGTAGCGCAGCCAGACGGAGGCTGCGAGTATGTCCATCTGTCGCCCGGCGTCGTTGACGTAATACTCGCGGTGGACGCTGTAACCCACCGCTTCAAGCAGATTGGCCACCACCGAGCCATAGGCGGCACCGCGGCCATGGCCCACGTGCAGGGGACCTGTGGGGTTGGCGGAGACGAATTCCACCTGCACCCGCTTGCCTGCCCCCAGCGCCGAGCGGCCAAAGCCGTGGCCCTGCTGCAGGATCTGCGGGATCAGGCCGTGATAGGCGCTGTGGCTGAGATAGAAGTTGATGAAGCCGGGGCCGGCGATCTCGATGCGCTCCACCAGATCGGGCCTGCCCAGCTCGGCCCCCAGCTCGGCCACCAGCTTTTCCGCCAGCTCCTGCGGCTTGCAGCGCGCCAGCTTGGCGCAGACCAGGGCGGCGTTGCTGGCGAAATCGCCGTGGCTGGGGTCGCGGCTGCGCTCGACGCTGAAGTTGGTAGGCTCTCCCTCGGGCATCAGGCCCTGGTCGATCAGACCTTGTAGGGCCTGGCGGATAAGGTCTTGAATCTGGTTTTTCATTGCTGGCAACTTTGGCTCGTCATCTGGAGACTTGATTCGGATAGGCTATCAAGGACAGAAATCAGTGGCGCAAGCATACCAGAATAGTGCTGTACAGAGGCATAGGCCAAAACGCCAGAACAGAACGCCGATTGGCCCTAAGCCCCCCATCCTTGGCATAATGGACGCAATCAAGCACAGAAACGAGGAATTTTGACCATGAATACCCATCCCCTAACCCATGTGGAGCGGACAGCGCCACCCCGGAACATGAAACATCTCTTGGCCACTTCGGGACTCGATATTTGCCATGGATCTTTCACGGTAAGACGTTTTGTAGCCGTCATCTGCATCCTGTTACTGTTCCTGCTCAGCGGCAGTGCCCTGGCGGTGGAGCGCAATGTGCGCAGCACCTATGGCAAGGCGGTGACCAGCGCCGGTGAGTGCGTGAAGAGCATCGCCGGTGGCGAAAACCTGTGCATCAAGGACTCGGATGGCGATGGCGTGTTTGACGACAAGGACAAATGCCCCAATACCCCCAAGGGCTACAAGGTGGATGCCAACGGCTGTATCCTGGAGATCACCGTGCCGGACCTGTTCTTCGACTTCAACAAGGCCAGCCTCAAGCCTGGCTTCATCGACATGCTGCGTGGCCTGCAGGAGGAGTATCGGGGCCAGATGCGGCCCGAGGCCATCCGCGTCACCGGTCACACCGACAGCATCGGCTCCGATGCCTATAACCAGAAGCTCTCCCTGCGCCGCGCCGAGGCGGTGAAAGACGCCCTGATCGGCCTGGGGATCGACGGGGGCATCATCCATACCCAGGGCGCGGGGGAGAGCGCGCCCATCGCCGATAACGAGACCGAGGAAGGCCGCGCCCGCAACCGCCGCGTGCAGATCGACATCCAGCGCCCGGCGGAGCTGATCGGGCGTTAGTTTTAACGCGACGAAGCCGGAACCAAAACGGATCGCAAAGAACGCAAAGGGCTGGAGGCTTGCCCATCCGTAGGTCTTGTGGGGCCTAATAGACCTCCCTGATCACCCACAAATCTCAGCCAATTGCATAGGGCGGCCCCTGGCCGCCGCGCCCTCGCAGGCTGTAGCCCGGATGGAGTGTAACGGAATCCGGGTTGCCGAGTCCCGAAGCGACCAAGAGGGGTTTCATGAGCCAGGGTGGCGCTGTCCGCTCCATGTGCGTTAGGTTTACACCCCATCACAGGGTCTCCAATGGGTCCACGTCGATGGACCAGCGCAACCTTGCCGGGGCCTTGATTGCCTCCAGCCGCTCCAGCCAGGGGCCGAGGAAGGCCTGTAGCCGGGGCCGGGAGGTAGATTGCAGCAGTAACTGCTGACGGTGCCTGCCAGCGCGGCGTTCCATCGCCGCCGGGGCCGGACCCCAGAACTCTATGCCCTGGCTCAATTTTTGACTCAACTCTTGGCCCAGCGCCAGGGCCTGTTGCACAAAGGCCTCGGCCTGCTCGGCCTGAAGGGCGTCGGCGCGCAGCAGGGCCTGGTGACTGAACGGCGGCAGCTGGGCCTGCTGCCGCTCTTGCAGCAACTCCTCGGCGCAGGCGCCATAACCCTGTTCAATCAACTGGCGCAGCAGGGGATGGTCCGGATAGCGGGTCTGGATCAGCACCCGGCCGGGGCGCTCGGCACGCCCGGCGCGACCGGCCACCTGGGTCAATAGCTGGGCCATGCGCTCGGTGGCGCGAAAATCCGCCCCAAACAGCCCCTGATCCACATCCAGCATGGCCACCAGGGTAACCTGGGGAAAGTCATGCCCCTTGGCCAGCATCTGGGTACCCAGCAGGATGCGCTGGCTGCCCTGGCGCACCCCCTCCAATTTTTTCTGCAGGCTGCCCTGGCGCCGGGTGCTGTCACGGTCGATGCGCACGCAGGGAAAGGCGGCAAAACGCTGGGCGAGGAATGCCTCGACCTGCTCCGTGCCCACGCCGTGGCCGCTCAGGCGCTGGCCCTGGCAAGCGGGACAGTGATCGGGGATGCGCCGCAGCTGGCCACAGTGATGGCAGCTGAGACGCTGCTCGGCTAGGTGCAGACAAAGGCGGGCGTCACAGTGCGGACAGGGGGCGATCCAGCCGCAGTCGTGGCAGATCAGCACCGGCGCGTAGCCGCGTCGATTGAGAAACAGCAGCACCTGATTATCGGCCGCCAGCTCCCGCTGCATGGCGTCCAGCAGGGCGGGGCTGAGGCCGGCCTGCAGGGGCGCCGAGCGGATGTCCAGCAGCTGCACCTGGGGTGGCTGGGCGGCCCCGGCCCGCTGCTCCAGACGCAGCAGGGTAAAGCGCCCCTGGCGGGCGTTGTGCAGGGACTCCAGGGAGGGCGTGGCCGAGCCCAGCAGCACCGGGCAGGCGGCCCGGCGACCGCGCACCAAGGCCAGGTCGCGGGCGGAGTAGCGAAAGCCGTCCTGCTGCTTGAACGACAGATCGTGCTCCTCGTCCAGGATCAGCAGGCCCAGTCGGGGCAGGGGGGTGAAGATGGCCGAGCGGGTGCCCAGGACCAGCGCCGCCTCGCCCCGGCTGGCCTGGATCCAGGCCAGGGCGCGCTCGCGCTCGTTCAGCGCCGAGTGCAGCACCAGCGGCGTCAGCCCCAGGCGGCGGGCGAAGCGCTCTGTGGTCTGCGGGGTCAGGGCGATCTCCGGCACCAGCACCAGCACCTGGCCACCGGCCTGGATCACGGCCCGGCTGGCGGCCAGATAGACCTCGGTCTTGCCGCTGCCGGTGATGCCGTGCAGCAGACAGGGGTGAAAGCCCTGGCCGCCGAGGATCTGCTCCACCGCCTGGCGCTGCTGCGCCATCAGCTCGGGGCCTGGCTCGGCGGTTTGGCGGGGTAGATCCAGAGGCAGCAGCAGGGGCCGGATCAGCCCCTTCTCGGCCAGGGCCTTTAGGACAGGTCCGCAGGGGCCGAGGCGGGCGCGCAGATCGGCCTGGCTCAGGCCCGCCTTCGGCCCGTCGCGCAGCAACTCCAGCAGCTGGTGCTGGCGCGGTGCCCGGGCCAGGGCTTGTTGCTGGGTCGGGCTTGGCGGACTGTGCAGGGCCCAGCCCTCCAACCCGGCCGGGGGCGGCGGCTTGCCCCGGCGCAGCAGGGCGGGCAGGGCGGTGGCCAGCACCTCGCCCAGAGGGTGCTGGTAATAGGCCGCCGCCCAGCCCAGAAAGGCCAGGTCATCGCTGCTGAACAGGGGCTCGGCATCGAGCAGTTGCCGCACCGGCTTGAGGCGGGACTCGTCCAGCTCAGAGCGGATATCGACCTGCAGGATGACGCCGACCCGCTGCCCCTGGCCGAAGGGCAGCAGGGCGCGCATACCAGGCCGGGCCGAGCCGGGTGCCAGGTAGTCGAACAGGCGCCGCAGCGGGGCGAACACGGCGATGCGGACGGGGATCTGGGGGGGAGGGGAGGGCATGGGGCTATTCTATGCCTTGAGGTGGGATGGGGCATCCTGAGTTAGGGGGCTTTCGTCAGGTGGATTGCACGGAAATGGGCTAACCCCCCACGCCACTGGTGAAAACCTCAGTTGTCCACAATATCTGTGGATAACTGTGTGGATGAAGCCTGTGTAATGGCCCCCAAGGCGCATCGATACTGGGGTTTTAATAAATTGGTCAAATTTTGATCAACTCTGTATAATTTATTTTTAATCAATAAGTTATCAATGTCAATAGGGTTTCGTGCGGTGTTTGGATGGAACATCCGCAAGGCAAATGTCAACAGTTTTTTGCGTGTGAATAAAAAATCCAGGAGCAGGGACAGAGGATAGAAGACAGAGGACAGAAGACAGAGGACAGAAGACAGAATTTTGTGTCGCTACGCGACAGATAGGGAAAACTGGCGCGAAGCGCCTCAGCACTCTGTCTTCCGTCCTCTGTCCTCTGTCAACCAAGCCCCGCTGGCTGCGTTTAAGTACGCAGGGGCCAGGAGAACCGAGGGGATGACAGCAAAGATGCAGCAAGAGCAACGCCGGTCGGCGCTGGAGGCCTTTCTCGCCGGGGTGGAGCGCCGTGCCCTGGTGATGACCCAGCTGTCCTGTGGCGACCCTGATCAGGCCCAGGACCTGCTGCAGGATGCCATGGCCGCCTTTGTTCGCGCCTATGCCAACAAGCCGGAAACGGACTGGCCGCCCTTGTTCCATCGCACCCTGCAGAACCGGATTCGTGATCACCATCGGCGTCGGGCGGTACGTCGCCGCCACCTGTTCAGCTTCAGCCCGGAACAGGACGAGGACAACCCCCTGGAAAACCTGCCCGGACGCGCCAGCGAGGGGCCGGAGCAGCGGCTGCAACTGGCCGATGCCAGCGAGGCCCTGGTGCAGGGCCTGGCCCGGCTGCCCCCACGACAGCGTCAGGCCGTGCTGTTGCGCATCTGGGAGGGGCTGGACCTGGCGCAGACGGCACAGGTGATGGGCTGTAGCGGCGGCAGTGTCAAGACCCATCTATCACGCGCCCTGCAGACCCTGAGGGCAAAATTAGCGGAGCATTGGCAATGAACAGAACAGAAGACACCAGCCTCAACAGCGAGCAGCAAGCCCTGCAGCAGGCCCTGCGGGATGGTCTGAACCGACGCCTGGCCGGGCTGGATGAGGACAGCCTGGAACGGCTCAGGCAGTCCCGCCAGAGCGCCCTGCAGGCCCTGCCACAAGCCCGCTCGGGCGGTTGGGTTTCGGACTGGCTTTCTGGCCTGAATCGGGGCCTGGATTGGCAGCCCCTGCCCCTGGCCGCAGCCCTGGCCCTGTTGGCGGTCCTGCTTGTGCCATTGCAGCTGGACCTGCCACCGAGGCCGATGTTTCCGCCCACAGATGCCGCTATCCTGGCCCTGGGGGCGGATGAGTTCGACTACATCGACGAGCTGGAATTCGGCCTCTGGCTGGATCAGGCGGCCTTGGCCACGGCGATGCCGGAGTGACGCAGCAGCGGGGCTATGTCCGGCTCGCGGCCGCGGAAGGCGCGGAACAACTCCATCGCCGGGCGCGAGCCACCCTGCTGCAGAATCTGCTGCAAAAACGCCTGGCCGGTGGCCGGGTCCATCACCCCGCGCTCCTCGAACAGACCAAAGGCATCGGCGGAGAGCACCTCGGCCCATTTGTAGCTGTAATAGCCCGCCGCGTAGCCGCCGGAGAAGATGTGGGAGAAGCCGTGGGCAAAGCGGTTCCACTGCGGCGGCCGCACTACCGATACCTGCTGGCGCACCTCGGCGAGAATCTCATAGATACGCCCGCCCCGGCTGGGATCGTATTCCCGATGGATGCGAAAATCGAACAGGGCGAACTCCAGCTGCCTGACCATCTGCATCGCTGACTGGAAGTTCTTCGCATCCAGCATGCGCCGGTAGAGCTCATCGGGGATGGGCTCGCCGGTGTCCACATGGCCGGAGATCAGATCCAGCACCTGCCGCTCCCAGCAGAAGTTCTCCAGGAACTGGCTGGGCAGCTCCACCGCGTCCCACTCGACGCCGCTGATGCCGGACACCGCCGGGCAGTCGATGCGGGTGAGCATGTGGTGCAGGCCGTGGCCGAACTCGTGGAACAGGGTCTGCACCTCGTCGTGGGTGAGCAGGGCCGGTTTATCCCCATCCTCACCGGCCAGCGGCGGGGTGAAGTTGCAGGTGAGAAAGGCCACCGGGATCTGCCGAATCTGGCGACCGAAGAAGCGTCCAGCGCAGTCGTCCATCCAAGCGCCACCGCGCTTGTGCGGCCGGGCGTAGGGGTCGAGATAGAACTGGGCGATCAGCTCGCCTTCAGCGCTGTGAATCTGATAAAAACCCACGTCCTTGTGCCAGGTATCCACCCCGGTCTTGGCTGAGATATGCACGCCGAACAGGCGCTGCACCAGCGCGAACAGGCCGGCGATGACCTTGGGCGCGGGGAAATAGGGCCGCAGCTCCTCCTGACTCAGGCGATGACGGCGCTGGCGCAGCTTCTCGCTGTAATAGCCGATATCCCAGGCCTGCAGCTCATCCAGGCCATGCTCTTCGCGGGCGAAGGCGGCCAGTTCGGCCAGCTCGCGCTCGGCCTGGGGGCGGGAGCGCACGGCCAGGTCCTGGAGGAAGTCCACCACCGCATCGGTCGATGGGGCCATCTTGGTGGCCAGGGATTGCTCCGCATAGTTGGCAAAGCCCAACAGCTGCGCCGCCTCGTGGCGCAGGGCGAGGATCTGCTCCATCAGGCCGCTGTTGTCCCACTGGCCGCTCTGTGGCCCCAGCTCGGAGGCGCGTGTGGCGTAGGCCTCATACACCTCGCGGCGCAGGGCGCGGTCGTCGGCATAGGTCATCACCGCGAAATAGCTGGGGAACTCCAGGTTGATCAGCCAGCCCTGGCGCTCATGCTGGCGCGCCGCCTGGGCCGCCTGATCCAGCGCTGATTGCGGCAGGCCGGCCAGGGGCTCGACGCTATCGAAGACCTTGCTCCAGGCCTGGGTGGCGTCCAGCAGGTTGTGGTCGAACTGGCTGGACAGCTGCGACAGCTCCTGGCTGATGGCCTTGAAGCGGGCCTTCTGCTGCGCCGGCAGATCGACGCCGGAGAGGTGGAAATCGCGCAGGGCATTGTCCAGGGTTTTGCGCTGGGCTTGATTTAGGGGCTCAGCGGACTGGGCCACAGCCTGGTAGGCGGCAAACAGCGCCTCGTTCTGGCCCATCTCGGTGCCATACTCCGCCAGCTTGGGCAGGCAGGCATCGTGGGCGGCGCGCAGCTCGGGCGTATCCGCCACCGAATTCAGATGCCCCACCGCCGCCCAGGCCCGGTTGAGGCTGTTGTCCAACAGCTCCAGGGGTTCGATCAGGTTGTCCCAATGGAACTCGCGCTGTTTCAGGGCCTGCTCCACCCCCTGGCGGCAGTCCGCCAGCAGGGCATCGATGGCAGGCGCCACCTGCTCGGGCAGAATCTGGGAGAAGGGCGGCAGGTCTTGGATATGCAGAAGGGGGTTGTCGGTCATGGTCGGTTTCCTGGGGGCAGAATGACGGGATATGGGGCTGAATGCTGCTAATTCTACCTGGGTTAAATGGGGTTTAGCCGTCCTGCCAGGCCCAAGGGCCTGCCGGGACGCCGCCGATAGATCCAGTAAAGTTGAACTCATGCCAGCGCCGGAGTTTATGTTGAGGGCATTTTGCGTGAAAATGGCCCATTGCTTCATCCCACCCCAAGATAGGCGCTGCCGCCATGCTGCTGATGATCGACAACTACGACTCCTTCACCTTCAACCTGGTGCAGTACCTGGGTGAGCTGGGGGTGGAGGTGCGGGTGGTGCGCAACGATGAGATCGATATCGCCGGCATCGAGGCCCTGGCGCCGGATCGGCTGATGATCTCCCCCGGCCCCTGCGCGCCGGATCAGGCGGGGATATCCCTGGCGGCGATCCGTGAATTTGCGGGCAAGCTGCCGATTCTGGGTGTTTGTCTGGGGCATCAGTCCATCGGCCAGGCCTTTGGCGGGCGCATCGTCCATGCCCGCCAGGTGATGCACGGCAAGACCTCGCCCATCTTTCATGCCGACAGCGGCGTGTTCAGCGGCCTGGCCAATCCCTTTGAGGCAACGCGCTATCATTCCCTGGTGATTGAAAAGGCCAGCCTGCCCGATTGCCTGGAGATCACCGCCTGGACCGAGCGTGATGGCGAGGTGGACGAGATCATGGGCGTGCGCCACCGTGAGTTGGACATCCAGGGGGTGCAGTTCCATCCCGAATCCATCCTGACTCAGCAGGGGCATGAGCTGTTGCGGAATTTTATTGATGGAAGATAGAACCGGTTCGCCACATTTCCTATGCTTGCAGGAAATCCATGATCAAAACTTTTCGCCATGCCGGATTGCAGCAGTTCTTCGAGACGGGGTCGAAAGCGGGTATTTGTCAATGCCAATTGGCGCTTGATGTTCTGCTTTACCGAGGGTGACGTAGAGTTGCTTGACTACTTGGATTATCACTAACGGATGATCACTATGGAAAATCTCTAAGTGATTGTCTTTTTTAAAAAGGCAAATAGAAATGCACAACCCTCCACACCCCGGTGAACTACTCAAGCAGGATATATTGCCGACGCTGGATTTGACGGTGAGCGAATTTGCAGAACATCTGGGGGTATCCCGCTCCCACCTATCAAAAATCCTTAACGGCCATGGCGGCATTACCGCCGAGATGGATTTAAAGTTATCAGAGGCCCTGTCTCAGCCGCCGGGGCTTTGGTTGCGCATGCAAGTCAATTATGATCTGTGGCTGGCGGGAAAGGCCCCGCGAACCCCGGTCAAGCCGTTGCCCTTGGTGGCCTGAGCCTTTTCTCTCCCAGAGGGATAGAGCGAAGGAATACTGTGCAACTTATACACTAATATTTAGAGACTCTGATGGAACTCAAACAAGCCCTAGAACAAGTCATCAACCGCCAGGACCTGAGCCAGGAGCAAATGACCGAGGTGATGCAGGCCATCATGACCGGCGCTGCCACCCCGGCACAGATCGGCGGCTTTCTCATCGGCCTGCGCATGAAGGGCGAGAGCGTCACCGAGATCGCCGCTGCGGCCCAGGTGATGCGCTCCCTGGCCAGCCGGGTGGAGTTGGATGCCGAGCATCTGGTGGACACCTGCGGCACCGGCGGCGATGCCTCGGGGCTGTTTAATGTCTCCACCGCCTCGGCCTTTGTCACGGCCGCTGCCGGTGGCTGGGTGGCCAAGCACGGCAACCGCTCGGTGTCGTCCAAGTCCGGCAGCGCCGATGTACTGGAGGCCGCCGGGGTGCGGCTGGACCTGACCCCGCAGCAGGTGGCCCAGTGCGTCACCCAGGTGGGCGTGGGCTTCATGTTCGCCCCGGCCCATCACGGTGCCATGAAGCACGCCATAGGCCCGCGCCGGGAGATGGGCGTGCGCACCCTGTTCAACCTGCTCGGCCCCCTGACCAACCCCGCCGGTGCGCCCAATCAGGTGCTCGGCGTGTTTGCCAAGCAGTGGCTGGAGCCTCTGGCTGAGGTTTTGCAGCGGCTTGGCTCGCGTCATGTGCTGGTGGTGCACTCCCGCGATGGCCTGGATGAGATCAGTTGCGCCGCGCCCACTGATGTGGCCGAACTCAGGGACGGTCTGGTGCGCTGTTTCAGCATCCAGCCGGAGGATTTCGGTCTCAGACGGGGCACCCTGGACAGCCTCAGGGTGGCCGATGCCGGCGAGAGCCTGCGCCTGATCCGCTCCGTGCTGGAGGACCACCCCGGCCCCGCCCGCGACATCGTCTGCCTGAATGCCGGCGCGGCCCTCTATGCCGCCGGTATCGCCGACAGCCTGGCCGATGGCCTGGCTTGTGCCGATGCCGCCATCAGCAGCGGCGCGGCGCGTAACAAGCTGGATGAACTGGTACTGCTCAGCCAATCCTTGCCCTGATACAGAGGACGGAGGACAGAGGACACAATTTTGCGTCGCTACGCGACAGATCAGGTAAACCGCGCCCTATCCTCTGTCATCTGCCCTCCAATCCTGCTGGTATGGGCAGCTGGGGGTGGCGTTTCTTCAATTCCAGCAGGAGTTCCCGCGCCTGTTCCCGCTGACCCTGTTGCAGCAGCTGTTCTATCCGTTTCAGCAGGGCCTGGGCATCGCCGGGGACGGCCTCCAGACTGTCGTCGTGGCGTTTGCTGGGGGCTGGCGGGCTGGCCATGAAGTCCAGGCGCTGCGCGCTGTGGGGGGGATCGGCCTCGGCCGAGGGCACCTGTCCCTGTTCGGCAGGTCTTTGCCTGACCATGGCTCGGCTGGCCTTTTGTTGCTGGGGTTGTTGCCCAAGGGGCCGCTCCTCGGGTTGGGCCGGGGCCGCGTTCTGCGGCAGCTCGACCGATTCCCGCATGATCGGTGCCATCAGGTCTGGACCGGCCGGGGCCGCATCCAATAGGGGCCGTTCCTGCGGTATCTCCTGCATCACCAGGCGTACCAGGCCAAAGGCCAGCAGCAGCCCGGCGGCGGCAGACAGGGGTAGGCGCAGAGGCCAACGACGCCTTGGCCTGGCCCGGCCCTCAGCCCGGCCTTCAATCTCGGAGCGGGCCAGCTGCAGGATGCTGCCATCCAGCTTTGCGCTGGGCTGCTCCTGGGCACCCTGGCGGTACAGCTGGCTCAGCTTCAGTTCGGCTTCGTCGTTCACAGGCAATCCTCCAGGGCCGCACGCAATTGCTTGAGGGCATAGCGCAGGCGGCTCTTGATGGTCTCGCGGCCTACGCCGCACAGCTGGCCGATCTGCTCCAGGCTCAGCTCGGTCTCCTGCTGCAGCACAAAGGCCTCGCGCTGCTCTGCGGGCAGCTGGCCCAGCTGTTGCTGCAGGCGCTCGACGCAGTCGCGGTCATTGGCCCCCTGGGCCAGGTCCGGTCGCCGGTCGGGCTCCAGCGCCAGGGATTCATCGCTGACCAGATGGAGTTGTTGGCGGCGGTAGTGATCCACCAGCCGGTTATGCCCCAGCTGGAACAGGTAGGTCTTGAAGCTGGCCTGTACCACATAGCGGGCACGGGCCTTGATCAGCCCGGCCCAGATGTCCTGAAACAACTCCTCGGCCTGGGCGCGGTCCGAACAACCGCGCAGCAGGTAGCGAAACAGCGGCCCCTTGTAACGCCCATAGAGCCGCTCAAAGGCGCGCAGATCACCGCCCTGGTAGGCCAGCATCAACTGTTCGTCACTTATGTCTTCGATGGCTGTGTTCACCGGCCTATTTCACCACGAAAACCGCTGAACTGGACGCAGAGGACGCAAAGGAGCGCAGAGATCGCAGAGAAAAATAAGGATTTCTGGTTCCCACGCGCTGCGTGGGAACCCGGGTGATCCGCGCTGCGGATCATTTTCGGCATAAGAGGCACTCTGCTGGCCATGCTGCATCAGCTCGAGTCCAGGCGTTCTCTGTCCGCAGCGCGGACCTGCTGCATTCCCAAAAGGTCGCAGAGGACGCAAAGGAGCGCAGAGATCGCAGAGAAAAATAGATATACCCTCTGCGGTCTCCGCGCTTCTCCGCGTTCTCTGCGTCCCAATCACTTCAGGCTCTGGGCCAGGCGCAGCAGGCGGATGAACTCGGCGCGGTAGCCGAAGCGATCCTCACCCTTGGCGCCGTTGGCCAGTTCGATCAGCTGCGGGTAGCCGAAGCTGCCCAGGTGCTCGCCACCGCGCAGCAGCTGGGCGAAGCCGGCCACGGCGGCGGCAAAGCGCAGGCGCTCGCTCGGTTGCTGGGATTGGGATTGGCCCAACACCGGCTGGCTGACCAGGCTGCTCTGCTCCTGGCCCGGCAGCTTGTAGCGCAGTTTGACAAAGGCCAGCTCATCACCCAGGTCTTTAGCCAGCGATGATGTCTCGACCTTGGCTTGGCCATAGCGCAGCGGGTCCAGCTGCGCCGCCTCGCTGCCCACCAGGGTCAGTTCGTAGAGCGCCGTGACTCTGTGCCCGGCGCCCACTTCACCGGCGTCCACCTTGTCGTTGTTGAAGTCCTCGCGGGCGAGCAGGCGGTTTTCGTAGCCGATCAGGCGGTACTCCGCCACCCGCGCCGGGTTGAACTCCAGCTGCAGTTTGACGTCGCCAGCAATGGTCTCCAGGGTCGAGGCCAGCTCGTCCACCAGCAGCTTCTGCGCCTCCTGGATGCCGTCGATGTAGCCGTAGTTGCCGTTGCCCTTGTCCGCCAGCTGCTCCATCAGCTGGTCGTTGTAGTTGCCGCGACCAAAGCCGAGGGTGGTCAGGCTGATGCCCTTGGCGCGCTGCTGCTCGATGAGCTGGATCAGCTGTTCGTGGTTGGTGGTGCCGACGTTGAAATCCCCATCGGTGGCCAGGATCACCCGGTTGATGCCGTCCTTGATCAGCCCCTGCTCGGCCAGCCGATAGGCGCTGTGGATGCCCGCCGAGCCGTGGGTGGAACCGCCCGCCTGCAGGTTCTCCAGGGCGGCGATGATCTTCGCCCGCTGATTCCCCGGGGTCGGCTCAAGCACCACCCCGGCGTTGCCGGCGTAGGTCACCAGGCTGATGCGATCCTGCTCGGTCAGCTGCTGGCTGAGCAGCTTGAACGAGCTGACCAGCAGCGGCAGCTTGTCGGCGCTGTGCATGGAGCCGGAGACATCGATGAGAAACACCAGGTTGGCCGCTGGCCGCTGGCTCGGCAGATAGCCCTGCAGCCCCACCTGCAGCAGCAGGCGCTGGGGGTTCCAGGGGCTGGCGGCCAGCTCGGTGGTCAGGCGCAGGGGCTGTTCGCGGCTGTCCGGACGGGGGTAGGCGTAATCGAAGTAGTTGATCAGCTCCTCGGCACGCACCGCATCCTTGGGCGGCAGCTGGCCCTGGTTGAGATAGCGCCGGACGATACTGTAGCTGCCGGTGTCCACATCCACGCTGAGGGTGGAGACGGGGTTGTCACGGGTCAGCTGCACGCCGTTGTCGGCGATCTTGGCGTAGTTGTCCCGATTCTCCTGCGGCCGAAGCATGGCGTCCGCCAGCGGGGCCTGGGCGATGAGGCCCATCTGAGCGCGTGATTTGGTCATCAGCGCCCTGCCAACCGGGGTTGGCAGGGCCTCGTGCATGGTCTGGGGGATGGCTGCTGGGCTGGGTTGTGGACCGGCGCTATCCATCCGGGCCGTCTCGCTCTGGCTGGGCGGCTGGGCTGGGCCTGGGTTGTTGCCGGGCACCTGCTTTGCCAGCTCGGGCTGGGCTTGGTGCTGGATCTGGCTTGGGTCGGTTTCGCTGGGTGGCGTCGGCGAGCAGGCAACGGCCACCAGGGCGGCCAGGGGGATGAGGGTGAAATGCAGTTTCATGGCAAGGCTCCTGTGGTTGAGGTTCAGGGCTGTAAACGTGCATCCGGGGCCGGTGGGGTTAAGGTGAGTGAAGTTTTTTCGCGCTGCCAGGATGAGCCTAAAAACCGCATTTAGCCACAGAGCCACAGAGCACACAGAGGGTGCTCGTTGGGTTTGAAGAGTGAACATCAAACGCCTTCCAGCCAAGCATGATTGAGCGTGTAACTTATTGAAAATCTCTGTGGGCTCTGTGTCTCTGTGGCTTAACTGGCGAATTCAGGGTAGGCGGTTGCTTTCCATTCGGGTCGGGTTTAGGGTTGCGGCTTTTGCCGTTGAGGGCCGAGATGAGTCAGACCCCGGATATCCTGAATAAGATAGTCGAGCGCAAGTGGCAGGAGATCGAACAGCGCAGCGCCCGCTTGGGCATGGCCCAGCTGGAGGGGCTGGCGGGCAGGGCCGATGCCGTGCGCGGCTTTGCCCAGGGCCTGCGGCAGCGGGTGGCGGCGGGGCGGCCTGGGGTGATTGCCGAGATCAAGAAGGCCTCGCCCTCCAAGGGGGTGCTGCGGGCGGATTTTCGCCCGGCGGCCATCGCCCAAAGCTACCAGCAGGGCGGCGCCAGCTGTCTGTCGGTGCTCACCGACGTGGATTTCTTTCAGGGCAGCGATGACTATCTCAAACAGGCCCGCGCCGCCTGCTCCCTGCCGGTGCTGCGCAAGGATTTCATCGTCGATGCCTATCAGGTATTCGAGGCCCGCGCCCTCGGCGCCGACTGCATTCTGCTCATCGCCGCCTGCCTGGAAGACGTGCAGATGATCGAGCTCAACAGCCTGGCCCACAAGCTGGGCATGGACGTGCTGATCGAGGTCCACGACGGCGAAGAACTGGAGCGCAGCCTGCCCCTGGACAACCCGCTGGTGGGGATCAACAACCGCAACCTGCGCAACTTCGAGGTGCGCCTGAAAACCACCTTCGACCTGCTCAAGGCAATCCCGCCTAACCGGCTGGTGATCACCGAAAGCGGCATCCTCAGCGCCGAAGACGTGCGCCGCTGCCGCGACCGGGGGGTCAACGCCTTTCTCGTCGGCGAGGCCTTCATGCGCGCCGAAGACCCCGGTGCCCGGCTGGCGGAGTTGTTTGCTTAGGGGCTCAAAGCCGGACGCAGAGGACGCGAAGAAGCGCGGAGATCGCAGAGTTCACCCTCTTGTTCATCTCCAATCCGCATCAATGGAAACCTATGTGTTACCATGGGCTCAATGAGCTACCAAGTCAAAGAACTGCTCCTGGCCGATGGCAGCAGCCCTTACGCTAAATGGTTTGCCAGCCTCGATGCCATGGCTGCAGCCAAGGTCAGCGTCGCGGCTGTCAGAATGGAACAGGGCAATCTGTCCAATGTGGAGTGGTTTCGGGGGATTGGCGAGTACAGGATTGACTGGGGGCCGGGCTACCGCATCTACCTGGCCAAAGACGGCCTGCAAATTCTTGTTCTGCTGGGTGGCGGCAGCAAGAAACGTCAGCAGAAAGACATCGATGAAGCGGTTGCCTTGTGGGAAGACTACAAGCGCCGCAAGGCACCAACGAAAAAAGGCACGTAAACCATGGCACTGACCCGTGATTTCAAACAAACCCTGGCTGCCCGTGTGCAGAGCGATCCGGCTTTTGCCCAGGCGTTGCTTGACGAGGCCATCACCCTGTTCATTGACGGCGAGCCCGATACCGCCAAGCTGATTCTGCGCGATTTGGTCAACGCAACGGTTGGGTTTGAGACCCTGGCTGAAGAGATCCACAAGCCGGCCAAGAGTCTGCACCGAATGCTATCGGCATCGGGCAATCCGACCATGAGCAACATCTCGGCGATCTTCGCCGCCATCAAGCGTGCGCTGAAGGTTGAGGTACGCACCACAGTGGTGATGGCTTAGCCTTCAACCCAGCCCCTGCCCAGTAACCTGCCGCTAGCTGGGGACGACAAGTCAGCCGCCCCCTCTCCCCAACTCACCTAGGGGGCGAGGGGCTTAAAGACGCAAATAGCTCATCAAAGCCACTTTAACACTCTGCGATCTCTGCGCTGCTTTGCGCCCTCTGCGTCCCAAAGCTAACGGGTACCAAACACCACTATGGTCTGGCGGAGCGGGTGCGGATCATGGCGCTGCGGTTGGCGCTCTCGATGAAGACCCCCATCTCACCGATGAAATCGCCCTTGTTGAGGTAGGTGAGGATCAGCTCGCGGCGTTCCTGATCTACAGGCTCGCCCCCAGCATGCTGTCTGCCCCATCGCTGCCCAATCTCGCTCCCTCTACGCACCATTCCGGTGCAGGTCTGCTTCTCTCATCCCAATTATGCTCCAGCCAGCGTCTTCTATGTGTCTCTAAGGAAATGGTTTTATTAAGCCTGGCACAGTCCCTGCTGTAGCGCCGGAAAGCACAGACCCCGCCCGCGCTGCCAAGCGCCCGGGCGGGGGATTTCCAGGCCACACAGCAGCAGGGCGACTCAATGAGCAAAGAGAAACTGGTTCTCATCGGCAACGGCATGGCCGGGGTGCGTACCCTGGAGGAGCTGATCAAGCTGGCACCTGAGAGCTACCAGATCAGCGTCTTCGGCGCCGAACCCCATCCCAACTACAACCGCATCATGCTCTCGCCGGTGCTGGCCGGGGAGAAGGGCCTGTCTGACATCATCCTCAATGACCACGCCTGGTACGCCGAGCAGGGCATAGAGCTGATCAGCGGTGATGCCGTGGTGCGCATCGACCGCGTGCGCCGCCGCGTGATTGCCACCAGCGGCCGCGAGCAGGCCTACGACCGCCTGCTCATCGCCACCGGTGCCCGCCCCCTCATCATCCCCTTGCCGGGACACGAGCTGCCCGGCGTCATTGGTTTTCGCGACATCGCCGATGTGGAGTACATGCTGCAGGCGGCCAAGCAGGGCGGCAAGGCGGTGGTGATAGGCGGTGGCCTGCTCGGCCTGGAGGCGGCCAACGGCCTGCTGAAGAAGGGCATGGCGGTGACGGTGTTGCACCTGATGGATCGCCTGATGGAACGCCAGCTGGATCGGGCCGCCGCTGGCCTGCTGCAGGCCTCCCTGGAGCAACGCGGGCTGGCGTTTCTGCTGCAGGCGCAGACGGCGGAGATCCTCGGCGATGACCGGGTACGGGCGGTGCGTCTGGCCGATGGTCGCCGCCTGGAGGCCGATCTGGTGGTGATGGCGGTGGGCATACGGCCAAACATCGAGCTGGCGCAGGATGCTGGCATCTACTGCGAGCGCGGCATAAGGGTCAGCGATACCCTGCAAACCTTCGACCCGCGCATCTATGCCGTCGGCGAGTGCGTGCAACACCGGGGCACCTGCTACGGTCTGGTGGCACCCTTGTTTGAGCAGGCCAAGGTGGCGGCCAATCATCTGGCCCATCTGGGCATAGCCCGCTACGAGGGCTCGGCCACCTCGACCCGACTCAAGGTCAGTGGCATCGAACTGTTCAGCGCCGGTGAGTTCAACGAAGGCGAGGGCGATGAGACCCTGCTGCTGCAGGACCCCGCCGCCGGTGTGTATAAAAAGCTGGTGCTGCGGGATAACCGCATCAAGGGCGCCCTGCTCTACGGCGATACCCTGGACGGCAGCTGGTACTTCAGCCTGCTGCGTGAGGGGGCGGATGTCAGCGACCTGCGCAAGACCCTGCTGTTCGGCCAGCACAACCTGGGCGATGCCGGCCATGGCGATGCCGGGGCCAACGTCATGTCCCTGCCCGATAGCGCCGAGATCTGCGGCTGCAATGGCGTATGCAAGGGCGATATCGTCAAGGCCATCACCAGCAAAGGCCTGTTCACCCTGGCCGAGGTGCAGGCCCACACCAAGGCCTCCAGCTCCTGCGGCTCCTGCACCGGCTTGGTGGAGGCGATTCTCTCCAGCTTGGTGGGCGAGGGCTACAGCGTCAAACCGAGCCAAAAGCCCCTGTGTGCCTGCACCGACTACAGCCACGATGATCTGATCAAGGGCATCCAGCAGCACCAGCTCAAGGATATGGCTGCCGTGCGCCAGTTCTTTGAATGGAAGACCCCGGATGGCTGCGCCAGCTGCCGCCCGGCGCTGAACTATTACCTGCTGGCGCGCTGGCCGGGTGACTATCGGGACGACGCCCAGTCGCGCTTCATCAACGAACGCGCCCACGGCAACATCCAGAAGGATGGCACCTACTCGGTGGTGCCGCGCATGTTCGGTGGCCTCTGCACCCCCGCCGAGCTGCGCGCCATCGCCGATGTCTGCGACACCTATCAGGTGCCGGAGATGAAGGTCACCGGCGGTCAGCGCATCGACCTGTTCGGCATCAAGAAGGAAGACCTGCCGGCCATCTGGGCCGATCTGTCCCGCGCCGGCATGGTCTCCGGCCACGCCTACGGCAAGGCCCTGCGCACCTGCAAGACCTGCGCCGGCAAGACCTGGTGCCGCTTCGGCACCCAGGACTCCACCGGCCTGGGGGTCAAGCTGGAGCAACTCACCTGGGGCTCCTGGATGCCGCACAAGTTCAAGCTGGCGGTATCCGGCTGCCCGCGCAACTGCGCCGAGGCCACCATCAAGGACTTCGGCGTGGTCTGCGTCGAGTCCGGCTACGAGCTGCACATCGGCGGCAACGGCGGCATCAAGGTGCGCGTCACCGACCTGCTGTGCAAGGTGGAGACCGAGGAGCAGGTACTGGAGTACTGCGCCGCCTTCACGCAGAAATACCGTGAAGAGGCGCGCTACCTGGAGCGCACCGCGCCCTGGGTGGAGCGCGTCGGCCTGCAATACATCAAGGACGCCCTGTTCGACCCGGCCCAGCGCCAGGCCCTGGCCGAGCGTTTCCGCTACGCCCAGCAATTCGCCCAGATCGACCCCTGGAAGGAACGCGCCGAGGGGGCGCAGGCCCATGAGTTCAACAAGATAGCGCTGCCAGCGCGGGACGCGGGACTCGGGATTCGATAGGGGTTTGCCGCCCCCTAGTTTATTCACTCATCTACCAGAGGAAGCACCCATGACCCATTGGATCGACATCGCCGCCCTGACCGACATCCCTAAGCTCGGCTCACGGGTGGTCAAGACTCAGAGCTTTGACATCGCCCTGTTTCGCACCGCCAGTGATCAGGTATTCGCCCTGCGCGACGAATGCCCGCACCGGCGCGGCCCCCTGTCCCAGGGCATAGTCCACGACACCACGGTGACCTGCCCGCTGCACAACTGGAAGATCGACCTCAGCAGCGGCCAGGCCAAGGCACCGGACGTGGGCTGCGCCCCCAGCTATCCGGTCAAGGTGGAAAACGGCCGCGTATTGCTCAGCCTGCAGGAAATGGCTCAGGCGGCCTGACCTGGGAGCTCCGAGCGCTGGCTCGGAGGTGGGAGGCCGGCTAGGCCAGGCGACGCCCAGAATTGGACGCAGAGAACGCAAAGGAGCGCAAAGGACGCAGAGGGGAAGAATGAGGTCAAGCAGAGCTGTCGGTCTGGGTGTTGCCAACCTGGGAGCTCCGAGAGCTGGCTCGGAGGTGGGAGGCCGGCTATGCCGGGCGACGTCGCGCAGCAAGCTGCCCTCCCACAAACTCGGGACTCGGCAGCCCCGTAGCCCGGATGCAGCGAAGCGATGTCCGGGGAGGCGCTGCAAAGCATAGGGGTGTCTGCCCAGCAGGCTATTACTTTGCACCTCCGAGCCAGCGCTCGGAGCTCCCAGCATAAGGTTTCGGCGCAAGCTGCCCTGCCACAGGCGCTGCCATCGGCCCTGAGGCCTGCATTCTGCGTGGGGACGGCGGCCATGGGCCGCCCTATGTCCTGCGCTGGGTGGCGGCCACGGGCCGCCCTATGGGTCGGCCATGGCCAAGGACAGTCATTCATCAACGTTCATCCGCGTTCATTGGCGGACTTTATTAATCACTATCATTGGCTTAATCACAACGAGGTAATCCGCATGTCCTACTTAGAACCTACAGAGTTTGTCAGCAAGATGGTGGATCAGGGGGAATCCAAGGTCTATATGTCCACCAAGGACACCCTGATTCGCGCCTTCATGGCCGGGGCTATTCTTGCCCTGGCTGCCGTGTTCGCCGTCACCGTCGCCACCCAGACCGGCTCGCCCCTGCTCGGTGCCCTGTTGTTCCCGGTGGGCTTCATCATGCTCTATTTGATGAAATTCGACCTGCTCACCGGGGTCTTCACCCTGGTGCCCCTGGCCCTGATCGACCGCCGCCCCGGCGTCACCCTGGGGCAACTGCTGCGCAACTGGGGACTGGTGTTCATCGGCAACTTCGCCGGTGCCCTCAGCGTGGCCTTCATGATGTCCTTCATCCTCACCTACGGCTACAACACAGACGGCGGCGCCATTGCCGAGAAGGTCAGCCACATCGGCGAATCGCGCACCCTGGGCTACATGGCCCACGGCGTCGATGGCTGGTTCACCATCTTTATCCGCGGCATGCTGTGCAACTGGATGGTGTCCATGGGCGTGGTGGGGGCGATGATCTCCACCAGCGCCACCGGCAAGATGGCGGCCATGTGGATGCCGATCATGCTGTTCTTCTTCATGGGCTTCGAGCACTCCATCGTCAACATGTTCCTGTTCCCCTTCTCCATGATCATGGGCGGCAACTTCACCTTCATGCAGTACATCGTCTGGAACGAGCTGCCTACGGTGCTGGGCAATCTGGTGGGTGGCTTTGTGCTGGTGGGTCTGCCGCTGTACTACACCCATGTGCGTACCAGTCCGCAGCGGATGCTGAAGGAAAATGCCGCGCCCCAAGGCACGACGGACAAGGCCTCCATTCGGGTGGGTGCCTGAGCCCGGATGCCTGGGCTAGCCATCAGCCTCGGCCAGTGCAGCGACAAGGGGCGCAAGCCGCTGAATCAGGACTTTCTCGGCCTGATCGCCCCCCAGGAGCCGCTGCTCAGCAGCAAGGGCATAGCCCTGGCCCTGGCCGATGGCATCAGCAGCAGCCAGGTCAGCCAGATCGCCAGCCAGACGGCGGTGCGCAGCTTTCTGGAGGACTATTACGCCACGCCGGAGTCCTGGACGGTAAAGCATTCGGTGCAGCGGGTGCTGCAGGCCACCAACTCCTGGCTCTATGCCCAGAGCCGCAACGGGCCTTTCCGCTATGACCTGAATCGCGGCTATGTCTGCACCCTCAGCGCCCTGGTGCTCAAATCGCGCACGGCGCACCTGTTTCACCTGGGGGATTGCCGGGTGTTTCGCCTCAGCCGTGCCGGTTTTGAGCAGCTGACCGAGGATCATCGCCTCTGGTTGGCGCCGGATAAGAGCTATCTAAGCCGCGCCCTGGGCATGCAGGACCGGCTGGAGCTGGACTATCTGGCCCTGCCCCTGGAGCAGGGGGATGTGTTTATCCTCGCCAGCGACGGCATCTATGAGTTCGCCAGCGCTGCCCTGATGCAGCAGTGTCTGGCGCGCCATGGCGATGATCTGGACCAAGCGGCGCAACAGATCCTGCAGCTGGCCCTGGACAACGGCAGTGAGGACAACCTCAGCATCCAGATCCTGCGCATCGAGGATCTGCCGCCGCCGGGGCTGGATGAGCTCAACCGTCAGGTCAGCGAGCTGGCCTTTGCCCCGGAACTGGCACCGCGCCAGCGCTTTGATGGCTATGAGATCCTGCGTGAGCTGCACCACAGCCATCGCAGCCATCTCTATCTGGCCCAGGACCCGGATACGGGCGAGCAGGTGGCGCTGAAGCTGCCCTCGGTGGAGCTGCGCGAGGATGCCGCCTATCTGGAGCGTTTTGTGTTGGAGGAATGGATCGCCCGGCGGCTGGATAATCCCCATCTGCTCAAGGCCGCGCCGCAGCGCCGCCAGCGGCAATTTCTCTACACCGCCTTTGAGTACATCGAGGGCCAGACCCTGGTGCAGTGGATGCTGGATCACCCCAGGCCCGCCCTTGAGCGGGTGCGCGAGCTGGTGGAGCAGATCGCCCGTGGGCTGCAGGCTATGCACCGGCTGGAGATGCTGCATCAGGACCTGCGACCGAACAATATCCTGATTGATAGCGGCGGCCGGGTGCGGCTGATCGATTTTGGCTCGGTACGTGTGGCCGGCCTGCAGGAGCTGGGCCACACGCCGGGTTCTGGTGCCGCCTTGGGTCAGGAGGCCCTGCTCGGCACCGCCCAATACAGCGCGCCGGAGTATTTTCTCGGCGAAACGGGACGCCCACAGTCGGACCTGTTTTCCCTGGGCGTGCTGACCTATCAGATGCTCAGTGGCCGCCTGCCCTACGGTACTCAGGTGGCCAGGGCCACGAGCCGCGCCGCCCAGCATCGGTTGCAGTATCGCTCGCTGTTGGATGAGGGCAGCGAGATTCCCGCCTGGCTGGATGCGGCCCTGCGTAAGGCGGTGCATCCCGATCCCCAGCGACGCCATCAGCATCTGTCCGAGTTTCTGCAGGACCTGCGCCAGCCCAATCCGGCCCTGGTCAATCCTGGCCCCTTGCCCCTGTTGCAAAGCCACCCCCTGCGCTTCTGGCAGGGCCTGTCACTGCTGTTGTTTGTGTTGCTGCTGCTGGCGCTGGGGATGAACCCCAACGATCATGGGGCGAGCAGAGCCACCCCGGAAAATGAAAGTCTTCTCGCCCCTGATCGTTCCCTCCCCCCAACCCCCTCCCAGGGGGAGGGGGAGCAAACGAGCGCTTCGCGAGTTTCATAGTAATGTATAGATATCCTCTGCGTCTCTGCACCCGCATCCCCAAAGGGGCAAGGAGCTTGATCCTCTGAGTAGCTGTCACGGCCTGGGTGTTACAACGACCAGGCCGTGATCATCGGCGTGATCTATCAGTATGGCGCGGACCCGTTCCTGCCAGAGGCGACCGAATTCGACCTGCTCCTCTGCGCTGGCCTGACCGGACAGCAGCCGCTGCATCAGCGGCTGCAGGCCCGCTGGCGGTGGCGCTATCTCCGGGTGATAGGCCAGGTCCACCGCAGCGCCGCTATCCAGACGCCGCAGGCGCAGCTCGGCGGCCTGACTGCTGGCAAAACGCAGCAGATCGCGGCGTGAGAAGCGCCCGCCCAGGCCCTTGAAGCCACCCTCTCCCGCAGCGCCGGTCAACAGCCCGGCGACGGCACCTATCACCCCAGCGACCCCTTCGGACTGGGCCGCGCTCAGTTCCACGCGCAGACCGCCGCGCTCGGCCGGGCCTTCAGGATAGAGGCATTCCAGCCCCTTGAGGGTCATCAGATAGGCCCCGGCCACCGTGGGACAGGAGTGGCCGGCCAGCTTGACCGCGTCCAGATAGCTGTAGCGCATCAGCCCGTCCGCGCTGACGCCGAGGATTTGCGCCAGGGGGTCGTGCAGGTCAATGGTCTTTACTTGATCAAAAAAGGCGGGGTAGTTCATGTGGCTGTGTCCTGGGTGCTTGCTTGGGGTTGTTGATGTGCCGGGCCGACTCAGCGGGTGCCAAATACGACTATGGTCTTGCCCTTGACGCTGATCAGGCCCTCGGATTCGAGCTTTTTCAGGATGCGGCCAACCATCTCCCGCGAACAGCCGACGATGCGCCCCAGGTCCTGACGGGTGATCCTGATCTGCATGCCCTCGGGGTGGGTCATGGCGTCCGGTTGCTTGCACAGGTCCAGCAGGGTGCGGGCGATGCGGCCGGTGACATCGTAGAAGGCCAGGTGGCTGACCTTGCGGCTGGTCTCTATCAGACGGGTGGCCAACTGCCGACCCATGGCGTGGATGATGTCGATGGCGTAGTCCTTGAGGTCCGTGGCCAGCAGGTGTTCCAGCTTGGTGTAGGAGATCTCGGCAATCAGGCAGGCGGTGCGGGTGCGGATCATGGCGCTGCGGTTGGAGCTGTGGATGAACACCCCCATCTCGCCGACAAAGTCGCCCTTGTTCAGGTAGGTGAGGATCAGCTCGCGGCCGTCCTCGTCCTCCATCATCACCGCCACCGAGCCCTCCAGGATGTAGCTGAGCACATCGGCCGGGTCGCCGGGGCGGATGATGTCGGCCTTGGGCGGATACTTGCGGGTATGGCAAAAGGTCAGCAGGCGGGAGAGATACTCGGGCTGGGATTTGGCGGTACTGTATGTTGTCATTGCTGCATGGTCCGTTACGGGTTGCTCAATGGACGGGTCGTGCCTGATGGAGGCTGGAGGCCAGTGTTCTGGTAGAGAGTATATCCCTATTTTCCAGATCCTTGGTGATGTGAATTATTTGGTTGTTTTAATGAGGTTTTTAGACGATGAAGGCAAGAGTCAAGTGGGTCGAAGGGGCGCTGATGCTGGGCGAGTCGGGCAGTGGTCACGCCCTGGTGATGGATGGACCGGAGGAGTTTGGCGGGCGCAATCTGGGGGTGCGACCGATGGAGCTGCTGCTGCTGGGCATGGGCGGCTGCTCTGAGTTCGACGTGGTACACATCCTGCGCAAGGGACGGCATGAGGTGAGCCTGTGCGAGGTGGAACTGAGCGCCGAGCGTGCCGAGACCGATCCCAAGGTATTCACCCAGATCAACATGCACTTTCGCGTCGGCGGGCCGGGGCTGACGGAAAAGGCGGTGGAGCGGGCGGTGCGGCTCAGCGCCGAGAAGTTCTGCTCCGCCTCCATCATGATCGGCCAGGTGGCCCAGGTGAGTCACAGCTTTGAGCTGGTGGAGACAGCTCAGAATGATTAGGTTTCATGTTCCGGGGTATCGCTGTCCGCCCCATGCCCGTTACTGTGAAACAACATGGCCGCCTGTCAATCTGGGAGCTCCGAGCGCTGGCTCGGAGGGGCAATGGGGTAGCCATGTCCAACGGCAACCCCGGATTCCGTTTCACTCCATCCGGGCTACTTCTTCCTCATGCTTCTCTGCGTCCTTTGCGTCCCATCGACTAGGGGATGTTTCATGCTCCGGGGTGGCGCTGCCCGTTCCATGTCCGTTAGGTCAGACGTGGTAGCTGGTGCGCGTCATTAGCCGTGATGCCGCCTTCATGCCCAGGCGGATCGGCAGGGGCAGCTTGGTGCCGCCGGCCTCCAGGGCGTGGCTGGCGTGTTGCATTTCATCCTCGCGCATCTGCTGGATAATGGCGCGGTCCTTGCGGTCCTGCGGTGGTAGCTGGCGCAGGTGGTCGTCCAGGTGGGCGCTGACCTGTTTCTCTGTCTCGGCGACAAAGCCCAGGCTCCACCTGTCCCCGGCCAGGCCGGCGGCGGCACCCAGGGCAAAGGAACCGGCGAACCAGAGGGGATTGAGCAGGCTTTTGCGCTGATCCAGCTCCTGTAGTCGGCGTTCACACCAGGCCAGGTGGTCGTTCTCCTCCAGCGCCGCCTGCGCCATGCCCTGCCGCAGCCGGGATCGCCGGGCGGTGGCGGCCTGACCCTGATACAGGGCTTGGGCGCAGACCTCGCCACTGTGATTGATGCGCATCAAACGGCCTACATGACGCCGTTGCGCCGGGTTCAGCTCCGCCTCTTCCAGGCCCGCCGCCGGGCTCGCCCGACCGCTGCCCCGAGGCTTGCCAAACAGGGTGCGCAGGGCATTATCAAACGAAACAACCAGCCGGTCGGCCGGGGTCAGGTGGGATAGGGGCATGGCATTACTCCAAGTTTGAACCTAACGATCATGGAGCGGCCCACGCCTATCTGCGCTAGGTGTGGGCACCCCGGAATATGAAACAATTCTTGGCCGCTTCGGGACTCGGCGACCCCGTAGCCCGGATGCAGCGAAGCGATGTCCTGAGCGATGTCCTGAGCGATGTCCTGAGCGATGTCCTGAGCCTGCCGAAGGGCCTGCCGAAGGGCGGAATCCGGGGAGGCGCTGCAAAGCATGAGAGTGTCTGCCCTGCAGGCCATTGCTTTGCACCTCCGAGCCAGCGTTCGGAGCTCCCAGGATGAGAGGCAAGTCCCAAAGTTGTTTCACCGTAATTCATTCTTTTCTGCGTCCTCTGCGTCCCAATGGGTCAGGTGCCGAGTCCCGATACTCAACCCAACGGACATGGGCGGACAGCGCCACCCCGGAACCTGAAACATCTGTTGGCGGCGCCGGGACTCGGGGCTCGGGACTCGGGACTCGAAATTTGCCACGGATGTTTCACAGTAACTGCCGAGCGATGAGTTCGACCGGGTGGATCACCTCCAGGTTCAGCCCGCGCTGGGCCTGGGCCTGACGCAGTTGCAGGGCGCAGCCGCTGCTGGAGGTGACCAGTATATCCGGCCGCATCTGCTCCAGCTGATCGAGCAGGGGCTGCGCCAGCCGCTCGCCCAATCCGTCCTGTTTCAGGAGCTGCAGACCGGCCCCGCCGCAGCAGCCGTGGCCGTTAGCCAGCGCCTCCAGGCGCAGCTGGGGGATGCGCCCCAGCAACTGCCGGACCGATTCCGCCGTATCCAGCACATTGCGCAGGGAACAGGGGCTGTGCAGCGCCACCTTGGCGTTCAATGGCCGCAACCGCCCCGCAGGCCAACTCTGGCGCTGCAGAAAGGCGCTGGGGTCTTCAACCCGCTGGCCAAACTGCTGCTGCAATTCGGCGGCGCAACCGCTGCTCAGGCTGATCAGGCGCTCGGCCCCGGCAAAGGCCTGGGCATTGGCCGCCTGCATCGGCTGGGTGCGCTGTACCAGCCCCTGATGGCGGTGCAGGGCGCCACAGCAGGCCTGGCCGGCGGGAATGCGCAGGGGGATGTCCAGCGCCGCGCAGACCTGGATAAAGGCCCGCTGCGCCGGGCTGTCATTGATCTGGCCGATGCAGCCGAGAAACAAGGCCGGCCCCGCGCCGGGCCGATCACGGGCAGGGACTGGCCGCTGCACCTGGGGCAGCAGCTGTAGCGAACGCCGCCAGCTGCCCCAGCTCAGACCCCGTGCCAGGCCGCGCAGGGGCAGGGGATTGAGCAGGCGCAACAGGCCCTGCAGCCAGGGCCGTTGCGACCAGCGGCTGAGCTGATCAAGCCGAAATGGCGAGGGTGGCGGCATTAGCCCAAGGCCTGAGTCGATGATCAGGTTATACTCTACCCCCGAGGGACAGGCGCTCTGACAATTACGGCAATGCAGGCAGCCGCGCAGGTGTTGCTCCAGCCGTTCGCCGTGCGCTAACTGGCCCTCCAGCAGGCCCTGAATCAGGGCGATGCGGCCACGGGGCGAGTCCGCCTCGTTCTGCAGCAGGGCATAGGTCGGGCAGACCGCCAGGCAGAGACCGCACTTGACGCAGCGATCTGCCTGTTGCAGCAGGCGTTGTCGGTCCAAGGTCGGTTCTGTCGGGGCGGGCTGGGTCACTGTTGTCGGGTCGGTTGCGGGCAAGGATGCAGTTTACCAGCCCAGGGGCCGGTGCTGAAAAGACCTTGGTTGGGTACAGCGCCATCAACCCGTAAGCAAGCGGAGGGGAAATGTTCTACCGTTATCACCTGTTTTTCTGCACCAACGACCGGCAAGACGGCAGCGCCTGCTGCGCCCGTCACAACGCCCGGGACGCCCGCAATTACCTGAAACAACGCTGTAAGGAGGCCGGTATCCACCAGGAGGGTGGGGTGCGCATCAACAGCGCCGGCTGCATGGGTCGTTGCGATCAGGGCCCGGTCATCGCGGTCTATCCCGAGGGCATCTGGTACAGTTACGTGGATCAGGAAGACCTGGATGAGATCCTGCAAAGCCACCTGCTCAAGGGTCAGCCGGTGCAGCGCCTGCGGATTCCCGCTGGCTGAGAGTAAATTCATAATCGGTGCTTGATTTGCCGCCTTTGGGGCTGTATATTGCGCCGTCTTTTTCGGGGTAAACCCAATCCAGTTGCTATGGGGCAGCATTCAATGACTACTGTAAGCACAAAACCGGCCGACGTGCGTCGTGACTGGTACCTGATCGACGCCTCCGGCAAGACCCTTGGCCGCCTGGCCAGTGAAGTGGCACGCCGCCTGCGTGGCAAGCACAAGCCGGAATACACCCCGCATGTGGATACCGGCGACTACATTATCATCGTCAATGCGGAAAAGATTGCCGTCACCGGCAACAAGCTGCAAGACAAGATGTATCACCGTCATACCGGCTACATCGGCAACCTCAAATCGATCAATCTTGAAGGCCTGCTGGCCAAGGCGCCGGAGCGCGTCATTCAGCAGGCGGTCAAGGGCATGATGCCGCGTAACCCCCTGGGCCGCGCCATGCTGGACAAGCTCAAGGTCTATGCCGGGGGCGAACATAAACACCAGGCACAACAGCCGAAACCTCTCGAAATCTGAATCCACGGGAAAGAAAAGCATCATGGCGGAAGTAATCAACTGCACCGGTCGCCGCAAGACCTCCACCGCTCGGGTTTACCTGAGCCCTGGCAAGGGTGCCATCACCATCAATAACCGCAGCCTGGAAGAGTTCTTCGGCCGCGAAACCGCGCGCATGGTCGTGCGTCAACCCCTGGAAAAGGTCGAGATGCTCGACAAGGTAGACCTCAAGATCAGCGTCACCGGCGGCGGCATCACCGGCCAGGCCGGTGCCATACGTCACGGTATCGCCCGCGCCCTGTCGCTGTTCAATGAAGACCTGCGCCCGCCCATGCGCCAGTCCGGCTACCTGACCCGCGACGCGCGCATGGTCGAACGCAAAAAGGTTGGCCTGCACAAGGCGCGCAAGCGTCCGCAGTACTCCAAGCGCTAATCTTTTTCCAAGGCCCGCGAGGGCCCTATTGGGGACTCGTCTAATGGTAGGACAGCAGACTCTGACTCTGTATGTGGGGGTTCGACTCCCTCGTCCCCAGCCAACCATTTAAATCAACTACTCCCACCAACCCCCTAAGCCAGCGTAAAAGCTGGCTTTTTTGTTTCCGTCAATTACCGCCAACTCCCAATAATACCCAGGGTATCCCGTCATTTTGGGGGCATAATTGGGGGTGCCTAACCCAGGTTGTCTCCTGGTTCCTACTCGCATACATAAGTCTTCGTTTATGAATTTCATCAAAACACCTGACTATCATTTATAGGTCAGGCCCCTATACTTGCCTTCATTCCAGGTTGTTCTCCTGGAAATCAAGCGGTTTTATTGCCGGGGTTAGGTGGCTTCACCGGTCCTGGCAGACCCAATACCCATCAGACCCAATACAAGATGAGGAAGACCCATGGCTAAGACTTATGATGCGGGCGTGAAAGAGTACCGCGAAACCTACTGGATGCCCGATTACACCCCCAAGGACACCGACATCCTGGCGTGTTTCAAGATCATCCCCCAGGCCGGCGTACCCCGTGAAGAGGCAGCCGCCGCTGTGGCCGCCGAATCCTCCACCGGCACCTGGACCACGGTGTGGACCGACCTGCTCACCGATCTGGATTACTACAAGGGTCGCGCCTACGCCATCGAGGACGTACCCGGCAGCGACGACTCCTTCTATGCCTTCATTGCCTACCCGATCGACCTGTTTGAAGAGGGCTCGGTGGTCAACGTCTTCACCTCTCTGGTGGGCAACGTGTTCGGCTTCAAGGCCGTACGCGCCCTGCGTCTGGAGGACGTGCGCTTCCCCCTGGCCTATGTGATGACCTGTAACGGTCCGCCCCACGGCATCCAGGTCGAGCGCGACAAGATGAACAAGTACGGCCGTCCCCTGCTGGGCTGTACCATCAAGCCCAAGCTGGGCCTGTCGGCGAAAAACTACGGCCGCGCCGTGTACGAATGCCTGCGTGGCGGTCTGGACTTCACCAAGGACGACGAAAACGTCAACTCCCAGCCCTTCATGCGCTGGCGCCAGCGCTTCGACTTTGTCATGGATGCCATCCATAAGGCCGAGAAGGAAACCGGCGAGCGCAAGGGCCACTACCTCAACGTCACCGCGCCGACCCCGGACGAGATGTTCAAGCGCGCCGAGTATGCCAAGGAGCTGGGCGCGCCCATCATCATGCACGACTACCTGACCGGCGGCTTCTGCGCCAACACCGGCCTGGCGCAGTGGTGTCGCGACAACGGTGTGCTGCTGCACATCCACCGCGCCATGCACGCCGTGCTCGACCGCAACCCCAACCACGGCATCCACTTCCGCGTACTGACCAAGGCCCTGCGTCTGTCCGGCGGCGACCATCTGCACTCTGGTACCGTGGTCGGCAAGCTGGAAGGCGATCGCGAGGCCACCCTCGGCTGGATCGACCTGATGCGCGATGCCTATATCAAGGAAAACCGCAGCCGTGGCATCATGTTCGATCAGGATTGGGGTGCCATGCCCGGCGTCATGCCGGTGGCCTCTGGCGGCATCCACGTCTGGCACATGCCGGCGCTGGTGTCCATCTTCGGCGACGACTCGGTGCTGCAGTTCGGTGGCGGTACCCTGGGCCATCCCTGGGGCAACGCCGCCGGTGCCGCCGCCAACCGTGTCGCCCTGGAGGCCTGCGTCGAGGCCCGCAACCAAGGCCGCGAACTGGAAAAAGAAGGCAAGGAAATCCTCACCAACGCCGCCGCCAACAGCCCTGAACTGAAGGCCGCGATGGAGACTTGGAAGGAAATCAAGTTCGAATTCGACACCGTGGACAAGCTGGACGTGGCGCACAAATAAGCCATCAGCCACAGAGGCACAGAGCACACAGAGAGCCTTGGGGCAATCTGCAGCTGCGTGCCTCGGTGGCAGGGCTAAGCGCCTGCATCCATCAGACCCTACGCAATTAAGCCACAACCAGCGATAGAGCGGAGAGACTTCAGACATCTCTGTGATCTCTGTGGCTCTGAGGCAAACAACTGAGGAATCAGATCATGAGTGATATGCAAGACTACAAATCCAGCCTGGCCGACGTGACCAGCCGCAAGTTCGAGACTTTCTCCTATCTGCCGGAGATGGACGCCGAGCGCATCCGCAAGCAGGTGGACTACATCGTCGCCAAGGGCTGGAACCCGGCCGTGGAACACGTTGAGCCGGAGAATGCCTTCGACCACTACTGGTACATGTGGAAGCTGCCCATGTTCGGCGAAACCGACGTGGACCGCATCCTGGCCGAGGCCGAGGCCTGCCACAAGGCGCACCCCAAGAACCATGTGCGCCTGATCGGCTTTGACAACTACGCCCAGTCCAAGGGCGCTGAAATGGTTGTCTTCCGCGGCACCCCGGTGTAATCACCCAGGCCGCCTTCCGGCCCCTGCTCGTGCAGGGGCCGGACCCGATTCCCGCCAGCTGCAGTGGCAGCTGGCAGACCGCAGTGTTAAAGGACGCAGAGAAGCGGGGAGAGCGCAGAGAGAGATGGATCGCAAAGAACGCGAAGGATACGCAAAGGTCGCAAAGAGATGACTACTGTCCCTCTCCGACCCATCTTCCAAAAGGGCACGGGGCTTAACGGCCTGAGTGGTTAAGCAATAACAAACTCTGCGTACTCTGCGCTACTTTGCGATCTCTGCGTCCTAAATTTGCGTCCATTGGCGTTTATTTGCGGACACTGTAACCATCCGGTTAGCACCTATTTGAGGAGCCCGATCATGAGCGACACCACCAGCCAGCAGTATCTGATCCAAGACGAGCCCTACTATTGCGCCGTCGGCAACGAAGTGGCCAAGTACGAGGCCGCCTATGCCGCGCGCATGCCGGTGATGCTCAAGGGCCCCACCGGTTGCGGCAAGTCGCGCTTTGTCGAATACATGGCCTGGCGCCTGCAAAAGCCCCTGATCACCGTCGCCTGTAACGAGGACATGACCGCCTCCGACCTGGTCGGCCGTTTCCTGCTGGACATCAATGGCACCAAATGGCAGGACGGCCCGCTCACCGTGGCCGCGCGCATCGGCGCCATCTGCTATCTGGATGAAATCGTCGAAGCGCGCCAGGACACCACGGTGGTGATCCACCCGCTTACCGACCACCGCCGCGTGCTGCCGCTGGAAAAGAAGGGCGAGCTGGTGCAGGCGCACGCGGATTTCCAGATCGTCATCTCCTACAACCCCGGCTATCAGTCGCTGATGAAGGACCTCAAGCAGTCCACCAAGCAGCGCTTCGGCGGCATGGACTTCGACTACCCGAGCAGCGAGATCGAGACCCAGATAGTGGCCCACGAAGGCGGCGTCAGCAAGGAAGTGGCGGAAAAGCTGGTGCAGATCGCCCAGCGCTCGCGCAACCTCAAGGGTCACGGGCTCGACGAGGGCATGTCCACCCGCCTGCTGGTCTATGCGGCGCAACTCATCGGCAAGGGCATAGACACCCAGTCCGCCTGCGAAATGGCCCTGGTCACCCCCCTCACCGACGACCCGGACATGCGCGATACCCTCACCGCGGCGGTAAATACTTATTTTTAGCCGCCAGCTGCCAGCCGTCAGCGCCCAGCTTTCCCGCGTATCGCCGTGAGGGATTTCAGGCGTTTGCAGGTTTGGGAGAAGTCCCATCATTTGGTCTTGGCGCTTTATGCCGAGACCCAGCAGATGCCAGAAAGCGAGCGATTTGGGCTGACCAGTCAGATGCGCCGGGCCGCCGTCTCCATACCCTCGAATATTGCCGAGGGTTATGGCCGGAGCAGTGATAAGGATTTTTCACGCTTTTTGTACATTGCTTCTGGCTCTTGCTGTGAACTGGAATATCAGCTGCTGCTGGCTGCCGACCTGGGTTACATGCCGCAGAATCAGAGTCAGGTTCTGCAGGGGCTTTGCCGAGAGGTCCGTCAGATGATAGCTGGCCTGCTGAATAAACTGGCGGCTAGCAACTAAAAGCTGGCCGCTGACGGTTGGCAGCTGAAGGCTAATAGATTTATCGAGAAATCCGCCAGCTGTTGGCTGGCTAGCTAAAAAAAGCTGGCCGCTGACAGCTGACGGCTGGAGGCTTTTTCATGAGCATTGATTTTAGTGAGTACGTCAGCTGCCTGAGTGCCGAGGACCACGAGCACCGCGAGGCCTTGGAGTCGTCTTATCACGAGGCATCGCGGGTGATGTCGCCCCGTGGCCTGCAGAACTACCTGGAGGGCATGCGCGCCATGTGCACCCTCGGCCGGGGTCAGGACCTGGTACTGACCTATGTGCAGGAAATGCCCGGGGTGGTCAAGGAGGTGGGCGAGGATGTCATCCCCGACATCGTCGAGGCGCTGATGAAGCTGTCCTCCCACACCTCTGGCACCGTCATCACCCTGATGATGGCCAACATGCCCCTGGCGGCCCAGCGTTTGGGCGATGCCGAGGTCATGCGCGGCTATCTGAAGCTGCTGCATCAGCTGGCCGGTAAGGCGCCGCGCGGTCTGCGGCCGATGATGGAGGTGCTCGACGAGCTGCTCTCCAAACTCACCCTTGGTGGCCTGCGGCGCTGGGCCATGTGGGGTGCCCAGGCCCATCAACGGGATCTCGACGGCCAGATGGCCTACTTCGGCCTCAACACCGAATCGGCCAAGTCCGTGCTGCAACGGGAGCGCCGGGGTACCCTGTTCATCGACAACCAGCGTCGGCTCAACTTCTACCTGCGCGCCCTCTGGGCCCGCGCCTTCCTCATGCGCCCAACGGCGGGGGACTACGAGACCAAGCGCGGCCTCAAGCCCTTCATCGAAGACTTTCAGATCCACATACCGGACGCCTACGACCCCTTTCGCGGCATCGACGGCATGGAGATCTACCGCGCCGCCGCCGCTCACGCCGCCGCGCACCTGGTCTATACCCGCGAGGCGATCTCCGGCGAGCAGCTGTCCCAGGCGCAGATGCGCTTCATCGAGCTGTTCGAGGATGCGCGCATCGAATATCTTGCCTATCAGGAGTTCCCCGGCCTGCGCAAACTCTGGCTATCCTTTTACACCACCCAGCCGGGCAAGGATGACGAGTTCGGCCAGCCTCACGAGATGATGGACTACATGCTGCGCGTCACCCGCGCCATCATGGACCCGGACTACAACGACCCCCAGCCGCTGATCAGCCAGGTGGCCGGCGAGTTTCGCACCAAGCTGGAGGCCGACCCCTATGCCCGCAATCTGAGCTGGATGGCCGGGGTGGATTTCTACAACCGCATCCTTGCCCTGGCACCCCTGCCCAGCGTGCGTATCCTCTCCGACTGGCCCATTCCCTACCGCGATGACAACCGCTATATCTGGGAATTCGTTGACAATATGTTCATCTCCCAGGGGGACGACTACATCCCCGAACAACAGGGTCCCAAACGGCGCTATGTCAGCGTGATGGAGTTTGTCGATGAGATCGACTCGGAGATGACCCACGGCAACCCGGACGAAATCCTGGTCCTCTCCTCCGAGCTGTTCCCCTACGAGGACGACCTGGAAACCACCAAGAGCTGGAACCAGATGGAGGGCGTCGAGCCGGTCTCCGACCCCTATCACTACCACGAATGGGACTATCAGGTGCAGCTGGCGCGGCCGGACTGGGCCACGGTGATCGAGCGCCGCCAGGGCAAGGCCGACCCCGAACGGATGGACGAGATCCTGGTCAAGCACAAGCCCATCGCCTCGCGCATCCGTCACCTGATCGACGCCATGCAGCCCCAGGGCATAGTCCGTCGCCGCGGCTACGAGGAGGGCGAGGAGCTGGACCTGAACGCCGCGGTGCGCGCCATGATCGACATTCGCCGCGGCATCATGCCTGACCCGCGCATCAACATCCGCATCACCCGCCATGTGCGCGACCTGTCCATCGTCCTGCTGCTGGATCTGTCCGAATCCACCAACCTGAAGATAGGCGATCTGGATCCGGACGACGAAGGCTACAGCGAGCAGCCCAGCGTCCTCGATTTGACCCGCGAGGCCTCGGGCCTGCTGGCCTGGGCCATAGACTCCATCGGCGACAACTTCGCCGTGCACGGTTTTGCCTCCGATGGCCGGCACGATGTGCAGTACTACCGCTTCAAGGACTTCAACGAAGGCTACAACGACGAGGCCAAGGCACGCATGGCGGGCATGAAGGGTGGCCTTTCCACCCGTATGGGCGCGGCCCTGCGCCACGCCGGTTGGCACCTGACCCAGCAAGCGGCGCAGAAACGGCTGGTGCTGCTGGTCACCGACGGCGAACCGGCGGACATCGACGAGCGCGACCCCCAGTACCTGCGCAACGATGCCAAAAAGGCGGTGGAAGACCTGGCGATGAAGGGCATACATACCTACTGCCTGACCCTGGACCCCAACGCCGACCGCTACGTCGCGCGCATCTTCGGCGAAAACAACTACTCCATTGTCGATAACGTCGAACGCCTGCCGGAACGCCTGCCCAATGTGTTTGCAGCAATAACCGGGTAAGCTGCCAGCTGCCAGCAGTTAGCCGTCAGCTTTTACTGTGAAACAACATTGGGGTTCGCCTCTCATCCTGGGAGCTCCGAGCGCTGGCTCGGAGGTGCAACGGGATAGGTGTGGCCCTGCCTAGCGGCAACCCCGGATTCCGCTTCGCTGCATCCGGGCTACGGGGCTGTATTGCTGACCGCTGAAAGCTGGTGGCTGACTGCTGACCGCTGGAGGCTGGCGGCTTCTAGGAGGAAAAATGTACGAGCGCCTGCGTGACCTGCCGCTGCTGGACAGCTACCCGTCGAAAATCCCTGCCGGGGCGTGGAATGTCTGGCGGCGTTATTTGGCGCGCAAGCGGTTCGAGGCCTGCTTCGGCCTGGAGGGGCTGCCGCCCCTGTCCCTTTATCTGGACCGGGACAGCTGGGTGGTCATCGACTCCAGCCTGTATGATCTACCCATTCTCGCCTGGACCGAGTTCCAGGAACCCGCCCAGCGCGGCCTGCACGAACCCATCCCCTGCACCGTGCTGCACTATCACCAAGGGGCCTCGCGTATCAGAAACCGCGCCCTGGAGTTGCTGCAACAGGAGCTGGAGCAGCGCCTGAAGGCCAAGGATCATCGACCCCGGCAGCCCCTGCTGCGCCCAGACCGCTATTAGACCTGCACCCTGGACTCGACACATCCGCAATCCCGGTTTTGCCTCCGTTGGCCTTGCGGCGATACTCGACACTTAACTGCCGAAGTCAGGATCAACCCATGGCATGAGGGCCGGACCCATGCGTCTTCAGACGCTCCAGGATATCTATGGCCAGGGTGATCATCTCGGCGGACATGAAGACGGTCAGGCCATTGAATTCCAGGCCCTCGGCACCTGCGTAGAGAAACAGGCCGCTGCTGTTGGCCCGGGCCCGTGCATAGATGGGCTCCAGGTCGGCATCCAGCTGCTGTAGCCGGTCGTTGAGCCGGGTATCCTGACCCAGCCTGCGCCCAAGCCCAGGCTCCAGGGATAGCCAGACATAGCCTTCGGGGCCGGCCTCGGGTCGCTGTCGGGCCAGCTCGGTGATCTGCGCTTGGGCGGCACCGGTGCCGCTGAAACGGGTTAGCCGATCGACCTGCACAACCGGGAGGCTGGATCCCCGGCTCAACGGCTCAACGGCCTGCCGATGCAGCAACAGCAGGGGTGGGAAACTGCCGGATTGTTGCAGGCTGAAGCCCAGTTGATGCACGTCCTGCCCAGGCAGTACCCCCCCCCGCAAATGAAAGTCCAGGTACCAGCCCTGGGTCTTGTCGCCGGGTTGCACGCGCCAGCGCAGATTGCGTCCGGGGATAGGGCGAAAGACCCAGCCACGTTCCTGGCAGAGCCGTTTTCGGGCCTCATTTTCATCGGCCTCGCGCCGACGTTGATGGACCAGGGCATCCACCCCCTTGGCCAGAAAATGCACCAGGCTGCCGGTGATGGCCAGAAAGATGAGGCCGAACAGCAGGCCGGCCAGGCCCAGGCCGTGTTTGCTGCTCAGTGAGAGGGTGCCAAGCAGGAACAGGCCAGCGGCGAACCAGCGGATCAGTTGGCCGGGAGTGACGCCATTGCCAGGGTCGGGTCGTTGCATGACTGGGAGCCTGTCGGATTGTCGAAAAAAGGCCATGATTGATCAGAAATTGCAAAATTCCAGTTGCCTTATGTGACTTCTGAAATTTGGCTGCCCCGTTAAACCCGACAGGCCCCTAGGAGCCTGTCGGGTTTAGGTGCCCGTAGCGAGCAAGGTGGGAGAGCGAGAACAAATTTTCACGATTTTGAGGCGCATAGTTGGCCTACGCAACGAAAAATCGGGGAAATTTGAGCCGTTCTTCCCACCGGCGCAGTAGGAGCATCCTAAATCCGACAGGCTCCTAGACCTCGCCTATGAAGGCCTTGAGGTGGGCCTCGACGCTGCGGGCCAGGGCGTGCAGTTCGTAGCCGCCTTCCAGCAGGGAGACGATACGGCCCTGGGCGCTGATCCGGGCCAGGTCCATCAGTCGGCTGGTGATCCAGCCGTAGTCGGCATCCACCAAATTGAACTGGGCCATGTCGTCGGCCTGATGGCCGTCAAAGCCGGCGGAGATGAGAATCAGCTGCGGGGCGAAGGCCTGGATCTGGCCCAGCCAGCGCTCGCTGATGGCCTGGCGCAAGGCCTTGCCGTCGGTCAGCGCGGGCAGGGGCAGATTGATCACGTTGCCCGGATTGTCCGCAAAGCCGCTGCCGGGGTAGAAGGGGTGCTGGAAGCTGGAGCAGAACAGGATGCGCTCATCCCCGCCGACTATGTCCTGGGTACCGTTGCCGTGGTGGACATCGAAATCGATGATGGCGATGCGCTCCAGGCCATGATTCTGGATCGCATGATAAGCGGCAACTGCGATGTTGTTGAAGATGCAAAAGCCCATGGCGTAGTCAGGCCCGGCGTGATGGCCGGGTGGGCGCACGGCGCAAAAGGCCTGATCCACCTCTCCTCCCAGCACCAGATCCACCCCGAGGATGCCTGCGCCGGCGGCGTACAGGGCGGCGCTCAGGCTGTGACGTCCCATGGCGGTATCGCCGTCCAGCCAAGTCAGACCCTGCTCGGGCTCCGCTGTGAAGACCCGGTCCAGATAGGCCGGCTGGTGGACCATGAGCAGCTGTTCGCGGCTGGCCGCAGGGGCGTCATATTGATGCAGTACCATGCCCAGATGGGAGGCAATCAGGCGGTCGTTGATGGCGTGCAGACGGGCCGGTTGTTCCGGATGCGCGCCTCCCATCTCGTGCAGAAGGCAGTCGCTGTGGCTGATGAGGGCTATGGGCATGGGGTTCTCCTTGCGGCCAATTCTACCCCAGGGGCGTGGAAAGAAAACATCCTCTGCTTCCTTTTAACGAGGGCTCGCCGGGACAGCCAAACCCCATCTTCAGGTTGACGCCACTGCCAGAGCCGTTGCTTGCCCGCTTGCCTTGCCCTCGGTTCGGGGCTTTCTTGCATTATCTTTGTGGGTGAAGTTGTTGCGTTGCAGCATTTTCTTGTTGCGGCGCAGCAAATTTCATCTAAACTCATAGCTGACCCCGTATTATCTGGATACATTATATGAAGAAGCACTACCTCAAGACCCTGTTTGAACCCGGTTCCGTGGCCATTGTCGGTGCCTCCGACGAGGCCCATTCGGTCGGTGGCCAGATCCTGCGCAACATGCAGGAATGCGGTTTTAAGGGAGAGATCTATCCGGTCAACCCGGACTGCGAAGCGATCCAGGGGCTGCCCTGTTACCCCAGGCTGCGGGCTATAGATCACCCCATCGACCTGGTGGTGTTCGCCGTGCCCGCCGAGCAGATCCCGACGATGATGCGCGAGGCCGGTGATCTGGGCGTGCGCGCCGCCATTGTCATCTCCGCCGGGTTTGCCGAGACCGGGCCGCGCGGCGAATCCCTGCAAAACGAGATCGTCGATATCGCCAAGACCCACAACATCCCTCTGATGGGTCCGAACTGCCTGGGTATCATCCGTCCCCGCATCGGCCTCAATGCCACCTCGGCCAAGAGCCAGGTGCAGACCGGCAAGGTGGCCCTGGTGGCCCAATCGGGTGCCTTCTGCACCGCCCTGCTGGACTGGGCCAACAGCGAGGGCTTTGGCTTTTCCGCCGTGGCCTCCCTCGGGGCCACCGCCGATGTGGGCTTTGGCGATGTGCTGGACTACCTGGCGGTGGACCCCGAGACCAAGAGCATACTGCTCTATGTGGAGGGGGTGAACGATGCCCGCAGCTTTATCAGCGGCCTGCGCGTGGCGGCCCGACTGAAGCCCGTGGTGGTGGTCAAATCCGGCCGCAGCGAGAGCGGCACCCGCGCTGCGGTATCCCACACCGGTGCCCTGGTGGGCAGTGATGCGGTGTTCGATAGCGTGGTGGAACGCGCCGGTGCCGTGCGCGTGCACACCGTCAGCCAGTTGTTTGCCGCCGCCCGCATCCTGGCCTCCAATGTGCGCGTGGAGGGGGCCAGGCTGGCCATAGTCACCAATGGTGGCGGCCCCGGCGTGATGGCGGCGGACCGCGCCAGCGACCTGCATGTACCCCTGGCGGAACTGGCCAAGGAGACCATAGAGAAACTCAGCGAGGTATTGCCGGGGCACTGGTCCCACAGCGACCCGGTTGACATCCTAGGCGATGCCGACCACCAACGCTATGAGGACGCCACCCGGCTGGTGCTGGCGGACAAGAACGTGGACGGCGTGCTGGTACTGCTGGCCCCCCAGGCGATGACCGACCCCACCGCCTGCGCCGAGGGAGTAATCGCCGCCGCCAAGCAGTCGCGCAAACCGGTGCTGGCCTGCTGGATGGGCGAGTTGATGGTACGCGAGGCGCGCCGCCTGTTCGGCGAGGCGGGCATTCCTCAATTCCGCAGCCCCGAGGCCGGGGTGGATGCCTTTGGCTACCTGGCCTGTTACCGGCGTAATCAAAAGGTCTTGCTGCAGGTGCCGCCGCCGCTGTCGCGGCAGAGCGAGACCGATGTGGAAGGGGTGCGGCTGATTATCGAAAACGCCCTAGGCGATCGGCGCAGCGTGCTGAGCAATACCGAGTCAAAGGCCCTGCTGCGCGCCTTTCATATCCCGGTCTCGCCGGCGATCAACGTCTCCTCCGCCGCCGAGGCCCTGATTGCCGCCGAGAACCTGGGTCTGCCGGTGGCGATGAAGATCAATTGCCCCAGCATAGAGCACAAGTCCGATGTCTCCGGGGTGCGGCTGAATATTAATGAACCGCGCAGCGTACGCACCGCCTTTCGCGAAATGATGGAAGAGGTGGCGGCACAGGTGCCCGAGGCACGGCTGGAAGGGGTCACGGTGGAGGCCATGGCCAATCGCCCCCACGGCCGGGAGATCATGCTCGGTATCATCCAGGACCCGGTGTTCGGCCCGGTGATCCGCTTCGGTGCCGGTGGCGTGGCCTCAGAGGTGTTTGCCGACTCCCAGGTGGCCCTGCCGCCGTTGAACGAATACCTCAGCAAGCAGCTGATTTCGGGCACCCGTATGGCCCAGTTCCTGCGCAAGTTCCGCAACTTCCCCGAGGCCAACCTGGCCCCCCTGGTGGAGGTACTGCAGCGCATATCGGAGATGGCCTGCGAGCTGCCCGAGATCCGCGAGATGGACATCAACCCCCTGCTGGTGGACGAGCAGGGGGTGATTGCGCTGGACGCCCGTATCCGCGTCGGGCCACCTAAGACCAGCACCTCACGCTACGATCACATGGCCATACACCCCTATCCACCAGAGCTGGAGAGCACCTGGCAGCTGCCCGATGGCAGTAACGTGGTGATCCGCCCGATCCGCCCGGAGGATGCCGGCTGCGAGAAGCAGTTTGTCGAAAACCTGTCGGCGGAGAGCCGCTATTTCCGCTTCATGCAGAGCCTGGACAAGCTCAGCCCGCTGATGCTGGCACGCTTCACCCAGATCGACTACGACCGGGAGATGGCCCTGATCGCCATCATCAACGAAGACACCCCGCAGGCGCGCATCCTGGGCGTGGTGCGCTATGTCAGTAATTCAGACCGGCATTCCTGTGAGTTTGCCCTCACCGTGGGGGACGAATGGCAACGCCAGGGCATAGGCCGCCACCTGTTGCAGCGGCTGATGTTCGTCGCCCGCGACCGGGGCATAGAGGTGATGGAAGGGGAGGTGCTGTCCAACAACAGCAAGATGCTGCGCATGTGCCAAAAGCTGGGCTTTCGCATCGTCCACAATTCCGACGAGCCGGATGTGGTTGAGGTACGTCGGCATTTGTAGCCCGGAGAGCGGTCAGCTGCCAGCCGTTAGCAGAAAAACCCCTCTCCCCGACGGGGAGAGGGGTTGGGGAGAGAGGCTTTAAACAGCCCTGGCAACCCCCAGCTGGCCGCTGAAGGCTGATCGCTGGCAGCTGACGGCTAGTGAATAAACAGTCCGCCATTCACCGGAATGTTTGCGCCGGTGAGGTAGGTGCTGTTGTCGTCGGCCACAAAGGCCACGGCGTGGGCGATTTCCTCGGGTTTGCCCATGCGGCGCATGGGGATGCCGGCAACGATGGACTCGCGCACGTCATCGCGCATGGCGGCGGTCATGGCCGTTTCCACATAACCGGGGGAGATGGTGTTGGCGGTGACGCCCTTGGTGGCACCCTCGTAGGCCAGGGTCATGCTGAAGCCGTGCATACCGGCCTTGGCGGCGGCGTAGTTGGCCTGACCGAACTGGCCGCGCTGGCCGTTCACCGAAGAGATGTTGATCACCCGGCCAAAGCCGTTCTCGATCATGCTGTTCCACACCGGCTGGGTGACGTAGAAGGCGCTGCTGAGGTTGGTGTGGATCACCGCATCCCACTGCTCGGCGCTCATTTTCTTCATGGTGGTGTCGCGGGTAATACCGGCGCAATTGACCAGAATATCCACCCGGCCGTGCTTGGCCAGGACCTCGCCCATCATGCGGGCGCTGTCCTCGGCGCTGGAGACATCACCCACCACGGCCTCGGCATCGCCGCCCTGGTCGGCCAGCCAGGCCTCGACCTTGTCCGCCTCGGAGGGGTGATAGGTGGCAATCACCTTGGCCCCTTCCTGGGCCAGACGACGACAGATGGCGGTGCCAATACCGCCCAGACCACCGGTAACTACGGCAATTTTGTTGGTGCAACTCATGTTTTTCTCCAGGGATGTGATGGGATAAGTGGGTTGAACTTATAAGGACGCAGAGAATGCTGAGGAGCGCAGAGCACGCAAAGGATTAAATCTTCCGCACCTGGCATGCACAGCCAGCCGAGCCAAGATAATGGCTGAGATGCAGGGATAATCAGGCACAGCTTTTAATCCCTTTGCGCCCTTTGCGTGTTCTTGGCGTTCTTTGCGATCCGGTTTAGGGCCTAAATTCAGGATAAAAAAAACCCGCCCTTGCGGGGCGGGCCTTGGCGCTTATGATGACACGAATCAGGCGGCCTTTGCAGCCGCTTTATCGAACTCTTCCTTGCCGGCGGCCAGGTTCTTTTCAAACCAGCTGCGGTACTCGGCACCCACCTGCTGGCTCATTTCGGCCATTTCGCGGGTCTTGCCGATCAGGGTCTCGCCCAGGTTACGGCCCATTTCCAGCTGGGTGCGCAGGGCATCCTGGTAGGTCTTGGCCTCGGTCACCGCCTTGGTCTGGTTGATGGCGCTTTCCATCAGCTGGCTGTAGGTGCTCAGCTGGGTTTCCATCATCCGGTTCCAGGTGGTCAGGTTGAGTTCGCCGAGCTGACGCAGGTTGTCATAGCCCTTGCTGTTCAGGTCGCTGATCATGTCGAGGTTTTCTTTTGCAGTCTTCATTTGGGTCTCTCCCGTTTGGTTGTCAGAAAATTGTGCAACGCAACATACGCTGAGGAGAAGAATAGGAGACAATCCCTGGACTGTCAAGAATTTTTTTGTGCGCCGCACAAAGAGACCGTAAATATATCTTATCCTGTTGATTTTGAATCATAATCATATTTGTCTTGGGGCGGGCAGGGGGCCTTGCCAGCTGTCTGTGGCCGCAAGGATGCTGCCCATTCGCGCGTCATTTTCGTTATGATTGCGGCATCTTTCCCTCAAAAGGCAAACCTGATGCTGGTTCTGCGCGGGGCCCCGGCCCTTTCTGAATTTCGTCTCAACAAGCTGCAACAACGCCTGGCCGATGCCCTGGGTCTGGCACCGGGTCTGGAATTGGAGCTGTACGCCGAGTACTGCCACTTTGCCGAGCTGGAGCCCCATTTGGAACAAGCCCTGGATGCCGCCGAGCTTTCGGTGCTTGAAGCCCTGCTGCGCTACGGCCCCAAGCGCGCCAGCCATGAACCCGAAGGTCAGCTGCTGCTGGTGACACCTCGCCCCGGCACCATCTCGCCCTGGTCGTCCAAGGCCAGCGACATCGCCCACAACTGCGGCCTGAGCCAGATCCGTCGGCTGGAGCGCGGTATTGCTTACTATCTCAATGCGGGCAAGGCAGGTCTGGATCAGGCTCAGCTGAATAGTGCCGCCTCCCTGCTGCAGGATCGCATGACCGAGCAGGTCTGGTTCGATCTGGACGAGGCCGAGGCCCTGTTCCGCCACGCCGAACCACGGCCGATGATCAGCGTCGATGTCCTCGAAGGCGGCCGCGAGGCCCTGGTGCAGGCCAACAGCGAGCTGGGCCTGGCCCTGTCGGCGGACGAGATCGACTACCTGGTGGACAGCTTCCAGGCCCTGGAGCGTAATCCCACGGACGTGGAGCTGATGATGTTTGCCCAGGCCAATTCCGAGCACTGCCGGCACAAGATCTTCAACGCCGACTGGATCATCGATGGCGAGCGCCAGCCCGACTCCCTGTTCAAGATGATCCGCAACACCACCGAGGTCTCCCCCGCCGGCGTGCTCTCCGCCTACAGCGACAACGCCGCAGTGATGGAAGGCCCGCAGGGGTTGCGCTTCTTCGCCGATCCGGCGACCGGCCGCTATGTGGAATCGGCGGAGCCGATCCATATTTTGATGAAGGTGGAGACCCACAACCATCCCACCGCCATCTCCCCCGACCCAGGTGCCGCCACCGGCTCCGGCGGCGAGATCCGCGATGAGGGCGCCACCGGCCAGGGCTCCAAGCCCAAGGCGGGGCTCACCGGCTTTTCCGTCTCCAACCTGCGCATCCCCGGTGCCGAGCAGCCCTGGGAGCAGGACTTCGGCCGCCCCGAGCGGATTGTCTCGGCCCTGGACATCATGCTCGAAGGCCCCATCGGCTCGGCCGCCTTCAACAACGAATTCGGCCGCCCCAACCTGTGCGGCTACTTCCGCAGCTATGAAATGGCGGTGCCCGGCCCTGACGGTGAGGAACTACGCGGCTACCACAAGCCGATCATGCTCGCCGGCGGCTCGGGCAACATCCGCGCCGAGCACGTCGAGAAAAAACCCTTCCCCGCCGGCACGCCCCTGGTGGTCCTCGGCGGTCCGGCCATGCTCATCGGCCTGGGTGGCGGTGCCGCCTCGTCAATGGACTCTGGCCGCTCCGCTGCGGACCTGGACTTTGCCTCGGTACAGCGGGCCAACCCGGAGATGGAGCGGCGCTGCCAGGAGGTCATCGACCGCTGCTGGGCCCAGGGCGAGGCCAACCCCATTCTGTTCATCCACGATGTCGGCGCCGGCGGTCTGTCCAACGCCCTGCCGGAGCTGGTGCACGACAGCGGCCGCGGCGGCCGTTTCGAGCTGCGCACCCTGCCCTGCGATGACTCCGGCATGTCACCCATGGAAATCTGGTGCAACGAGTCCCAGGAACGCTATGTGCTGGCGGTGGATGCCGAGCGCCTGGACGATTTCCAGGCCATCTGCGAGCGCGAACGCTGCCCCTATGCGGTGGTCGGCGAGGCCACCGAGGAACAACGCCTACTGCTGGGGGACGCCCAGTTCGGCAATCAGCCCATCGACATGTCCATGTCCCTGCTGTTCGGCAAGCCACCGCGGATGCTGCGCGATGTGCATCGCCGCCCCTTCCACAAAAAGAAGCTGGAACTGGGCGACATCGACCTCAAGGAGGCCCTGCTGCGGCTGCTTAGGTTGCCGACGGTGGCTGATAAGACCTTCCTCATCACCATCGGCGACAGATCCATCACCGGCCTGGTGGCGCGGGATCAGATGGTCGGGCCCTGGCAAGTGCCGGTGGCCGACTGCGCCGTCACCCTCAGCGACTACCAGGGCTACGCCGGTGAGGCCATGGCCATGGGCGAGCGCAGCCCCCTGGCGCTGCTCAAGGCCCCCGCCTCCGGGCGCATGGCGGTGGCCGAGGCCATCACCAACCTGGCGGCGGCGGACGTGCAGCGCCTGGGCGACATCAAGCTCTCGGCCAACTGGATGGCCGCCGCCGGCCACACCGCCGAGGACGCCAAGCTCTACAACACAGTGCAGGCGGTGGCCATGGAGCTGTGCCCGCAACTGGGTATCGCCATCCCGGTGGGCAAGGATTCCATGAGCATGAAGACCGTCTGGCAGCAGGGCGACAAGCCGCGGGAAATGGCCGCGCCCCTGTCGCTCATCGTCTCCGCCTTTGCCCCGGTGGCCGATGTGCGCCGCTGCCTGACGCCGCAGTTGCGCCTGGATCAGGGCGACAGCGACCTGATCCTGATCGATCTGGGTCAGGGCAAGAACCGCATGGGCGCCTCCTGTCTCGCCCAGGTCTATGGCCAACTGGGGCGACAGGGGCCGGATCTGGACGACCCCGAGTTGCTCAAGGCGCTGTTCCAGCTGCTGGTGGAATGCCGCCAGCAGGGCTTGCTGTTGGCTTACCACGACCGCTCCGATGGCGGCCTGGCGGTGACCCTGTGCGAGATGGCCTTTGCCGGCCGCTGCGGCCTTGACATTCGCCTCGATGGCCTGGGGGATAACCCGCGCAAGGCCCTGTTCTGCGAAGAGCTGGGGGTAGTGCTGCAGGTACGCCGGGAGCACAGCCAGCAACTGCTGCAGCGCATCGGCGAGCTGGGTCTGGGCAAGCACAGCCGGATTATCGGCAGCCCCAACGCCAGCGATCAAATCCGTTTGTTCCACGCCGGCAAGCTGTTGCTGGAAATGAGCCGGGTGGAGCTGCAACAGGCCTGGAGCCAGACCAGCCAGCAGATGCAGCGCCTGCGCGACAACCCCGAGTGCGCCGATGAGGAGCACGCCCGCATCGCCGAGCCAAACCCTGGCCTGCAGGTGCAGCTCAGCTTTGATCTAAATCAGAACCCGGCCGCACCTATGCTCAATCTGGGGGCGAGGCCCGCGATGGCGATACTGCGCGAGCAGGGGGTCAACGGTCAGGTGGAAATGGCCGCCGCCTTCCACCGCGCTGGGTTTGACTGCATCGATGTGCACATGTCGGACATCCACAGCGGCCGGGTGGAGCTGGCCCAGTTCAAGGGTCTGGTGGCCTGCGGCGGTTTCTCCTATGGCGATGTGCTCGGCGCCGGTGAGGGCTGGGCCAAGTCGATCCTGTTCAACTCGCGCAGCCGCGACCAGTTCCAGGCCTTCTTTGCCCGTAGCGACAGCTTCGCCCTGGGGGTGTGCAACGGCTGCCAGATGCTCTCCAACCTGCACGAATTGATCCCTGGCAGCGATCACTGGCCGCATTTCGTGCGCAACCGCTCGGAGCAGTTCGAGGCCCGTTTCTCGCTGGTGGAGGTGCTGGATTCGCCGTCGATCCTGCTGGCGGGCATGGCCGGCTCACGCATGCCCATCGCCGTGGCCCACGGCGAGGGCCGCGCCGAGTTCCGCGATGCCGCCCATCAGCAAGCGGCAGAGGGGCTGATCGGCCTGCGCTTCATCGAAAACAGCGGCGAGCCGGCCCGCCGCTACCCGGCGAATCCCAACGGCTCGCCCGACGGCATCACCGGCCTGTGCAACAGCGACGGCCGAGTGACCATCATGATGCCCCATCCGGAGCGGGTGTTCCGCGCCGTGCAGCACTCCTGGCACCCGGATGGCTGGAGCGATGACGGCCCCTGGTTGCGTCTGTTCCGCAATGCGCGGCTGTGGGTGGGGTGAGTTCCAGCCGTCAGCGCTCAGCGGTAAGTGGCTGGCCTGAAGGCTCGGCCCTGCATTCCGAGTCTCGAAGCGCCTGGGAACTGTTTCATTCTCTGGCCTGAAGCGGACCAGTCCCTGTCGGTTGGGGACAATTAGCCTTTGTCAGAGGCCCCTGAGTCGCGGTAATCTTGCCGCACAACAACAGGGCCTGTGAGCCCGCCTTAATCGACACGCCTTCACTGAGGAGAACCGAGAGATGAAATTGACTGCACCCCTGGGCTTGTTGCTCTCATTGGGCGGCTGGGTCTTGCTGATACTGGTATTCGTTAATCTGCTATCGGGTCATCTGGATGACCGGACCTGTGGTACCCAGTGCGTGCGGAATTACTTCTTCGGTGCCACCGGCCTGGGCGCGGCAGGGGTGCTGCTCGCCCTGGCCTCCCTGTTCGGCCCTGGTAACCGCTGGATCTGCGCCGCCGCCATGATCACCGCGCTACCCCTGGCCGGGATCGTCGCCGGTATCTACCTGATCGGAAACTTTGGCCATCTGCTGCATTGATCCCCAATTCGTGGGTTAAACCACAGAGCTAAATCAATGGATTGCAGCTAAATGATTACCTGATTGCCCTTGTGTCTTGGCCAAGCCGTTGACCTATGCCCCGTGACAGGCCAAGGCCAGACGATGGCAGGGATACAGGGTCAACTCACCCAGCTGATCAGGTGGTGCTCCAGCCTGTCGGCGTCCCTTTCGTGGATCACCCGGCCGCAGATGCACTGCCCGGCGCGCTGCATGGCGCTGCGGTCGCCGCTGATCAGGGGGTGCCACAGGGGCAGGTCCTTGCCCGCCGCCAGCAGGCGATAGGCGCAGCTGGTCGGCATCCAGTTCAGCTCGCGGCTGTTTTTCGGCGTCAGGGTGACGCACTCGGGCACCCGTAGCGAGCGATTGGGGTAGTCGGAGCACTGGCAGCTGCTCAGGTCCAGCAGGTTACAGGCCACGTTGGTGTACTGGATCTGCCCGCTGTCGCCATCCTCCAGCTTGTTCAGGCAGCATTTGCCACAGCCGTCGCAGAGGGATTCCCACTCTTCCCGGCTGAGTTGTTCCAGTGTCTTGCGTTGCCAGAAGGGTGATGGATCGGTCATGTATGGGTCCGGGTTTGTGTTTGGTCTTTATTGATGTCCGCAAACGAACTCGCGGACTCAACAGGGGCAATGGCATTGTTGCATCTGGGAGCGCCGAGTTGCACTCGGCGAGTCAAACCGCCAGGGCCGAGGTACCCCACGCCTGGCTCAGACAGGCATGATCCTTACTGTGAAACATCCGTGGCAATTTTCGAGTCCCGAGTCCCGAACCCCGAGTCCCGAAGCGCACAAGAAGGTGTTTCATGTTCCGGGGTGGCGCTGCTCGCTACATGATCGTTAGGATAATAGTTTTCGTGAGTATGCGCCTTATGGATACCCCTCTTGTCCAGACCCGGATGGACTCGCCCCTGGGCTGGCTGCGCCTGTCCCATGCCGATGGGCGCTTGGTCAGCCTGGACTTTCTTGCCGCAAAACAGCCCGGGTTTTTGTCGATCCCCCTGAGGGCCCTGGGCCACGAATGGCTTTGCAAGCCCCTGCTCGACTATTTTACCGACGGCCACAGGCCCATAGCTCTGCCACTGGATCTGCGCGGCACCGACTTTCAACGCCGGGTTTGGCAGGCCCTGTTGCAGATACCGCCCGGTCAGACCCGCAGCTATGGCCAGTTGGCACGGCAGCTGGGCAGCTCGGCGCAGGCGGTGGGCAACGCCTGCCGGGCCAATCCCTGCCCCCTGGTGGTGCCCTGTCACCGGGTGCTGGCCAAACAGGGCCTTGGCGGCTACTGCGGCCAGACCCAGGGCGAGCAATTGCAGATCAAACGCTGGCTGCTGCGCCATGAGGGGGTAGGGCTTGACTGGGTCTGAGTCGGCTCAAACGGGCTGTCCCAAAGACAACCCCCTGATCGAGCAGTTCGCCGATGCCCTCTGGCTGGAGCGGGGGCTGGCGCACAATACCCTCAGTGCCTATCAGACCGATCTGCGCCAGCTGGCGCTCTGGCTGGAGGGGCAGGGCAGGTCCCTGCTGGCGGCCGAGCGCGCCGATCTGCAGCAGTATCTGGCGGTGCAGTTTGAGCGCGGCAAGAAGGGCCGCTCCAGCGCCCGCCTGCTCTCCTGTCTGCGTCAGTTCTATCGCCACGCCCTGCGCGAGGGGCAGATTGAGGTCGATCCCACGGCACGCATCGAGTCACCCAAACTGGGCCGACCCCTGCCCAAGTCCCTCAGCGAGACCGAGGTGGAGGCCCTGTTGGCAGCGCCGGATACCAGCAGCGCCGAGGGCCTGCGTGATCGCGCCATGCTGGAGGTGCTCTACGCCACCGGTCTGCGCGTGTCCGAACTGGTGGGGCTGCGGCCGGATCAGCTGGGCCTGAATCAGGGGGTGGTGCAGGTGGTCGGCAAGGGTGGCAAGGAGCGCCTGGTGCCCCTGGGCGAAGAGGCACTGGATTGGCTGCGGCGTTTTCTGCATGGCCCGCGTCAGGAACTGCTCCACGGCCGCCCCTGTGATGCCCTCTTCCCCACCCGGCGCGGTGCCGGCATGACCCGCCAGGCCTTCTGGTACCTGATCAAGAAACATGCCTTCAACGCCGGTATTCACAAGGGGCTATCGCCGCACACCCTGCGCCACGCCTTCGCCACCCACCTGCTCAACCACGGCGCCGATCTGCGCGTGGTGCAGATGCTGCTGGGCCACAGCGACCTGTCCACCACCCAGATCTACACCCACGTCGCCCAGGCCCGGCTGCAGGAACTGCACGCCCGTCATCATCCCCGCGCCTGATCGCCGTGCTTGGTGTGCGGCGTCTGTGGTAACTTAGCCAGCCTTGCGGCCCCATTGGCGAACCCAGTGGCGAAAATTTCAGGACGCAGAGACCGCAAAGGAGCGCAGAGATCGCAGAGTTGGATAAAAATTCAACCTAAAAAGAGCATTTGGCCACAGAGCCACAGACGACTCCATGGACGGAGGAGGTAGGTCATGCCAAACCGATGAACCCACACCTAGCCCCAAAGGGTGGTAGGTGTGGGGCGGTGGCCCTGGAGTCGTCTGTGTCTCTGTGGCTTAACTGAGGAATATAGGTTCAAGCCTCTGCGTGCTTTGCGCTTCTCTGCGATCTCTGCGTCCCATTGCTTCCGGCACCGCCGGGTTAGGAGAAAACATGCCTTCATTCGATGTGGTTTCCGAGGCCGATCTGCAAGAGGTGCGCAATGCCGTGGATCAGGCCAATCGTGAGGTATCTCAACGCTTTGACTTCAAGGGCAGCGATGCCCGGTTCGAGGTCAAGGGGACCGAGATCAACCTGCGCGCCAATGATGACTTCCAGTTGCAGCAGATGATGGATATTCTTCATGCCAAGCTGGTCAAACGGGGCGTGGACATAGCCGCGCTGGAGAAGAAAGACCCGGTGGTCAACCTCAACGATGCCCGCCAACTGGTGATCGTCAAACAGGGCATAGAGTCGGACACGGCAAAGAAGATCGTCAAGGAGATCAAGGCCAGCAAGATCAAGGTGCAGGCGCAGATCCAGGGCGAACAGGTGCGGGTTACCGGCAAGAAGCGGGATGATCTGCAGCAGGTCATCGCCTTCCTGCGGGAGCAGGAATTCGGCCTGCCCCTGCAGTTCAACAATTTTCGCGATTAAAATTGGACGCAGAGGGCGCAAAGGAGCGCAAAGGACGCAGAGATGAAAGAGGATTGGCAAGCGCAGCATGCTCCGCGATTTCAGTGACCGTAGATAAAGTTTTTTATTTTCAATCAGGAAATCCTATGCAGATCAAAAACATAGCTCTATCCCTGGCAGCGAGTCTGCTGCTGGCCCAGCCCCTGCTGGCGGAGACGGACGGCAAAGGGGCCGTCCAGCAACGCCTGGCCAAGATGATGCCCGGTGCCAAGCCCGACAGCATCAGTGAATCACCGGTCAAGGGCCTGTATGAGGTGGTGTTCGGCCCCCAGGTGGTGTACCTGTCTGCCGATGGCCGCTATTTCATGAAGGCCAACATCATCGACCTGGAAACCGACGAAAATCTCACCGAAAAACGTCGATCCTCCGCCATTCAAGGTGCCCTGGCCGAGGTGGGCGAGGACAATATGATCATCTTCGGCGACACATCCAAGCATCAGGTAACGGTATTTACCGACATAGATTGTGGCTATTGCCGCAAGCTGCATAAGGAAATCGCCGCCTACAACAAGGCCGATATTCAGATCCGCTACCTGTTCTACCCCAGGGCGGGGGTCGGCAGCCCGTCTTATGACAAGGCGGTATCGGTCTGGTGCGCCGATGACCAGAAAAAGGCCATGACCCAGGCCAAGGACGGCAAGAAGGTGGCGGAGAAGAAGTGCGACAACCCGGTGGTGGAGCACATGCGTCTGGGTGAGTTGATGGGCATCAACGGCACCCCAGCAATGATCCTGCCCGACGGCGAACTGCTGCCCGGCTACGTCCCCGCCGCCAAGCTGAGCCAGTACCTGGAAGGCAAATAAAGAAGGAGGTCGGGCGGCCTGCCAGCCCGACCCCCGCCTATGCCATAGCACAACACCGTTTCAAGTAATCACACTGGGCCGCTCACGACCCGTGCGCTGGCGGATCTGGGCCAATTGCTCGGCGATGGCGATCAGGGGCCGCAGCACCTCCTGGGTGTCCTGCTGCTGCCTGGCCGGGGCGGGCTCGAAGGACTCCAGATAGACCCTCAGGGTCGCCCCCTGGGTGCCGGTGCCAGACAGGCGAAACACCACCCGCGAGCCGTCCTCGAAGCCGATGCGTATGCCCTGATTGGCGGAGACGCTGGCATCCACCGGGTCGCTGTAGCTGAAATCGTCGGCGTAGCTGACGCGGTAGCCCTCGATCTGCTGCCCCGGCAGCTGGCCGAATTGATCACGCAGGTGCGCCATCAGGCCCTCGGCGGCCTGGGCGTCTATGGCCTCGTAGTCGTGGCGGCTGTAGTAGTTGCGGCCGAAGCGGGCCCAGTGCTCCTTGAGGATGGTTGCTACTGACTGGCCCTTGACCGCCAGCAGGTTGAGCCAGAACAGCACCGCCCAGAGGCCGTCCTTCTCCCGCACATGGTCCGAGCCGCTGCCGAAGCTCTCTTCGCCGCACAGGCTGATGCGCCCGGCATCCAACAGGTTGCCGAAGAATTTCCAGCCGGTAGGGGTCTCGAAGCAAGGCAGTTCCAGGGCCGCAGCCACCCGGTCCACCGCCTGACTGGTGGGCATGGAGCGGGCCACGCCGCTGATGCCCTTGGCGTAGCCGGGGATCAGGTGGGCATTGGCGGCCATGATCGCCAGGCTGTCGCTGGGGGTGACGAAGCAGTCGCGGCCGAGGATCATGTTGCGGTCGCCATCGCCATCGGAGGCGGCAGCAAAGTCCAGGCCCTTGCTGCCACGGGTCATGGCCACCAGCTCGGCGGCGTGTACCAGATTGGGGTCGGGGTGACCGCCGCCGAAGTCCTCCAGCGGCCGGGCGTTGATCAGACTGCCGGGCGGGGCCTCCAGCACCTCTTCCAGTATGTATCGGGCATAGGGCCCGGTAACCGCGTGCATGGCATCGAAGCACAGGCTGAAGTTGGCGTTGTTGAAAAAGCTGCGCATCAGCTCGAAGTCGAACAACTGCTGCATCAGCTCGGCGTAATCCTTGACCGAATCCACCACCTCCACCTGCATCTCGCCCAGTTGGCGGCTACCCAGGTGGTCGATATCCAGGTCATCGGCTTGCAGCAGGCGATAGCTGTCGATCTGCTTGCTGCGGGCAAAGATGGCCTCGGTGATCTTCTCCGCCGCCGGGCCGCCGTTGCTGGCGTTGAACTTGATGCCAAAGTCCTCCTCCGGCCCGCCGGGGTTGTGGCTGGCAGACAGAATGATGCCGCCCTGGGTGCGGTATTTGCGGATCAGGTGCGAGGCGGCCGGCGTGGAGAGGATACCGGCCTGGCCCAGCAGCACCTTGGCAATGCCATTGGCTGCCGCCATGCGCAGGATGATCTGGATCGCCTGACGGTTGTAAAAGCGGCCATCGCCACCCAGCACCAGAACGCCGCCCTGCAGCGGCTGGGTGTCAAACAGGGACTGGACGAAGTTCTCCAGATAATGCGGCTGCTGAAACACGCGCACCTTCTTGCGCAGGCCGGAGGTGCCGGGTTTTTGATCGGAAAAGGGCTGGGTGTGGATGGTTTGGATGCTCATGAACGACCTCATCGGAATTATTTTGCGTTATTTGACCATAGATTGGATCACAGTTCGGCCCTAGGAGCCTGTCGGGTTTAGGTGCCCGTAGCGAGCAAGGTGGGAGAACGAGAACAAATTTTCACGATTTTGAGGCGCTGAGTTGGCCTAGGCAACGAAAAATCGGGGCCAATGTTCAAAACAATTCTGGGCCGTTCTTCCCACCGGCGCAGTAGGAGCATTCTAAATCCGACAGGCTCCTAGGGAAGCATATTTGTACGAAACCGCAAAACAACCAGGAAAGCCGCTAATCTTCACCCATGCGACTGACAAATCAACAAATCGAAATCATCAAGCGAACCGTTCAGCATCACGCAGGGCGTGAAGCCTGTGCCATAGTCTTTGGCTCAAGACTGCGTGATGATGTCAAGGGTGGCGATATTGACCTGCTCATACAATCCGACCATGCCATCGGGCTGCTGCAGCGCGCCCGCATCAAACTGGCCCTGGAACAGGCCTTGGCCCTGCCGGTGGACGTTATTGCTCACCAATCCGGAGTGCCGCCGACGCCGTTTCAACGGATCGCCATCGAAAAAGGCCTTTTGCTATGAATGCAAAACCCTTCCTTGAAGCCGAAAAAACCCACCTGGCGCAACTGCTCGAAGCCATTCAGCGCTGTACCTATTACCTGCACGCCACCACCACGCGCCTGGAGTGGCCCTTGGAAGGACAGACACTAGAGTTCCGGAAAAAAGACAGCGTTCTTTTTGAAGCGCTGGCTGCCTTCAATGAGCGTTTCGCCAAGCTGCAAGATACGCTGGGGGCAGCGATGCGCCATGCCTCACTGCTGCTGGGCGAAAGTACGGAAAGCTTTCTCAAGGTGCTTGCCTACTACGAAAAAGCAGGGGTAGTCGATTCCATAGAAACATGGCAAGCCCTGCGCACCGTGCGCAATCTGGCAGCGCACAGCTACGAAACCGACTATGCCGCCATTGCCGAACACTTCAATACCCTGCATGAAATGGTTGCGAGCCTGTATCAGACCGCTGGATTGTTCATCGACCATTGCGAAAACCGGCTGGGCGTTTGTCCGGAACACGCGGATTTTGAGCCGGAATTCCGGCAGATTGCAAAAGTGTCGAGCCCCAGATGAATAGCATAGCGAGATCGAGCAGCGCTGGATTGGCATTGGGCAAGCGCGCAACGCGAAACGGTTGCTGGTGGTGCATACTTATCGGGAGGCCAGCGCTACCAGTGCTTTACACCCATGTGATTCCATTGAGGACAGAACCATGAAACTCTTGTTCAAAATCCTTGGCTTGCTGCTCATGCTGCTGCTGGTGGCGGCCCTGGCCCTGCCGTTGGTGCTGGACCCCAACGACTTCAAGCAGCAGATCACCGAGCAGGTGGAGCGACACACCGGCCGGCCGTTGCAGCTGGGCGGCGACATCCGCCTGAGCTACTTCCCCTGGCTGGGGGTGGAGCTGGAGCGGGTATCCCTGGGCAATGCCAAGGGCTTTGGCGACAGGCCTTTCGCCCAGGTGGACGAGGCCGGGGTCAAGGTCAAGCTGCTGCCCCTGCTGCAACAGCGCCTGGAGGTGGATACCCTAGTGCTCAAGGGCTTCAAGGCCCACCTGATCCAGGAAAAGGACGGCCGCAACAACTGGCAGGACCTGATCAGGCCCAGCGCGGCCGGGGCCGATACAGGGGCTGACAACAAGGCCAGGCCCCTGGCGGCGCTGTTGATTGGCGGCATTGAACTGAGCGATGGCCTGTTTATCTTTGAGGACCGGGCGGCGGGGCGCGGGGTGCAGCTGACCGGGCTGAACCTGAGCAGCGGCCAGATCAGCCCCGGTCTGCCGGTGGATATCGGCCTGAGCAGCCAGGTGCAGCCCCTGCCCGGTGGCATGGCCTTTAGCAGCGCCCTGTCCGGCCAGCTGAATTTCGACCCCGCCAGCCAAAGACTCAGCATACAGGGCCTCAAGCTGCGCCTGGCCGAGCTGAATGGTCCGCAGAGTCTGGAGCTGCGCGGCCAGCTGGAGCTGGATACCCGCTTGCAGCTGCTCAACCTGCGTGACCTGCATCTGAATGCCGCCCTGCAGCCCCCAGGTGCCAGCCAGACCATGAACCTGAGCCTGGATGGCCAGCTGGCGGCCAATATCCATCAGCGTCACATCTCCCTCTCGCCCCTGTCCCTGCGCCTGAGCCCCCTGCCGGGGGTGCCTGCGGCCAAGCTGGACGCCCATCTCAACCTGGACCTGGCCAAGGGCCTGGCCCTGCTGGATCAGATTCAGGCCAATTTTGCCGAGCTGGACCTGCGCGGCCAGCTGCAGGCGGAAAACCTCCTGACCCAGCTTAGCTTCAAAGGCAAGCTGGAGCTACTGCCCTTCAAACCACGCCGGGTGCTGGCCGGTCTTGGCCTGTCGGCACCCCAGACCACAGACCCCGTGGCCCTGACCCAGGGCAGCCTGAAGCTGGGCCTGAGCGGCAATCTGAGCAAGATCGATCTGACCAATATCCAGCTTAGCCTGGATGACAGCCTGCTCAGCGGCAACGCCAGCATCGCCCTGGCGCAGCGGCCCAGGCTGGGCTTTGATCTCAAGCTCAACGGCCTGGACCTGAACCGCTATCTGCCCCCGCCCGCCGCGGGTACGGCCAGGACTGCCGAGTCCGGGCCACTGCCCCTGGCCCTGCTGTTTGCCCTGGATATGCAGGGCCAGCTGGGCATAGGTCGGCTGGCGCTGGATCGCTTCCGGCTGGAGAACATCGGCCTGAAACTGACCCAGGCCCAGGGCAAGCTGCGCCTGGAGCAGAACATAGGCAACCTCTATCAGGGCAAATACAGCGGCCTAACCCTGATCGACGCCAGTGCCAAACCGCCGACCCTGGACTATCAGGCCAAGATCAGCGGCGTGCAGGCGGAGCCCCTGCTCAAGGCCATCAGCGGCGAGGACCGGCTGCGCGGCAAGGGCGATGTCAGTATCAAACTCCGCTCCCAGGGCAACACCGGCGTCGAACTGCGTAACCGGCTGCACGGGGATGTGCAGGTCAGCTTCCGCGATGGCGCCATCAAGGGCTTCAACCTGGCCCAGACCCTGCGCGAGGCCAAGGCGCGCATCGCCGAGCTACAGGGCAAGGAGCCGCCGCCGGAGCCGTCCAAGGTGCAGGAGACGGACTTCTCGGCGCTGGACGCCACGGCCAAGATCCAGGGCAGCCTGATTCACAACACATCCATGCAGATGAAGTCGCCCTTCCTGCGCTTTGAGGGTCAGGGCCAGCTGGACAGCGCCAAATCCTGGCTGGATTACCGCCTCACCGCCGTGGTGGTGGAGAGCAGCAAGGGCCAGGGCGGCAAGGACTTCAAGGAACTGACCAATATCCCTATCCCCATGAGCTACCAGGGGCCGCTGGAGCAGATGGGCGATTGGCGGCAATGGAAGGTGCATCTGGATCAGGTGATCAAGGCCAAGGTCAAACAGCGGGCTGAAGAGGAGGGCCGCCGTCTGCTGCAAAAGAAGCTGGGCCTGTCGGAAGAGGCGGCGGCCTCGGAGGAGGAACTCAAGCGTCAGCTGGAGGAAAAGGCCAAGGCCAAGCTGGAAGAAAAGCTGCAACAGGAGCTGGAGGAAAAGGCATCGGACGGGCTCAAGGACGTCCTGAAAAGGCTGTTTTAATCTCCTGTAACTGGCCAACCCTCGACGACGCTGGCTCGGGGGTGAAAAGTGGTGGCCGCCTGGTGGGAGGGCAGCCTTGCTGCGCGATTTGGCCGACCCGGGTCGCCCAGCACAGCTGGCCTCCCAGGCTGCGTCGGGTGGCCTCTTTTACCGTAAAGCATCCGTGGCAACTCCCGAGTCCCGAAGCAGCCAAGGGATTTCTCATCCTCCGTGGTGCCCCACACCTGGCGCAGATAGGTGTGGGGCCTGGTGCGGGTTTAGGGACGACCCATGCCCATGCCGCGCCCTTTGCCGAACTGCTGGCGCATGGCCTGGCGCTCATCCGGGGTGATGTAGCCGTCGCCGTTGATGTCCATCAACTGAAAGCGTTCGGTCGAGCGTTGAACGAATTCATCCTGGGTCACCGTGCCATCGCCGTCGGTATCAAAAAGGGAAAACCGCTTTTCCACCATGGCGTTGTGCTCCTGCAGGGAGATGCGGCCATCGCCATCGGTGTCGATCCAGCGCATCTTGCCGCCTTTGCCCGGCCCGCGCATGCCGCCCCGGCCCATGCCGGGGCCGTAGGGCATGGCCTGGGGTCCGGCCGGGCCCATGCCCGCTCCGGGGCCGCCGGTCGGGCCCATGCCATAGGGTTGAGCCAGGGCCAGGCCAGCCATGCCCAACAGGGCGACCAGGGTAATGAGTGATTTTTTCATGATGCTTCTCCTCGATTGTTGAACCACAAGCCCTACAACGCGCTCGCTGGCCATTGGTTGACGGGGTTATTTCACAGCCCCAGCTCCCGGCGGCGTTTTTCCATGCGCTTGAGGGAGATGGGGTAGGCCGTGCCCAGTTCCTGGGCGAATAGGGACACGCGCAGTTCCTCGAACATCCAACGCAGCTGCTCCAGGCGTTCGTCTTCGCGCCCAGCGTGGCAGGCCTTGTCGTATTGACCCTGCCATTCGCTCAGGGCCGGGCCGATCTGGCGCAGTAACTGCTGATCCCGCGCCGCGGCGTGGCCCAGCTTATCCAACCGTAGCTGCAGCGCCTTCAGGTAGCGGGGGTACTGGCGCAGCTGTTGAAACGGGGTGTCCAGCAGAAAGCCGCGATAGACCAAACGGTCGAGCTGGGCGCGCATGTCGTTGAGGGAGTCGAGCCAGTTGATCTCGCCGCGACCGGCCAGGGCCTGGCGCAGCCCCTGGTAGTGATGGAGGATCTCCGATGCCAGGGTGCACACCCGATTGGCTTGCTCCATCAGCCCGCTACGCCCCGACTCCAGGGCCTGATTGAAGGCCTGGGCATCGCGCATGGCTGGCCGCTCCTGGATGAAGGCGAGGTCGATGATCAGCTCCACCAGTTCCTCTTGCAGCTCTCGGGGCTGGCCGTCCATGGCCCTTGCCTTGGCGTATTGCAGGGCCATGCGTTGCAGGTTCGGCAGATTTTTCTTCAAATAGCGCCCGCTCTGGCCCAGACGGATCAGAAACAAGCGCCGCAGTCCCTGGCGGTGGGCCTGCTCGGCACGCGCCGCCGAGTCGAGCACGCGCAGGGCGACGCTCTTGCCCTCGTCCACCAGCGCCGGAAAGCCCTTGAGGCGCACCCCGGCCTGGCCGATCTCGATACTTTCCGGCAGCGGGCCGCAGCTCCAGTCGCGCAGGCCGGTCTGCTCCTGCAGCGCCCCCTTGACCTGACTGAAGGCCTGCTCGGCGCGCTCGGCAAACTGGCGCTTGAGGGCGGCCAGATCGCGCCCCTGGGCCAGCAGCTGGCCGTTTTCATCCAGCACGCGGATGTTCAGGCGCAGGTGCTCCGGCACCGCCTGCAGGTCCCAGGCATCCTCGGGAATCCGCACGCCGCTGAGGCGCTTGAGCTCCTCCCCCAGCCGGGTCAGCAGCGGCCCTGCGCCGGGCTTGAGCCGCTCGGCCAGCCGGGCGGCGGTGTCCGGCACCGGCACAAAATGCTTGCGCAGGGTCTTGGGCAAGGCCTTGAGCAGGGCGGTCAGGCGCTCCTGCAGCTGGCCGGGGATGCCCCAGTCGATCTGCTGCTGATCCACCTGATTGAGCACCGCCAGGGGCACCGCCAGATTGGCGCCGTCGTCCGCCTGACCGGGCTCAAAGGCATAGCGCAGCGGCAGCTGCAGGCCGGCGAAGTCGAGCCGATTGGGAAAGGCGGCGGCATCCAACTGCGGCGCCTGCTCGCGCAGAATGTCGCCCATGCGCAGATGCAATAGCTTGGGTTGCTGCTTGCTGATCTCCCGCAGCCACTGATCGAACTGCGCCGTGCTGTAGATACCCTCGGGGATGCGCTCGTTGTAAAAGGCGAACAGCTTGTCTTCATCCACCAGAATGTCTCGCCGGCGCGACTTGGCCTCCAGCTCATGGACCTGGGCGATGAGCTCCTGATTGTGCCGCCAGAAGGGCGCACGGCTGTGGAAATCACCCTCCACCAGGGCGGAGCGGATGAAGATCTCGCGGCTCTGTGCCGGGTTGATCGGGCCGTAGTTGATCCGCCGCCGTGGCACCAGCACCAGGCCGTAGAGGCTGACCTTCTCGAAGCCGCCCACCTGGCCGCGCTGGCTCTGCCAGTGGGGCTGGGAGTGGCTGCGTTGGAGCAGATGCCCGGCGGCCTGCTCGACCCAGGCGGGTTCTATGGCCGCAGCCGTGCGGGCATAGAGGCGGCTGGTCTCCACCAGTTCCGCCGCCATCAGCCACTTGGGCTGGCTGGCGAACAGGCCGGAGCCGGGGAACAGGTGAAAACGGCTGTTGCGCGCCCCCAGGTAGCCCTTGTTTTTGCCGCTTTCGCGCCAGCCGATGTGGCCGAGCAGGCCCGACAAGAGTGCGCGGTGGATCTCGCCGGGGTTACCGGGCTGTTCGTTCTCCTTGTGCCCCAGCTCGTGCATCTGCAGTTGCAGTTGCTGGTGGATGTCGATCCACTCGTTGACCCGGTTGGCGGAGAGGAAATGGCCCTGGCACAGCTGCTGGAACTTGCGCCGGGACAGGTGCCGACGCTTCTCCTGCAGATAGTCCCAGAGCTTGACGAAGCTGAGAAAATCCGAGGTCTCGTCCTTGAACAGGGCATGGGCCTCGTCCGCTTGCTGCTGCTTGTCCGCCGGGCGCTCGCGCGGGTCCTGCACCGACAGGGCGGCGGCAATCACCAGCACCTCGCGCAGGCAGGCGTGGTGTACGCTCTCCAGCACCATGCGGCCAATGCGCGGGTCCACCGGCAGGCGGGCAATCTGCTGGCCGATGCGGCTGACCCGGCCCGTGCCATCCAGCGCGCCCAGTTCCTCCAGCACCCGGTAGCCATCACGCACCAGACGCATGTCCGGCGGGTCGATGAAGGGGAAGGCGGCGATGTCGCCAAAGCCGAGCATCTTCATCTGCAGGATCACCGAGGCCAGGTTGGTGCGCTGGATCTCCGGCTCGGTGAACTCGGCGCGGCTGGCGAAATCCTCCTCGCTGTAGAGGCGGATACAGATGCCCGGTGCCACCCGGCCGCAGCGGCCCTGGCGCTGGTTGGCCGAGGCCTGGGCGATGCGCTCCACCGGCAGGCGCTGGACCTTGGAGCGATGGCTGTAGCGGCTGATGCGGGCAAAGCCTGCGTCGATGACGTTACGGATGCCCGGCACGGTGAGCGAGGTCTCGGCCACATTGGTGGCAAGGATGATCCGCCGCGAGCCATCGGGACGGAAGATGGCCGCCTGCTCGGCGCTGCTCTGGCGGGCGTACAGGGGCAGGATCTGGATGCCCTTGTGGCGGTGCTGGCGCAGGCTCTCGGCGGACTCGCGGATGGCGCGCTCGCCGGAGAGAAACACCAGGATATCGCCCCAGGGCTCGCGGGCCAGCTCGTCCACTGCATCGAGCAGGGCCTGTTGCAGGGGTTCATCGCGCTCGTTGCTGCCGCCCTCCTCGCTCGGCGGACGATAGCGCAGATCCACCGGATAGGTGCGGCCAGAGACGTTGATCACCGGCGCACCATCGAAAAAGCGCGCAAAGCGCTCCGGGTCTATGGTGGCGGAGGTGACAATCAGCTTCAGCTCAGGCCGCTTGGGTAATAGCTGTTTCAGATAACCGAGGAGAAAATCGATATTCAGGCTGCGCTCGTGGGCCTCGTCGATGATCAGGCAGTCGTACTCCAGCAGCTCGCGGTCCTGCTGGATCTCAGCCAGCAACATGCCATCGGTAACCAGCTTGACCCGGCTCTGCGCCGAGACCTGATCCTTGAAGCGCACCTTATAGCCCACCGCCGCGCCCAGCTCGGTATCCAACTCGCTGGCGATGCGACTGGCCAGGCTGCGGGCGGCGATGCGCCGCGGCTGGGTGTGGCCGATGCGCCCGCCGATGCCGTAGCCCAGCTCCAGGCAGATCTTTGGCAGCTGGGTGGATTTGCCCGAGCCGGTCTCGCCGCAGAGGATGATCACCTGATGGCGCTGGATCAGCCCGGCGATCTCCTCGCGCCGCGCGGAGATGGGCAGCTCCTCCGGGTAGCAGATCGGTCCCAGGGCACCCTGCCGGGCGGCAAAGGCCGCCTGCGAGCGCTGTAGATCGCGCTGCAAGCGTGCCAGGCCCTGATCGAAGGGCAGTCCCTTTTTTTGCCGCTGGCGCAGGCCATGCAGACGCCGCCCCAGGGCCTGCCGGTCTTGCAGCAGGCAATGGGATAGATCGATTGGCTGGAGGGGGGCAGAGGGCACGGGCAGTCGGCAGGCTGGATAAGGCTAAATCAACAGGCCCCATTCTACCCTGTTGGATGGGGCTTGGCTTGCCCTGCCAAGCCCTGGAGAAAGAATTGTCGTAACGACCTGCCGAGTTCCAAGTCCTGTCGAGTTCTCTTCAATAATCCTGATTACCCATGTATCTCAGCCATTACCTCAGCTTGGCTAGCCATGCACGTCCTGGGCTGGGAGGCCGACTTTGCCATGCGGCATAGGGTGGGCCGCGCCCGCCACCAAGCCACAGCCATGAAGCCTGCCCCTAGGAGCCTGTCGGGTTTAGGTGCCCGTAGCGAGCAAGGTGGGAGAGCGAGAACAAATTTTCACGATTTTGAGGCGCATAGTGGGCCTACGCAACGAAAAATCGGGGAAATTTGAGCCGTTCTTCCCACCGGCGCAGTAGGAGCATCCTAAATCCGACAGGCTCCTAGTGGTTGCTCGGCGGCCACGGGCCGCCCTATTCGATTGGCTGAGATTTGTGGGTAATCAGGTCAATAATTGACATTTATCAAGAAAACCCTGCCGCTTCTCTGCTAAAAGACATAAAAACACAATAAATATAAGGGTTATGGCGTTGGCGCTCTGATATCAGGGCGTTGGCGTCGGCCACAGCCCGTCCCCGCGGGGGGAGGGTAAATCACGCACCCTGAGGAGGAGCAGCAATGAAGAAACGTAGATGGGGGAGTAGTTTGGTCCTTGCCCTGGGCTGGCTGTTTACAGCCGGGCTGGCGCAGGCGGCCTACAATGAGGAGGCCGTGGTGGACATGGAGGATCGGGAGAAGCAGGCCGACTGTATCGGCTGTCACAGCAACGTAACCCCTGGGGTGGTCAAGCAATGGCTCGACAGCCCCATGGCCAACACCAAGAAACGCAACGACGCGGTCACCTGTGTCAACTGTCACGGTGCCGAGCACAAGACCATGGAGGACCACGCCAAGGCCGCCATGCCCACCACCGAGACCTGTAAGGAATGTCACAAGACCCAAGCCAAACAGATGAAAAAGGGCAAGCACCATCTGGCCTGGTTTGGCATGAAGTCCCAGATCGCCTGGCACGGCCAGCCTGGGGCCATCACCAAGGAGGGCTACCGGGGCTGTTCCGGCTGCCACAAGATTGGTGAAAAGGGCCTGAAGGGCATCATGGACGGGGTCAGTGGTGAATTGCAGCACGACGGCGGCGAGGAGGCCTCGCACTACCGCTACGGTAACGCCCAGTGCGACAACTGCCACACCCGGCATACCTTCCGCAAGTCCGAGGCCCAGGACCCGCGTGCCTGCTCCAACTGCCACATGGGCTTTGACCATCCCCAGTGGGAGATGTACAGCACCGCCAAGCACGGCATCATCTGGCAGATCGAGGGCCATCAGGAGGAAAACAGCCGCGCCCCCACCTGTCAGAGCTGTCACATGATGGAAGGCGACCACGAGGTCGTCGCCCCCTGGGGCTTCCTGGCCCTGCGTATCCCCACCAAGGAGAATGTCCTGGCCCTGGTGGACGCCGCCCCCGCGCTGGAGCCGCAGTTGACCAAGCTGGCCGCCGCCCTGCCCTCGGGCAACTACGTGGATGTGGACGACGACCCTGAGTGGGTGCTGGATCGGGCCTTGATCCTGCAAGCAGCCGGTATTCTCGATGCCGACCTGCAGCCGACCAAGCGCTTTGTCGAGATCGTGGTGCAGGGCCGGGCGGCGCGTGGCCCAGAGGAGTTCAACGAGCTGCGCCTGAAGATGAAAAACCACTGCAATCAGTGTCATGCCAAGGGTTTTGTGGATCAGCACTTCCGTGCCTCGGATGAGATCATCAAGGCCGCCGACCACGAATTCGCCAAGGCGATCAAGGTGGTGCAGGGGCTCTACGCCGATGGCATCCTGGTCAAGCCGGACCACTGGGAATTCGCCCCGGACCTGTTGCAGTACTACGATGCCAAGACCAAGATCGAGCAGGAACTCTATCTGATCATGCTGGAATACCGCCAGCGCACCTTCCAGGGTGCCTTCCATGCCAACAACGACTACATGCACTGGTATGGTTGGGCACCGCTGAAGACGGCGGTTAACACCATCCTGGAGGAGGCAAAGAAGATGCGGGCCGAACACAAGGCCGGCAAATAAGGCTAAGGGGTAGCGATCCGGGCTCAGGGATGAGTGTTCACCCCCTTCACCCCGCTGGGGTGAGGGGGTTTTTGTTGGTGCGGATTCAGGTTGCTCGGGACTTGGTTTCGGACGGTTTGTCGGGACCACTCTATGGCTATTTGATCCCCAGGCGCTGGGCCAGGATCATACCGGTCTCCGAGGAGAAGTGCTTGAAGCTGCTGAAGGCCTCCTCGTCCAGGCTGCGGCCGCTGAGGCTGCGGTCGGCGTAGATGATGCCGATGCTCTTGCCGTTGACCATGATGCAGCTGGCAAAGAAGGGCTTGAGGCCTATGACCTGCTGTACCTTGGGGGTGTACATGGCCTTCAGTGCCGGGTTCTTGGCCAGGTCCACCCAGAGTTCCGCCTTTTTATCCAGGATGCGGAAGAAGATATTGCTCGGGTCCGTAGTGCGGTTAAAGCGGAAGGATTCGGTAAAACTGAGGCTGCTGCGGCCCAGGGAGAATTTGCCATAGATGGTGTTGCGGTCCGGGGTGGCCAGGGAGAACAGGGTGCGGTCGAAGCCCACGCCGCGATGCACCCCCTCCATCACCATCTCCACGATCAGGTTGAAGTCGGCCTTTTTTTCGGCAATCTGTGACAGCTCGCGCAGGATACGCAGTTGCAGCAGGGGATCGGGCTCGGGGAAATCGCTGACCTTGGGCTCTTCCGCCGGTTTTTCCAGCTTTTCCTTGTCCGGCAGGGGGATGGCCTTGGCTGCGTTGGCCGCGCCGTAGATGCCGGCGATGCTGGCCGCCTCGCGGGCATTGTTTTTCATCTCGGCCAGCAGGTGCTCCTCCTTCTCCAGGGTGATCTTGGCGGCCTGCTTGACCACTTTCTTTACCTCATCGGAGTTCCAGCCGTGTTGCTCCGAGGCCTGGGCCAGCTCATGGGCCAGGATCACGCTCTTGCCTCGCCGTTGCGCCTTTTCCGGGTGCTCCAGGGTCTCTTCCAGCAGTTGATTGATACCCCATTCCTTGACCAGGCCCAGGCTGAGCTGGTTCAGCTCGAACCCCAGCACCTCCTTCTGCGCCAGTTCCGGGTCATACTCGGGCTGCTCCAGCAGCTTGAGGATGCTTTCGCCCTGTTTGCCGGAGTGGCACCAGAAGGCCAGATCGCCGATGTTGTGCAGCAGGCTGGCGACGAAGACCTCCTCCGGCTCCTTGTCGTCCATCAACAGGGCCATCTCCCGCGCCTGTACCGCCGAGTGGATGGCCCGCGCCAGTTCCTTGGTGAGCTGGTCCTTGGCCGGACCCGTGACCACCGAATCCACCAGGCCGATGGACAGGCAGATGTTGCGGATGGTGCTGAAGCCCATCACCACCACGGCGCGGCTGACGGTGCTGATGGGTGCGCGGGCCGGGTTGTAGTAGATGCTGTTGACCAGCTTGAGCACCTTGGCGGTGAGGGAGGCGTCCTGCAGCACCACCTTGGCCAGCTTGGAGGCGGAGGCGAGGTCATCCTCAGCAACGCTGACTATGGCCTGTACCGTCTTGCCGAAGATGGGCATTTCCTGGTCGCTGATGTGGGCAATCCATTGGTCCAGTGATTTCGGCATAGGGTTCAGGTTCTGCGATTGAGTTGATTCAAAGCCCAGCTAGAGTGCTCGCGTACCAGCTCGGCGGGGTGGTTCAGGCGCTTTTTTAACAGGTCGGTTACTTTAGCCGAATTGGGCCCATTGCCCAAGGCCGTGGCGATATTTCTCAGCCAGCTCAGATGACCGATGCGGCGGATGGGCGAGCCCTCGAAACGACGCAGAAATTCGGCCTCATCCCAGGCGAACAGCGCGCACAGCCGGGCGCTGTCCAGGCCCTGACGGGGCAGGAAGTCGGCCTCGGCACTGGGGCGGGCAAAGCGGTTCCAGGGGCAGACCAGCTGGCAGTCGTCACAGCCGTAGATGCGGTTGCCCAGCCGGGGGCGCAGCTCCAGGGGGATCGGCCCTTTCAGCTCGATGGTCAGATAGGAGATGCAGCGGCGGGCGTCCACCACATAGGGCGCGACTATGGCGGCGGTGGGGCAGATATCCAGACAGGCGCGGCAGCGGCCACAGTGGCTCTGCGCCGGGCTGTCGGCGGGCAGGGCCAGGTCGGTGTAGATCTCGCCGAGGAAGAACCAGGAACCGGCGCGGCGGTTGATCAGGTTGCTATGCTTGCCGATCCAGCCCAGCCCGGCCTTTTCTGCCAGGGGCTTTTCCAGCACCGGCGCGGAATCGACGAAGACTCGCTGCCGAAAGGGGCCAACCCGCTCGGCAATGCGCCCGGCGAGCAGGGCCAGGCGCTTGCGCAGCAGCTTGTGGTAGTCGCGGCCGAGGGCGTAGCGGGAGACATAGGCCTGTTCCGGGTTGGCCAGGACCCCGGTCATGGGCGCGGCCGGGGGCAGGTAGTCCAACCGTGCCGAGATGACGCTGCAGGTGTCGGGCTCCAGCTCCGCTGGTCGGCTGCGTTTGCTGCCGTGGCGGGCCATGTAGTCCATCTCGCCCTGATAGCCCTGTTCCAGCCAGCGTTGCAGGCGCTGCTCGGCCTGGCTCAGGTCGATGTCCGCGATGCCGATCTGACTCAGGCCCAGCTGCTGGCCCCAGTGGCGTATCTGCCGCACCAGCTCGGCAGGGGCGGGAGCAGTCATGCCATGATCGTTAGGGCTTGGCCTGTTCGATCACGGCCTTGGCGCGCAATTGCAGCATGTAGTCCTTCAGGGCCTGCTGGCGCAGCTGGTTGGTCAGTTCGTCCTTGACCTGATCCAGGGGTTTGGCGGGCAGTTCGCGACTGTCTTCCAGCAGGATCAGGTGCCAGCCGAAGGGGGTCTGTACCGGCTGCTTGGAGTAACTGCCCTTGTCCATGCCGCCAAGGGCATCGGCGAAGGGCTTGACCATGGTCTCGGCACTGAACCAGCCCAGGTCGCCGCCCTTGGCCCCGGTCGGGCCGGTGGAGTGCTGCTTGGCCAGTTCGGCAAAGTCGGCCCCGGCATCGAGTTCCTTGATCAGCTTTTGCGCCTGTTCCTTCTCCTTCAGCAGGATGTGACGCGCCTTGAACTCCTGGCGCGGCTGGCTGTGCTTTTCTTTGTAAAGGGCCTGCAAATCGGCATCGCTGGGCTTGAATTTACGCATCTGCTCCTGCAGGACGGCGTTGGCCAGGTAACTGATGCGCTCGACCTCCAGACCAGCCCGGTGTTCGGGCCTCTGGTCCAGGCCATCGGTAACGGCGGCCTGGCTGAGCAGTATGCGGTTGGCCAGCTCGCTGATCAGGATCTGTTGGATCTGCTCGTTGGGTTCCACACCAGGCTTGATCATGTCCTTGGCCATGTGTTGTAACATGGCGCGGGTCACGGGTGCGCCGTTGACGTTGAACAGGGTTTGCTCGGCGGCTGTGGCGCTGGCGGCAAGGCCGATGAGAAGACAGGCGCTCAGTATCTTGTGCATGATATTCCTCAGGGTAGTACGTGTTTGAAGGGTTTGACCTGTACCTGGGCATAGACCCCGGCGGCCAGGTAGGGGTCGGCATCGGCCCAGGCCCGGGCCTGGGCCAGATCATCGAACTCGGCCACTATCAGGCTGCCGCTGAAGCCCGCGCTACCGGGCTCCGGGCCGTCGATGGCGGGAAAGGGGCCGGCCAGCAACAGGCGTCCCTGGTCCTTGAGTTGCTGCAATCGGGCCAGGTGGGCCGGGCGGGCCGATTGACGCGCCGACAGGCTGTTTTGCCGATCTTCGCCGATGATACAGTAAAGCATGTTCAGGGCTCTCCGGCGCTGGCCTCTGGCGGCATGTGACGCGCCATGTAGAGGGATTGGGCGATGATGAAGGCAAAGGTCAGGCCAAGCAGGCCGAACAGCTTGAAGTTGACCCAGGTCTGTTCGTCAAACCGGTAGGCGACCCAGAGGTTGAGCCCGCCCACGGCGAAAAAGAACAGGGTCCAGGCCTGGTTCAGCCGCTGCCAGACCGGCTGGGGCAGTTGCGCCGCCTGGCCCATCAGGCGCTCGGTCAGGGTGATGCCGCCGAACAGCGGGGCGAGCAGGAAGGCCAGGCCAAACAGCCAGTTCACTACCGTGGGCTTCCATTTGATGAAGGTGGGGTCCTGAAAGGCCAGGGTCATGCCGCCGAATAGCAGCAACAGGCCCAGGGTAAGCAGATGCATCTTTTCCAGCTGACGGTGGCGCAGCCAGTGCCAGCCGGTCTGCGCCAGGGCGGCGGCCATGGCCACGCCGGTGGCGACATAGATGCCGTGGCTCTGGTAGGCGATGAAGAACAGGATGATGGGAAAGAAGGATGCAATCAGCTTCATGGGTAGGTTCGATGGCCTGTATCGCAGTGCTTCAGTGCAACAGGGTGTTGGCGTTGGTCTGGTTAAGGTAGCGTTCAACGATCATGCGCACCTGGGGCGGGTAGTCGAGCAGCTCCATCTGTTCCATGGCCTCGGCGAAGAATTCATGGCTCAACTCGGGCACGTATTCGATGATGGACTCGTAGGCGCTGATGATGCAGTCTGGGTTGAGCGAGCGGGTGGCGATGATGCCGCGATTGATCAGGAATACCGACCAGGGTGCCCCCGGCAGGCTTTGCTCCAGATCCTGGGTGAGGCCGACGCTGAGGGCATCGGCGATCTCGCTGCTCTGGCTGAACAGGTTTTCCAGCTCATCCGGCTGGTTCAGCTGATTGGCCATCCGCGCCAGGGTGTTGACCACCGGGCCGAGCACGTCCAGCTCGGCGCCGTTGCGCGCCAGCCACAGGGCCAGGGGGAAGGCGATGGTCTCGAAATACAGGTAATGGGGGTAGTGGACGCTCTGGGCATCCAGGGTCAAGGCCTCGAGCATGGTCAGGCCGTAGTTGCCCAGTTCGCTGAGGTCATCCTCACTGAGGCTGCCGTTTTGCATCTCATGGGCGTAGAACATATCCAACAGGTTGAGCAGGGCATCGAGGATGACATCGGGCTCATTGGTGCTGTCCAGTTCCGGTTTGCCCTGGTCCTCCCAAAAGGCAATGAAATCCTTGGCGCATTCAGAGAAGGCGTCAATGATGCGGATGATGTCGGCGGCCGGTGATTCCATGGGGCAGATTCTAGCAGAAAGCCGGGGCCTCTGGCTCAGGCAAAATTGTAGTGCTTTTCCACGTCTTCCAGGATCTCCCAGGTGCAGGACAGTCCCTGCGGGAAGATGATCAGATCGCCGCGCTTGAACTCCTGCGGCTGACCCTGATCCGGGGTGACCCGCACCCGACCGCGCAGCAAATAGCAGGTTTCCTGCCGATCATAGTGCCAGGGAAAACAGGAGGCTTCCTTGCGCCAGATGGGCCAGTCGTACACCCCCAGCACCTCCAGCTTGGCCGGGGAGGGTTTGTGTTCACAGAGTATTTCGGTCATGGCAGCATTGCTCAGGGTAATCTGCATCGCTTGCAGGGTGGCAGGAAGGGCGCTAGCTTGCCAAGCCCGGCCCCGTTTGTCATCTTCTCTGATTTTTCCCCGTCTGGCCGGGGCCGCCCAACCTGGAGTGCGACATGAATGATGCCTGCCTGTCTGCCGAAGCAGAAAAGCTGCTCGCCGAGCTGATCCGGCGCGGCCTGAGCCTGGCCTGCGCCGAGTCTTGCAGCGGCGGCTGGATCGCCAAGCTGATCACCGACATCCCCGGCAGCAGCGCCGTCCTGGAGCGCGGCTTTGTCACCTACTCCAATGCCGCCAAGCAGGAGATGCTCGGCGTGCCCGCCGTCATCATTCAGGCGCAGGGGGCGGTCAGTCGAGAGACGGTAGCCGCCATGGTGAGCGGGGCCCTGGCCCACAGCCGGGCCGACCTGGCCTTGGCGGTGAGCGGCATCGCCGGCCCCTCCGGGGGCAGCCTGGAAAAGCCGGTGGGCAGCGTCTGGCTCGGCTGGGGGCGGCGCGGTCAGCCGCCGCTGACCCGGCTGGAGCGCTTCAGCGGGGAGCGCGACCAGGTACGCCGCCAGGCCGTTCTGGCCGCCCTGCGGGGGGTGTGGCAGCTGTTTTAGTTGCCAGCCTCCAGCGGTCAGCGGCTGCTTTTTCGGCTCCCCCTTTGTCTGAAAAATAATTAAAAAAAACGACAGCTTAGTGAATTATTCTCAAGGCTTGCTGCGGTTGGCCGTTACAGAAAGCAGCCAAGCCCCATGTGCCCGGCTGAAACCCTCATACCACGCCTACCAACCTCAAGAATAACGATGCCATGAACATACTGACCAACATGAGAGTAAAGAGCCGTCTCCTGCTGCTTGCCGGTCTGACCATCAGTGCCATGATGGTTATCGGTATCCTCGGCCTGAACAGCATGATGCGGCTGAATCAATCGCTGGGCAGCGTCTATGCCGATCGCCTGGTGCCCACTGGGCAGATCAGTGAAATCATGCTGCTGATGCAGGAGAACCGCACCCAGCTGTTGCTGGCCCTGCAGCATGATAGCGAGTCCGAGTTTGCTACCATGCACAATCACCCCATCGATCTGCATCTGGATCAGGTAGAGCGGAACATCGATAAGATCACCGCCATCTGGAAGACCTACCTGACCACCTATCTGACGCCAGAGGAGAAGCGCCTGGCCGATGACTATGCCGCCAAACGGGCGACATTCGTCAACCAGGGCCTGCGCGCCACCCTGGCCGAACTCAAAAGGGGCGACTACGCCGCCGCCAACCGGGTGATACTCACCAAGGTAAACCCGCTGTATGAGCAGGCCGGCGGCCTGGCCGATGAGCTGCTGCACCTGCAACTACGGGTGGCCAAGGCCGAGTTCGACCAGGCCGAGCAGAGTTATGCCGAGCGGCAGATGCTGTTCATCGGCCTCATGCTGCTGGCCCTGCTGCTCAGCGGCCTGCTGGCCTGGAGCACCATCGGCAACCTGGGCCATGCGACGCGGGAACTGATGCAATCGAGCAGCCGCCTGGCCGAGGGCGACCTGACCGTCAGCGCCAATTACCAGAGCAGGGACGAGATGGGGCAGGTGGCCAAGGCCTTCAATCTGATGGCAGAGCGTTTCCGCGCCATGGTGCGGGAGCTGGCCTCGGCCACCGAGCAGCTGGCGGCAGCGGCCGAGCAGACATCCCGCGCCAGCGAGCAAAACAGCGAGGGGGTACAGCGCCAACGCAACGAGATCGATATGGTCGCCACCGCCATGAACGAGATGGCCGCCACGGTACAGGAGGTGGCACGCACCACCTCCAGCGCGGCGGAAGCGGCGCACAATGCCGATGCGGAAACAATCAAGGGCAAGGGGGTGGTCAGCCACACCATCAGCGTGATCGAAGGGCTGGCCAGCGAGGTGGAGCGTGCCGCTGGCACCATCCAGCAATTGCAGCAGGACAGCGAACAGATCAGCACCGTGTTGGACGTGATCCGTGGCATTGCCGAGCAGACCAACCTGCTGGCGCTAAACGCCGCCATCGAGGCGGCCCGGGCCGGGGAACAAGGGCGCGGCTTTGCCGTGGTGGCCGATGAGGTACGCACCCTGGCCAGCCGTACCCAGGAGTCCACCTCCGAGATCCAGGCGATGATCGAGAAGCTGCAAACCGCCGCCAGCAACGCCGTCAAGGTGATGGAAAGCAGTCGCAGCCAGACCCATACCGGGGTGGAGCAGGTGGCCCAGGCCGGTACCTCGCTGGACAGCATCAGCCAGGCGGTGGGCAGCATCAACGACCTGAACATGCAGATCGCCTCGGCCGCGGAGGAACAAAGCGCCGTGGCCGAGGAGATCAACCGCAACATAGTCAATATCAGCCAGGTGGCCGATCAATCCAGCCAGGGCGCGGAGCAAACCGCCAGCGCCAGCAGCGAGCTGGCCCGCCTGGCCAGTCACCTGCAGGAGATGGTGGCCCGCTTCCGCGTCTGAGTCAGTGTTTGAGGTCTTTGCGTCGGCAGGGATTCAGCCCCTTCTGGGATGACGCCGACGCCACTGCCAGGGGCGTTGATGCAGGCCGGGCCGGGACCAGATGCCAACCCGGTAGCCTCGTGCCTGTTGCTCACTGGCGCTGTACTCCGGGTGTTGGCAATAGCGCTTGTACACCGCCGCCTGGCCGGCCATCACCATGGCCAGGTTGAAGCTCTGGCCTTGCCCCCCATCGGCCTGGGCCTCGAACAGTTCGGCAACGGTGCGGCCGTAGCGGTCTTTCTCCACCGGTTTGAGCAGCAGCCTGGCTGGCAGCAGGGATTGCAGATAGGCCTTGGCTTGATCACCCCAGGGCCTTTGCCCCAACTCTGGGGCGTCGATACAGTGAAGACGCACCTTGACCTGTTGGCCGGCGCAGTCCAGGTCCACCGAGTCACCGTCCGCCACCCGTTTCAGCCGACAGGATTGCAAGGGGGCCGGTGGGCTGCAAGCGCTCAGGCCAAGCAGCAGGGCGGCAAGGCCAGTGATCAGGGCCAGCCGGTAGGGATAGGCTTTATTCATGCCGACATTGTACAGCAGCCTGCCCCGAGGGAGTTGACTCTCCTGTCATGCCCGGTATAATCCGCCGCTTCCCCTAGGCGCGTAGCTCAGTTGGTTAGAGCGCCACGTTGACATCGTGGAGGTCACCAGTTCAAATCTGGTCGTGCCTACCAAATACCGGACCCGGCCCAGCGCCGGGTTTTTGTTTGCCCCAAGCCTGAACTCCGCCCGCCCTGAGCCCATCCCTGACGGATTGACGCGGCCCGTCCAGGGCAGTGGCAGCTGCCCGGACGTCTGCCTGAGCTTGTCGAAGGGGCTCGCCCTCGATACATACAACAGAGTCGAATTCCTCGGGGCAGCCGGATCCGGTCGGGCTGCAATGGGGTTTAATTCAGGAAGGGGTTGTGCCTGCGCTCTTCGCCAATGCTGGATTCCGCACCGTGGCCAGGGACAAATCGAACCTCGTCGCCCAAGGGGAACAGGCGCTGCTTGATGGAGCGCAGCAGCTCGGCCTGATTGCCTCTGGGGAAGTCGGTGCGGCCGATGGAACCCTGAAACAGCACATCACCAACAAAGGCCAGGGCGCTGTCCGGCTGGTAGAACACTATGTGTCCCGGGGTGTGACCAGGGCAGTGGAGTACCTGCAACTCGATGTTGCCGACACTGACCCGATCGCCCTGCATCAGCCAGCGCTGCGGGCTAAAGCTGCGCGTCGGGGGAAAGCCGGCCATGGCTGCCCACTCGGGTAGGCTGCGCAGCAGAAACTCATCATCCGGATGCGGCCCCTCGATGGGTATGGCCAGTTGCTCGGCCAGGTCCAGGGCCGCGCCGCAGTGGTCAAAGTGGCCGTGGGTGATGAGGATCTTCTCCAGATGCAGGCCATCCTGCTCGGCCAGTCGGATGATGCGCTGGATATCGCCACCGGGATCGATCACCGCCGCCCGTTTGCTGCTCGGGCAGGAGATCAGCGAGGCGTTCTGGGCGTAGCTGGTGACCGGGATAACACGGTAATTCATGGCAAAGCGCTCCTGATGGGGCCAAGCGGGAAGCAAAAGGGGGCACAGAGGGCACAAAGGGTAACCTGAAAGATGATCCTGCTGCCAGCGGAGTTGTTACCGACCCTGATCGGGGCGAAAACAGCGGGCCTCTGGTGTATATTTCCTCCATATATTAACCACGCAATGGCGCATATACGGCCAGTAAGCAGGCATTAAACAGGTATTTTCTGGCTATCATGGGTTGATGCCTTGCCCAGCGACCCTTGGCCCCTCGTGGGTTGCTGGGGTCGAATGCTAGGAGGGCCTGCAGGCGGTGACGGGGGTTGATCGAAATGAATAATATCTGGGTACTGGGTTTACTTTTTCTGCTGTTGACTGGCTGCGGGGCTTTCCCCAAAAAAGGCGCGGAGGCCTTGCCATTGGCCGTACCTGCCCAGGTTGAAGGGCAGTGGTATGCGGTGCATTTTTATCATGACTGGCCCGAGGGGCGGTCGCCTTTGTGGCACCGGGATGCCCTACTGGCCCATGAGGTGCTGTTGCCGGTGCTGCGCCGTTACCAGCAGGCGCTGCCGCTGTGGCGTTTTCATCGCCGCGCGGCGCGGGATGCGGCGGGGCACCGGTTGCGCTTTATTTTCTATGCAGACAAGGCTACGGCCCAATCCATTCAGCAAGCACTGAGCGCGGACCCACTGCTGCGGGCGTTGCAACAGCGGGGCTGGTTGAAAAAGGTCCGACATGCGGGATTTGGCAAGCAGGCCCAGCGGCTTTCGGCCACCAGTGACCCCCATTGGAGCCCGGCGGTACAGGCGGCCTGGCCGCATTTCATCATGGGGGTGAGCCGTACCTGGCTGGAGTTGATTGCGGCGGAGGTCGGCCCCCTGGCCTGGATCAGTGACCTGGATGCCCTGGATCAGGGCTATAAGGAGGTGGATGCCCAGGTCAGTCAGACCTGGCGCGATCAGGGTCAACATGCCTTTTTTCACCACCTCAGCGCGGTTTATGGCTACAAGGCGCTGGAGGTGCGTTATTGATGAACCCATGCCCTGTAGGCCCGATGGAGAAGGAAGGACGAGGCATGGAACCCGAGTCGAGACGACTTTCATTACTGTAAACCTGAAAAGAGCATTTGGCCACAGAGCCACAGAGCCACAGAACACACAGAGAAAAATCAATGTGTTGGAAAGCGAACATTCAACACCTTCTAGTGGCTTAACTGAGGAATATAGGGTAAAACATCCGTGGCAACCCACGAGCCCCGAGCCCCGAAGCGGCCAAGATAGGTTTCATGTTCAGGGGTGTCGCTGTCCGCTCCATGTCCGTTGGGTGGTGGTTGAACGCGGCCTTGGGTAGTAGAATCACGGCTTTTCGTCACCCCGAGCAATCAGCAACAGGCCCGAACATGACCGATTCCCCGACCGACAGCTTCACCCTCGCCGGCAAGACCTACAGCTCCCGTTTGCTGGTGGGTACCGGTAAATACAAAGACATGGCGGAGACCCGTGCCGCCATCGATGCCTCCGGCGCGCAGATCGTCACCATCGCCGTGCGCCGCACCAACATGGGTCAGAACCCCGGCGAGGCCAATATCCTGGACGTGCTGCCACCGGACCGCTTTACCATCCTGCCCAATACCGCAGGCTGTTTTGACAAGGACACCGCCGTGCGTACCTGCCGCCTGGCCCGTGAGCTGCTGGATGGCCACAAGCTGGTCAAGCTGGAGGTGCTGGGGGATGAGAAGACCCTGTTTCCCGATGTGATGCAGACCATCAGCGCGGCTGAGGAGCTGGTCAAAGACGGCTTTGATGTCATGGTCTATACCAACGACGACCCCATAGTGGCCAAGCATCTGGAGGAGATCGGCTGCATTGCGGTGATGCCCCTGGCAGCGCCCATAGGTTCTGGGCTTGGGATTCGCAACAAGCTGAATATTATGACTATTGTGGAGAATGCCAAGGTGCCGATCCTGGTCGATGCCGGGGTGGGTACGGCCTCGGATGCGGCCGTGGCCATGGAGCTGGGCTGTGATGGGGTGTTGATGAATACCGCCATTGCCGCGGCGCAGAGGCCGGTGCTGATGGCCTCGGCCATGCGCAAGGCGATCGAGGCCGGGCGCGAGGCCTTTCTCGCTGGACGCATGCCCGCCAAGCGTTATGCTTCGGCCTCCAGCCCGGTGGATGGCCTGTTTTTTCAGTGATGAGGATCAGCGCCTGAGGCCGTTCAGCCGCTGTTCGGTCGCGCCGTACAGCGGCCATCCCATAAGGTGCCTTGTTTGAGCCCCTGACCTGATGTCCCAGGAATGCCCCCGATGACCGATGCCGAGCAATCCCGGCCCCATGCCCCGATTCGCAGCTATGTGCTGCGGCAGGGGCGCATGACGCGCAGCCAGGAACGGGCCTTTGCCCAGTTCTGGCCGATCTATGGCCTGGTGCCGGGTCCGGCTGAGCCGCTTGATCCGGCGCGGCTGTTTGCCGTCGAGCAGCCGCTGTTTCTGGAGATTGGCTTTGGCAATGGCGAGGGCCTGGCCGAGCTGGCCCGGCGACACCCCGAGCGCAATTACCTGGGCATAGAGGTGCATAGCCCTGGGGTGGGGCATCTGCTGATCCGGGCGGCGGAGTTGCAGTTGAACAATCTGCGTCTGATCCGTCAGGATGCGGTTGAGGTGCTGCGGGATCATCTGCCTGCGAACTGCCTGGACGGCATCATGCTGTTCTTCCCCGATCCTTGGCACAAGAAGCGCCATCACAAGCGGCGTATCGTGCAGCCTGCCTTTCTTGATCTGTGCGCCCGTGCCCTCAAGCCGGGCGGTATCTTGCACCTGGCCACCGATTGGCAGGACTATGCCGAGCAGATGCTGCATCTGCTGCAGGCCTGTCCGCAACTGAGCAACTGCCAGGCTGCGGACGGCTTTGCCCCACGCCCTGAGGGTCGGCCCCTGACCCGTTTCGAGCAGCGCGGCCAGCGCCTCGGCCATGGCGTTTGGGACCTGCTGTTTCGGCGGCTTTGACGTGCCTGACCTGCATATCGAGCAACTGCGGATCCTGCATCTGCCGCCCCTGAGCTTTTCGCTCAGGGCCGGTGAAATCACGGTGCTCAGCGGTCCTTCAGGCTGCGGTAAAAGCCTGCTGCTGCGCGCCATGGTTGATTTGGACTGCCATAGCGGCGAGGTCCGCCTGGGCGGGCAGCGGCGTGAGGCCATGCCGGCCCCGGCCTGGCGCCGTCTGCTGGGGCTGTTGCCGGCGGAGAGCCATTGGTGGCGGAACACCGCCGCCGAGCATCTGCCTGCCGCTGTCGATCTGCCCCTAAAGGCGCTGGATCTGCCCGCCGAGGCCCTGGGCTGGCAGATCAGCCGTCTGTCCACCGGCGAGCGTCAGCGCCTGGCCCTGCTGCGGTTGTTGGCCATGGGTCCGTCCGCGCTCCTGCTGGACGAACCCACGGCCAATCTGGATGCAGACAATGGCCTGCGCGTGGAGCGTCTGATCCGCGCCTATGCCGATGAGCATCAGGCCCCGGTGCTCTGGGTGTCCCACGACGCCGCCCAACGCCAGCGCATTGCCGATCGCCAACTCCGCCTGGAGCCGGACGGCATCAAGAGCGGGGCAGGGGATTCGGAACCGGACAGCGGGGGTTGATGCCGTGGATTTGATTACACTCAGCCCCTGGGACCTGGCCATCAGCGCCATTCTGGTGCTGCTGTTGGCGCTGTTGTCCTATCGGCTACAGCTTGGGGTCGGGCGGCGCCTGGTGGTTGCCGCCAGCCGTAGTGTGGTGCAGTTGCTGTTGATCGGCATGGTGCTGAAGTTTCTGTTCAGCCAGGACAATCCCCTGCTGATTGGCATGGTCACCCTGGTGATGTTGCTGGTGGCCGGGCACGAGGTCATGGCGCGTCAAAAACACCGCTATGTCGGCCCCTGGGCCTTTGGTATAGGCAGCTTTTCCATGCTGGTGTCTTCGTTCTCGGTCACCCTGATCGCCTTGCTGGTGATCATCCAGGTCGAGCCCTGGTATGCCCCCCAGTACCTGATCCCCTTGCTGGGCATGTTGCTCGGCAACACCATGTCCGGCATCGCCCTGAGCCTGGATAACCTCTCCCGTGCCGCCTGGGATCAGCGCGGCCGTATCGAGGCGCAATTGCTGCTGGGGGCGGACTATGCCCAGGCCATCGGCAGCATCCGCCGCGAGGCCCTGCGTTCTGGCCTGATCCCCATCATCAATACCATGTCGGTGGCCGGTCTGGTCAGTCTGCCGGGCATGATGACCGGGCAGATCCTCGGCGGCAGCCCGCCGTTGGAGGCGGCCAAGTATCAAATTCTGATCCTGTTGTTGATCGCCTTTGGCACCGGGCTTGGCAGCATTACGGCGGTATACATAGGATCAGTAAGACTTTTTGATCACCGCCAGCGCCTCAGGCTGGATCGGTTGCAGCGGGCGAGTGACTGAATTTTGACGTTTTACAAATTATTGGCAGTTTTATCTATTGACTTGCTGGGATAGTATTCCATACAGAGATCAGGCGAGGCTCCTCCTTTGACCCGGTCTTATTGCCATCGTCATTCCACAATCAAACTTTAATTCAGGGTGTCTGCCAATGGAGAACTTTTCCGATAGGATAACCTTCGCACGGAAGCGCATGGGGCTGTCTCAGTCACAACTTGCCGCAAGCCTGGAGGTTAGCCGGGGTGCTTGCGGGCAGTGGGAGCAGGGTGTTTCCCTGCCCAGCGTTTCCCACATGGCCGAACTGGCGCGCATTACCGAGGTCTCCTTTGAATGGCTGGCCACTGGCCGTGGCCGTGTTGCCCCGCCGTCGGAACCCAAAAACGCCAAGGCCGGGAGCGAAGAGGATGGCCTGGTCACCGAATTTGCCGGTCGGACCCTGTCCGGGGAATTGCGTGAGGTGGTGATCTGGCTACAGAAGCTGCCCAAGACCGAGCAAAAGCAGGTGATCAAGATGCTGCGCAGCATGCGTAATCTGATGTCTGCCTGACCAGCCAAGCCGGAACCCAAAACGGATCGCAAAGACCGCAACAAGCCAATAAAGTTGCAGCTCTGTAGCCCGGATGAAGCGAAGCGGTCCCTGTTGGGACTCGACATGGGTTAGGATGACAGACCGCCGTTGCCGCTGGGGGTGCTCAATTGCCTGTTTTGATCCTGCTGTTGCTGTTTTTGTCCACGGCCCAGTGTGCCGAGGGCGATTGGCAGTGGCTGTCGCTGGAGGGGCAGGGGCTGTGGTTGCTCAAGCCCCCGCAATGGCGCGCCCAGCAACAACAGAACCAAGGCCTGCTGACCCTGGAGATGGAAGCCCCGGCAGCCCAGGCCGGGGTCATGCTCTGGGGTGGCGAGCTGGGCATGAGGTTGAACTGGCGGCAGCTGGCCGAGCTGTGGCGCAGGAACAGCGCCGGTCTGGAGCATCTGCGGGAGCTACAGCCCTCCAGCGGGCTGGATGCCAGCGAGATCATCCCGGCCGATATAAAAATGCATCTGCAGGAATATCTGGGTGAGCTGGACGGCGACCCCAGCCGCACCTGGGTGGGCTATTTCTCCCAGGGTAGCCGCAGCTTTGTGCTCATGGGCATGTTCCCCCGTCATGATGCCCTGGCCGAGGCCCAGGTGCGCAGGGTGATGCGCTCGCTGCGGCCAGACGCGCCCGAGACCCATGCCTTTGAGCCCCAAGCCCCTGAGCTCCAGATCCCTGGGCCCCAAGGCGAGATCGAGGCCCAATTCGAGACCAAAATCAAACCCGAACCTGAGACCAAGCCCGAGTCCTTATCCGAGCCAGAGGCCGAGTCTGGCCCCCACCAGCCCCTGCTGCCGCTTGAATCCGTGCCTCAGCCGAGCGATGGCCAGGCCGCCGAGGCCCAGGCAGAGCCCCTTGCCCAGCTGCGGCTGTTTCAGGATCAGGCCCTGCAGCATCCGCTGGCAGGGCCGCTGCCACGGGACATCCGCCAGCTCTATGCCCAGGTCCAAATCCAGGGTCTGGAGCCGGGGACCCGGTTGCGTGCCGAGTGGTACTACCTGGAAGGTGATCACGGCGGAAGCCCCTTTGTGGTGGATGAGAAGGACTACCCGGCCGACACCAAAGGCCTGACCTTTGTCCTGCACCGGCCGGACAACACCCTGTTTCCCAGCGGCAACTACCGCCTGCTGTTGATCGCCGACGAGCAGGTGGCCGCGGCGGACTTCTTTCTGCGCGACCCCAGCGAGGCAGAACTCCTGGCCCAGGCCCAGGCCGGTCAGGCCGAGGGGCAGTTTGGCCTCTATGCCTATCTGAAAATGGGCCAGCTGCGCCAGGTCACGGAGGCCGAGGCACTGGCCTGGCTGACCCAGGCGGCCCATCAGGGGCTGGCCATTGCCCAGCATCATCTCGGGCTGGTCTATTTTCATGGCCAGCACGGTCAGGCGGAGGACAAGGTGATGGCGATGGACTGGTTTCGCCGCGCCGCCCTGCAGGATCATGCCGATGCCGCCTATTTCATGGCCCGTGGCTACCGCGAGGGGCTGGGCGTACCCCGTGACCTGAACGAGGCAGTGGCCTGGACCCGGCGCGGCGCAAGGCTGGGCAGCGCCCCGGCGCAATACAACCTGGCCCTGCATCACCTGCTCGGTCGTGGCCTCAAGCCCGACCGGCCCAAGGCCCTGCACTGGCTGCGCAAGGCGGGCAGCGCAGGCTACGCCCCGGCGCAAGAGGCCCTCACCTGGCTGGAGGCGGAACAAGACAACACCGCTCCCTGAGGCTGGCCGAAGTGAGCGGGATCGACGAAAGCCCGAAAGAACACAGAGAACGGGTATTGAAAACTGAGTAATTACTTAAGGTAGAATAGCTATCGAGACCACCTCAGCCCTTGGCGACCGTTTTTTTGCCCCTAAGCGAGGGAGCTTAGTGGGTAGAGAGTTGCTCTCCCCCCTTGTAAAGGGGGATTGAGGTTGACCTCCCCCTTTGTAAAAGGGGGATTGAGGGGGATTTTGGCGGTGGTAATTACGCTGGCGTTGAAGAAATCCCCCTGCCCCCCCCCTTTGTAAAGGGGGGGAGTTGGCCTCTGCGTCCCTTTGGGTTCCGCCCTCCATGGGATCGCCTTTGTCTCTGTGGCTTGACTGAATTTGGCTTTATCGACCCAAGGAGAAACCATGTCCGACTGTCCCTGTGGCTCTGGTGCCGCTTTTGATCTGTGCTGCGGCCCCCTGATTCGGGGTGAAAGGGTCGCGCCTACCGCCGAGGCGCTGATGCGCTCGCGCTACAGCGCCTATACCCTGGCCGATATCGATTACCTGACCCAAAGTCTGCACCCGGACTCGCGCGATGACCACGACCCCATAGCCGCCCGGCGTTGGGCCGAGCAGTCCCAATGGCTGGGGCTTGAGCTGGTGTCCGTGGTACAGGGGGGCGAGGGGGATGAGCGGGGCGAGGTGGAGTTCATCGCCCGCTATCGGGACAAGAATGGTCTGCGCCGTCATCACGAGATCGGCCATTTCGTCCGCCATGCTGGCAATTGGCATTACCTGGAGGCGAGTATGCCCCAGGCGGGCAGCCCAGAGCGGGGCGCGGCCAAGGTTGGCCGCAACCAGCCCTGCCCCTGCGGCAGCGGCAAAAAATTCAAAAAGTGTTGTGGATAATGTCAATCCTAATCAATAAGTTACATGAATTAATTATAAATAACATTAAAAAATCTTGCAATCTGACTATAATGGCGTTAGAAAGACCTCAATTCACCTTAGGTGTATTCTCTGAAATTTAGTCAAGGGTATAAGATCATGAGAGAAAATAGTTACTGGTTGCGGTCGGGTTTGGCGCTGCCTGTCGTGTTCTTTGCGCTTGCCGCGCCCCTCTCGGCGGATGTGTATAAATACCGCGACAGCCAGGGGCATCCACACTTTACCGACACCCCGATGGAGGACCCCTCCTTCAGACTGGTCTGGCACAAGGCGCGTATCGATCCTCAGGTGGTGGTCCACTCAGAGCGGGGACCTATGGTCCGCACCGTCCCGGCCCAGGCTCAGGCCCAAGCTCAGGTCAAGCCACCGGTGTTTGAGATGAGCTGGAGTTCCCAGGAGAGCAAGGAGAATCGGCAGCGTTACGCCGACCTGATCGATCAGGCGGCCAAGCGGGTCAAGCTACAGCCCGAGTTGCTGCATGCGGTGGTGATGGCGGAATCCGGCTACAACCCCAGGGCGGTGTCCGATGCCGGGGCCCAGGGCCTGATGCAGCTGATCCCGGCCACGGCGGAGCGCTATGGGGTGCAAGACAGCTTTGACCCCAAGCAGAATGTGGATGGCGGTGCCCGTTATCTGCGTGATCTGCTGAAGATGTTTGGATTCAACCTCAATCTCGCCCTGGCCGGCTACAACGCAGGGGAGAACGCCGTAATCAAGCACGGCAACAAGATCCCGCCCTACGAAGAAACCCAGAACTACGTGAAAAAAGTGCTGGCGTACTACCAGGAAAACCGTATTCGCCGGGCCATTGAGGGGCAAACCGCAGGCCGCTGAGACAGAGAATAGAGGCCAGAGGGGAGGGCGCTCAACCCTCAGCCCTCTGTCCTCTGTTTCAGTCCTCTGTTTCAGTCATCTGTCCTCTGTTTCAGGCCGCCCGTACCTGGATCTTGCGGGTTTGATGGGCCTCGGCCTTGGGGATGCGCAGGATCAGCACGCCATCCTTGAAGTTGGCCTCTACCTGATCGGTGTCCAGTTCCCGGCTCAGGGTAAAGCTGCGCTGATAGCGGGTCAGGCGCACATCGGCATGGACCGGCTCCATCTCGGCGGGCATCTCCAGCAGGATCTCACCACCAATCGAGAGACTGTCTTTATCCACCTGAATATCGAGCTTTTCCTTTGGCACTCCGGGCATGTCGGCCATGACCGTGATGCCGGTGGCGTCCTCAAAGATATCCACCGCAGGGCGTAGGGTTCTTTCCTGATCGGCACGGGCCTTGCTGTCCTGGCCGGGGTTGGTTTCTTGATTACTCATGGCATTGTCTCCTTATTTGACCTGGATCTGACGGGGTTTGCTGGCCTCCTTGCGTTGGATGGCGATATGCAGCACGCCGTCCTTGTACAGTGCCTCGACCTGTTCCGGGTCCACGTCCTCGGGTAGATTGACCACCCGGCGGAAGGCCCCGTCAAAGCGTTCACGACGGAAATAGCTGGCCCCTTCCTCGGCAATCAGACGGCGCTCGCCCTTGATGCTCAGCATGTTCTGCTGGATATTGATATCCAGTTGGCTGGCATCCACGCCGGGCAGAAACAGATAGACATCGACGCGGTTGGCATGGGTGCCGATGTTGATCGGCGGGTACTCGCCGCGCGGGGCGGATCGTATCGGGCTGGGCCAGCCGTAGGTGTTCATCTCCCGCTCCAGACGGCGCAGTTCATCGAACAGACTGGCACCAAAATCATTCATGTTGATATACATGGCACAGACTCCTCAGGTTGATGTTTAGGGGGTTCCTGTTACCTGAGATAGGCCTGTTTGCGGTTTTTTCAAGGGGCGGCAGGATAAACCCAGAAAGGCTATGAAGCATAGGGCGGGCGATGCCCGCAGCCAAGCCATCTGTGCTGTAGACTGCTAGGGGCTTGTCGGGTTTAGGTGCCCGTAGCGAGCAAGGTGGGAGAGCGAGAACAAATTTTCACGATTTTGAGGCGCATAGTTGCCCTACGCAACGAAAAATCGGGGCCAATGTTCAAAACAATTCTGGGCCGTTCTTCCCACTGGCGCAGTAGGAGCATCCTAAATCCGACAGGCTCCTAGGGGCTTGCCATGTGTATTGGCTCAGGGCTGCGCCTGGCCCTGGGCTTCTGGCTGTTCCGGGGCTGGCTTGGGGGCCGCTTCGCTGGCAGGGGACTGCGGGGCCTTGGTGGCTGATGCGTCATCCCCCAGGCCTATGCGGCTTAGGGTGTTGTCGATGAAGCCCTTGGGTTTTTGATCGGGTACGCTGACCACCGTCTCTTGCGGTGGTTGGATATTGCTGGGGTCGGGGCGATAATCCCCCTCCACCTTGCTGAGCAGGCCATCATCGAAAAACAGGGTGACCCGCTTGCGCTCCAGTTTGCCGCCGCCGCGCTTCATGGTATAGACATAGTCCCAGCGGTTGTTGCGGAAGCTGTCTTGCAGCATGGGCGTACCCAGCAGGTAGCGAACCTGCTCCCTGGACATGCCCGGTTCCAGACGGTTGACCTGATCCTGGCTGACCACATTGCCCTGCTGGATATCGGGCTTGTACATCAGGGGCGTTTGCGCCAGGGTGTCGGTGATTGGGTCGGACAGATTGGGCGTGCCCGAGCAGCCGAACAACGACAGGCTCAGGCCCAGGCCCAGACCTAAATCACGAACAGGAAACAATCGCATGTAACGCCTCTTGAAATCACGTAGAATCACCGCCCAATGATAACCTGTCCTCTGTGGCGTAAGTACAATCGATTTCACCAGGAAGCAGTAAGGTGAGAAAAGATCAGATCAAAAAGGCCGGCCTCAAGGTCACCCAACCGCGCATGAAGATTCTCAATTTGCTGGAGAATCATGCCGATGAACACTACTCCGCCGAGGATGTGTACCGCAAGCTGCTGGATACCGGCGACGACCTGGGCCTGGCCACCATCTACCGGGTACTGACTCAGTTCGAGGAGGCAGGGCTGGTGGTGCGGCACCACTTTGAGGGGCAGCAGTCGATCTTTGAACTCAATCGGGGCGATCACCACGACCACATCCTGTGCATCGACTGTGGCCAGGTGGAGGAGTTTGAAGACGAGGTGATCGAGCGCCGCCAGCACGACATCGCCGAGGGCATGGGCTTCGGCCTCAAGCGCCACGCCCTGACCCTCTACGGCCACTGCCAGCGCAAGGACTGCCCGAACCGGCCGGATTAACCCATGTCCTCCACCCGGATGCGCCACTGCGCCGGGCCGCTTTGGTGGATGGATTCCCCCCGGCTGTCCACCGCCACGGTCACCGGCATGTCCACCACCTCGAATTCCCGAATTGCCTCCATCCCTAAGTCTTCAAAGGCGATCAGGCGCGAGCCGCGAATCGCCTGACTGACCAGAAAGGCCGCGCCCCCCACCGCCATCAGATAGACGGCTCCGTGCTGCTTGATCGCGGCAATCGCCGCCGGGCCGCGTTCGGCCTTGCCGATCATGCCGATCAGGCCGGTCTGGCCAAGCATCATCTCGGTGAACCTGTCCATCCGCGTCGCCGTGGTCGGGCCGGCCGGGCCGACCACCTCGTCGCCCACCGGATCGACCGGGCCGACGTAATAGATGAAGCGATTGCTGAAATCCACCCCCTCGGGCAGGGGTTCACCGTGCGCCAATAGATCCTGGATGCGTTTGTGCGCGGCATCCCGGCCGGTGAGCAGTTTGCCGCTGAGCAGCAGGCGATCGCCGGGCCGCCAGGCGGCGATGTCATCAGGGCCGAGATGGTCCAGATCGACGCGGATGGCCTCGGGGCTGGGGGCCCAGCGGATGTCCGGCCAGTCGTCCAGGCTGGGGGGGCTCAGCTGTGCTGGGCCTGCGCCGTCCAGCTCGAATTCGATATGCCGGGTGGCGGCGCAGTTGGGGATCAGCGCCACCGGCAGGGAGGCGGCGTGGGTGGGGAAGTCGCGGATCTTCACATCCAGCACCGTGGTCAGGCCGCCCAGGCCCTGAGCGCCTATGCCCAGGGCGTTGACCTTGGCGTACAGCTCCAGACGCAGCTCTTCCAGGCGATTGACCGGGCCGCGGGCCTGCAGTTGCTGGATGTCAATGGGCCCCAGCAGGGCCTCCTTGGCCAGCAGCATGGCCTTTTCCGCATTGCCGCCGACGCCGATGCCGAGCATCCCCGGCGGACACCAGCCGGCACCCAGGCTGGGCACCGTCTCCAGCACCCAGTCCACCAGGCTCGCCGAGGGGTTCAGCACAGTAAACCGCGCCTTGTTCTCCGAGCCGCCACCCTTGGCCGCCAGGCGCACCTCCACCTTATCGCCGGCCACCAGTTCGACGTGGACCACCGCCGGGGTGTTATCGCCGGTGTTGCGTCGGCTGCCCAGGGGGTCGCTGACCATGGAGGCGCGCAGGATGTTGTCCGGGTCGGTGTAGGCGCGGCGCACGCCTTCGTTGATCATCCCCGCCAGGTCCAACTCGGCGTCCCAGCGCACCCCCATGCCTATTCTGAGAAACACCACCACCGAGCCGGTGTCCTGACAGATGGGCCGGTGACCCTGGGCGCAGAGGCGCGAGTTGTAGAGAATCTGCGCCATCGCATCCTTGGCCGCCGGCGATTGCTCACGCTCGTAGGCCGCCGCCAGGGACTGGATGTAGTCCTTGGGATGGTAGTAGGAGATGAACTGCAGGGCATCGGCGATGCTTTGGATAAAATCGGCTTGCTGGATGGTGGTCATGGTGGTTTTTGATATTCAGGACGCAGAGGTCGCAAGTAGCGCAAAGGGCGCAGAGTTAAGAAGTTAGGTTCTTGAACCCGTTTCGATCAATTGAAACGCTTTCGATCATTTCGGTTTTTATGCCGAGTTCCAATTCTTTCGATTTCTCGGCAAGTTGCTTTGGCTTGCAGAAAACGTGCATGTCGTTGGTGAGCCCCTTATTGCCCGAGTGCCCTTTGCGTTCTCCGCGCTACTTTGCGAGCTTTGCGTCCAGTATTCAGATCTGCAACAGCAGGCGTGCCGGGTCTTCCAGGTTTTCCTTGATGCTGACCAGGAAGGAGACCGCCTCCTTGCCGTCGATGATGCGGTGGTCGTAGGACAGGGCCAGGTACATCATGGGCCGGATCACCACCTGGCCGTTTTCGGCGATGGGCCGCTGCTGGATGTTGTGCATGCCGAGGATGGCGCTCTGCGGCGGGTTCAGGATCGGGGTTGACAGCATGGAGCCATAGACCCCGCCGTTGGAGATACTGAAGGTGCCGCCGCTGAGTTCCTCGTAGCTGAGGCTGCCGTCCTGGGCCTTTTTGCCGAAGGCCTTGATCGCCTTTTCGATCTCGCTAAAGCTCATCTGATCGGCGTCACGCAGGATCGGCACCACCAGCCCACGGGGTGAGCCGACGGCGATGCCGATGTCGTAGTAGCCGTGGTAGATGATGTCGTTGCCGTCGATGCTGGCGTTGACCAGGGGGAAGCGCTTCAGGGACTCCACCACCGCCTTGACGAAGAAGGACATGAAGCCCAGGCGCACCTCGTGCCCCCGCTCGAAGTCATCCCGGTATTTCTGCCGGAGTTCATTCACCCGTTGCAGGTTGACCTCGTTGAAGGTGGTGAGGATGGCGGCATTTTGCTGGGCCTCCAGCAGGCGTTCGGCAATGCGGGCGCGTAGCCGGGTCATGGGCACCCGCTGTTCCGGCCGTTCGCCCTGGATGCCGCTGGGGGCCTGGACGGCCTCGCTCGGCGGCGGGCGGTTGTCCAGGTCCTGCTGGATGCCGGACTCCAGGTTGTCCAGGTATTTCATTACATCGGATTTGAGGATGCGGCCGTCCTTGCCGCTGCCGGGGATCTTGCCCGGATCCAGGTCCAGTTCCTTGACCAGACGGCGCACCGCCGGGGTGAGCACGGGCGGCTCGGCGTGGGTCGGTTCAGGTTTGGCGGGTTCGGGCCTGGATCGGGACTCAGGCTTGACCTGAGACTGGGTCGCCTTTGCCTCGCTGCCGGCCTCTGGCCGGGCGGCGGCCTGGCCATCGGGGTCGATGGTGGCAAGCAGTTGCTCGGCGCTGACGATATCGCCCTCCTGGAACAGTTGGGCCTCAAGCACGCCATCACAGGGGGCGGGGACCTCCAGCACCACCTTGTCGGTCTCCAGGTCGAGCAGGCTTTCGTCCCGGCTGACCGGGTCGCCCGGTTTCTTGCGCCAGCCCAGCAGGGTGGCATCGCTGACGGACTCGGGCAGGCTTGGGACGCGAACTTCGACGCTCATCGCAGAATCCTTCGGTTCATGACGGGATTGATCTGGCCGGTGATGGCATCTTCCACCAGCCGCTGTTGTTGTTCGGCATGTATCTTGTGGCTGCCCACGGAGGGTGCGGCGGCGGTGGGGCGGCCAACGTAGTAGAGGTGCTGGCCACCGGCCAGTACGGAGAACAGGCGATGCTTGACCTGATCCCAGGCACCCTGATTCTGCGGCTCTTCCTGGCACCAGATGACGCTGTCGGCGGCGCTGTAGCGGGCGATGATCTCACGCGCCTGCTCGCGGGGGAAGGGGTAGAGCTGTTCGATGCGGATGATGGCGGTGTCGCTGATGCCCCGCGAGCGGCGTGCCTCCAGCAGGTCGTAATAGACCTTGCCGCTGCAGATGATCAGGCGTTTGATCCCGGCCGGGTCCAGCTCGTCGATCTCGTCGATGACGCACTGAAAGCCGCCCTCGCTGTATTCCTCCAGGGCCGAGGTGGCCAGCTTGTGACGCAGCAGGCTCTTGGGGGTCATCACGATCAGCGGCCGCCGGTAGGGTCGCAGCATCTGTCGGCGCAGCATGTGAAACACCTGCGCCGGGGTGGTGGGCACGCAGACCTGGATGTTGTCCTCGGCGCAGAGCTGCAGGTAGCGCTCCAGCCTGGCCGAGCTGTGCTCCGGCCCCTGACCCTCGTAGCCGTGGGGGAGCAGCATGACCAGGCCGCAGTGCAGGCCCCACTTGGCCCCGCCGGAGGTGATGAACTGGTCTATGACCACCTGGGCACCGTTGGCAAAGTCGCCGAACTGGGCCTCCCACAGGGTCAGGCCATAGGGCTCGGCGGTGGCGTAGCCGTATTCAAAGCCGAGCACCGCCTCCTCGGAGAGCAGGGAGTCTATGACCAGAAAGTCCACCTGCCCCTCGGCCAGGTTTTGCAGGGGGACAAAGCTGCTGCCGTCGGCCTGGTTATGCAGCACGGCATGACGGTGGAAGAAGGTGCCACGGCCACTGTCCTGGCCGGACAGGCGCACCGGGTAGCCGTCGTGGATCAGGCTGGCGTAGGCCAGGGTCTCACCGAAGCCCCAGTCGCTGAGCAGGTCGCCCTCGGCCATGCGGCGGCGATCCTCCAGGATACGCTGTACCCGGTTGTGTGGCTCGAAGCCCTCGGGCAGGCGCAAAAGCTTCAGCGCCAGGGCGCGCAGTTGCGAGCGGGCCACGCGGGTGCTGGCCGAGGTCTGCCAGTGGGTGCCGTGGAAGGGCTTCCAGTTCACCCCGTACAGGGAGCGCAGGCCGCACAGCACCGGCCGGGCCACTACCCGGCCCTGCTCCAGGGAGCTGCGGTAGTCCTCCACCATGGCCTGGGATTCCTCCTGGCTGATCACCCCCTGGCTCATGAGTTGTTCGGCATAGAAGGCCCGGGTCGGGGTGCGGCGGCGGATCTTTTTGTACATCTCCGGCTGGGTCACCGCCGGTTCGTCGGCCTCGTTGTGACCGTGACGGCGGTAGCAGACCAGGTCGATGATGACGTCCTTGTGGAACTGCATACGGAAATCCAGCGCCAGGCGGGTGACGAAGATCACCGCCTCGGGGTCGTCGCCGTTGACGTGGAAGATAGGGGCCTGGACCATCTTGGCCACGTCGGTGCAGTAGGCGGTGGAGCGGGTATCCAGCGGGTTGCTGGTGGTGAAGCCGATCTGGTTGTTGATCACCACATGCAGGGTGCCGCCGGTGGTGAAGCCACGCGCCTGGGACAGATTCAGGGTCTCCATCACCACCCCCTGGCCGGCGAAGGAGGAGTCGCCGTGGATCAGCACCGGCAATACCCGGTCGCCGACGTGATCGCCCCGGCGGTGCTGGCGCGCCCGTACCGAGCCCTCCACCACCGGGTTGATGATCTCCAGGTGAGAGGGGTTGAAGCCCAGGGCCACATGCACCAGGCCGCCGGGGGTGTCGATATCGGTGGAAAAGCCCATGTGGTATTTGACATCTCCCGATGTCATCTGGCTGTTGCTTGGCCCGCGCCCCTCGAATTCGCCGAAGATGGCCTCCGGTGGCTTGCCCAGGATATTGGTCAGCACATTCAACCGCCCGCGGTGGGCCATGCCGATGATGACCTCTTCCATGCGCTTGGCCCCGATGCGTTGGATCAATTCATCCAGCAGGGGGATGAGGGACTCGCCGCCCTCCAGGGAGAAGCGCTTCTGGCCGACGTATTTGCTGTGCAGGAACTTCTCTATGCCCTCGGCGGCGGTGAGCAGGGTGAGCAGCCAGCGCTTGTCGTTCTCGTCCACCTCTGGCCGGGCTTGATAACCCTCCAGGCGCTTCTGAATCCAGCGTTTCTCACGGGTGTCGGTGATGTGCATGTACTCCGAACCCACCGGGCCGCAATAGACCTGACCCAGAAAGCGGATGATCTCGGCCAGGGGCATGCGGTCCGGTGCCACCAGGGAGCCGGTGTTGAATACCGCCTCCATGTCATCCGGGGTGAGGTTGTGGTAGCTGGGCTCCAGGTCGGGGACCTGCTCCATCTCGCGCAGTGCGAGGGGGTCCAGGCGGGCGTTCTGATGGCCGCGCACCCGGTAGGCGTTGATCAGGCGCAGCACCGCACCCTGTTTCTCCGCCGCTGCCGGGGGCAGGGCCTGGGGGCTGGATTTGGGGCAGGGCCTTTCCTGGGCGAGACGGCGGAAGTTGTCCTGGATCAGGCGGTGGGCCGCGTCTGGCCTGTCGTTGGCGGCATCGCGCCAGGTGGCGAAGCGCTGGCGCCATTCCGGGGCCACGGTCTCGGGGTCACGCAGGAAGTCCTCGTAGAGGTCCTCAAGGAAGGCGGCATTGCCGGCAAACAGGGCCGAGTTGGCCTTGAAGCGGTCAATCAGACGCACGGCACACCTCTCTGCCCGCTAGGCCGGGCGGCAATGCGATGGGATCAGTGGTGGGCGATGTTGTTATCACGCTGGGCGTTGTTGTTCAGGGACGGTTGGGGGCTTTCATTCTGGCCAAGAGTAGCATAAGGTTCGGGGCCAGTTCTTGTAGAAATGGCGAGAAATTCAAGTGGCCGACAGCAGCACCAATCCCGGCAGCAGTATCACCCCAGACTCCCTCTGTCTGGGGGTTATCCTCAGTGAACTGGAGGCCGATCTGACCTATTGTGATGCCCGCATCAGCCTCATCGGCCCGGACCCGGACACCCCCTACCAGCGTGCCCAGCTGAAGGCCTTCAGGATACTGCAACGCCAGCTTGCCGCTGGTCTGCAGGAGCACCAGCAGCAAATGGACTCACTGCGGGAGCGGTGATCGGCTTGGCCGCTGCCCAAACCAATGCCCAAGGCGTCGCTCTCGGGCGGCCTGCTCATGCTGTTGGTAGAGCGCCAGACGGTCTTTATCCAGCTGCTCCGGCACTACCCGCGCCAGGCCCTCTTTCACCAATCTGAGATTGATTTCGCTGCCACCCCAACTTACAAAGCCCAGTAGACTGCCCTGCTGGCGATTACCCGCCGTGTTGATCTGAACAAATCGCCCGCCGATCAGGCCGTTGAGGCGGCGCTGCACGGCGCGCCTCGGACCGCTCCGCTGAGCAATCAGTTCTATCCCCTGCAGACGTATGGGAAAACGTGCATTCTGCTCGCTGAGCAGTTCGATCTGCACGCCACTGAAGACATTGACCACCCGCCCGGCCAATTCGGCGGCCTGTAGGGCAGGGGAGGCGGATGCGAGTATCAGGTACAGGAGAATGGACAGCGGTAAAAAGTGCCCGAACCTGGGCCTGGATTTTAGGCGCCGAGGGAGTCCCCAGTAGCCGGTGGACGCGAGAGGCCAGAATCTAATGCTCATGCTTGTTCCTTTGCCCAGGGCTATTCTCCTGGCTTGGGTGAGGGGCGGGTTGCGGATAAGGAAGAAACCCTAGGCTAACCCATATTGAACTACACTGTAGCCAATCAGGACAATTTTGCCCCGCTCCCAGTCCTAGGCACAGGCGACATGACTGGTTGACTAAGTACTATAAATCAAAGGATTATTTATGGTACCTAAGCCAACGGATGGACTATCCGGGTTGACCCCGACGGGTTGCCGGGAGATGAACGGAGACCTTTACACAAAAACGAGCAAAGGCTATGACAAACAAGGTTTCCACCGGCCTCAAGGGCCTTGATCAGATCCTTGATGGGGGTTATCCGGGTGCCGTTCCGACCTTGCTGAAAGGTAGCCCGGGCACTGGCAAGACGCTATTTTCGCTGAGCTTTGTTAATCAGCGCCTGCTGATGGGCGAGTCTGTGGTGTTGGTCACCTGTGATGAATCACCCGAGCGGTTGCGCCTGCACATGACGGAGCTGGGCTTTCTTGTGCAGGAGCCGGGCGAGCGTCTGAGTATTCTGGATTTTCGGCCTGACGTCTATGAGACCGTCGTTGGTGCCTTTGATCTGGCTCCGATACTGCTGCGTATTGCCAACGCCATTGAGCGCAGTGGTGCCCGTTCTCTGGTCATCGACTCACTGCAAAACCTGCTGCTGGGTCTGGCGATCAAGATGCCGGACCGGGAGTTGCTGAAGATCTTCGATTGGCTGCGCGCCCAAGGGGTCACTACCCTGGTTACGGCGGCCAAGTCGGCGGATGAACGCCATAAGGACGTGCTTGAAGAGTATGCGGTGGACTGCGTTATTCATCTACAGCAACGGGTAGCCGATCACCTGATGACCCGCTATCTGCGGGTGGTCAAGCTGCGTGGTTCATCCCATGGCACCAATGAATACCCCTTTAGCTTCCATAAAAGCGGCATCTCCATCCTGCCCATCACGGCCTCCCGGCTGCAAGGCCACGAGGGCGCATCACGCCTCTCTAGCGGACTGAAAACACTGGATCAAATGCTGGGCGGGGAGGGCTATTGGCAAGGCTCTGTGCTGATGATCAGTGGCCGTTCCGGCAGCGGCAAGTCCATTTTGGCGGCTAGCCTGATGCATGCCGCGCTCGATCAGGGGTTGCGGGGCGTCTATGTGACCTTTGAGGAGTCGGAGCAGGATTTCATTCGCAATCTGGGCTCGGTGGGGCTTGATCTGACGGCCGCAATCGCTACGCAACAGCTCCAGCTGCATGCGGTGCGGCCGGTGGAGAAAGGCATGGAGGAACACCTGATCGGCATTCTCGATCTGCTGGAACGGGTCAGGCCGCAGATCCTGGTGCTGGACCCCATTTCTTCTCTGGTGGAGATGGGCAGCGCCCAGCAGGTGAAGATGCTGCTGATTCGTTTTGTCTCCCATATCAAGAGCATGGGCGTTACCCTGCTGGTGACCGAATTATTGCCTGATGGGTCGAGGGATTACAGTGAGTTGGCCATTTCCAGCCTGACCGATAGCTGGATTCGTCTGCGCCAGGTAGAGAACAACGGCGAGTTGAATCGGCTGATCAATGTGGTCAAGTCCCGGGGTAACGCCAGCTCCAATCAGGTCAAGGAGTTTTTGATCACAGGCCAAGGCATTCATATCGAGGAGCCCTATGTGGGTGAAGGCATGTTGCTGGTTGGCACGGCCAAGGCCGGACAGATGCAGCTGGATCAGGAGATGATCGCCCGCAGGGGCTACGAGCTGGAGCGGCTTCGTCGCTTACTGGATGACTTGGAACAGTCCCTGGCGGCCAAGCAACAGCTGTTGCTCACCGAGTTTGACTCCGAACGGGATCGATTGGGCCGGGAAATGACCGAATTGCAGCGCCAGCTGGAAACCCTGGAAACACGGCAAAGCCAACTCAAGCGGATGCGCACCGAATGAAAAAATACCTGCTGTGCCTTTACATCATTGGTGATAACCCGCTGTCGAAACGGGCCTTGAGCAATTTGCAGGAGATCTGTTCAGAGCCGTTGTTCGATGCCACCTATGAGGTCAAGGTGATTGATCTGCTGAAACACCCGCAGTTGGCCGAGGATGAAAAGATTCTGGCGACACCCGTGCTGATTCGGCACTTTCCCGAGCCCATGCGGCGTATCATCGGTGATCTTTCCAATACCTCGGAGGTGCTGGTCGGGCTGGATTTGACGCCGTGCAATCCGTGATCGAGGCGGCGACCACGGTGGATAGCTGGGGGCGGCTGGTCTCTGCCCTGGGCGAGGCCGTGCTGGTGCTGGATGTCGAGGGCGTTATCCTGTTTGCCAATCCGGCTGCGGGCCATCTGTTGGATCGTCCGGCCGAGAGCCTGGTCGGTTTTCCCTTCTCACTGCCAGCGGCCTCCACCGGTACCTCAGAGATCGAGCTGATGCTGCCGGGCGGTCGGCTGCGCCTGGCCGAGGCCACGGTGCAACAGGGCTCCTGGCAGGATCAGGATGCTTGGGTTGTCAGCCTGCACGACATCCATGAGCGCAAGATGCATGAGGCGCGTTTGCGCATGGCCTCCCATGTGTTCTCATCCGCCCATGAGGCCATTCTGATCACCGACCCCAAGGGCCGAATCCTGGATGTGAATAGCGCCTTTACCCGGGTAACGGGATATGCCTTGGAAGAGGCCCTTGGCAAGACCCCGCAGATTCTCAAATCCGGCCTGCATGACGATGACTTTTACCAGCGTCTCTGGGGCGAACTGCTGAGCAAGGGCAGTTGGTCGGGTGAGATGTGGAATCGGCGCAAGACCGGCGAGGTCTATTTACAGCGTATCAGCATCACCTCCATTCGTGACGAGCGAGAACAGATCCAGTTTTTCATTGGCTTTACCGAGGATATTACCGATCTGCGTCAGCATGAACAGCACCTGGAGTTCATTGCCCAGCATGACAGCCTGACCAAGCTGCCCAACCGTGTGCTGCTGAGTGATCGGTTGCAACAGGGCATGGCGCATGCCGAGCGCAATGGCAAAAGTCTGGCCCTGGCCTATATCGACCTGGACGGTTTTAAGGAGATCAACGATGCCCTTGGTCATCCGGCCGGGGATGCCTTGCTGGTGGGCTGTGCGCGGAACATGAGGCAGGCCCTGCGCGATGCAGACACCCTGTCGCGCATTGGTGGTGACGAGTTTGTGGCCGTGATTGTTGATCTGGTTGATCTGCAGGACGCATTGCCCCTGTTCGACCGGCTGCTGCAGGCGGCGAGCCTGCCCGTTGTCTATGAGGGACATGAGCTACAGGTGTCCGCCAGCCTGGGGGTAACCCTATACCCGCAGAGCGATCAACAGTTTGATGCCGATCAGCTGTTGCGCCAGGCCGACCAGGCCATGTATCAGGCAAAACTCAACGGCAGGAATCGTTATCACCTGTTTGATGTGGCAATGGACTCTCAACTCAAGGGCATTCAGCAGTGGCATGGGGACATAGCCCGAGGGCTGGCTGCGGAGGAATTTGTGCTGTTCTATCAGCCCAAGGTGGACCTGCGCACGGGCCAGGTGTTCGGCTTCGAGGCCTTGGTGCGCTGGCAGCATCCAGACAAGGGTCTGATGATGCCCGGTGACTTTCTGCCCTACATCGAGAGGCATGACTTGATGCTCCGCCTGGGCAACTGGGTGCTGGATCAAGCACTGCGGCAGATTCAGCGCTGGCACGAGCAGGGGCAGGATTTTGAGGTCAGCGTGAATATTTCGGCCCGTCAGCTGCAGGATGATTTCATCGACACCCTGAGCGGCCATTTGGCCAACTGGCCTGGGGTTCCGCCGCGTCTGCTGACCCTGGAGGTGCTGGAGACTAGCGCCATGGATGACCTGGCGCATATCTCCGAGATCATCCGCCAGGCCAATCGCCTGGGCATAGTTTTTTCGCTGGATGATTTTGGCACAGGCTATTCCTCCCTGGCCTATTTGAAGCGCCTGCCGGTGAGTCAGATCAAGATAGACCGGCTTTTTGTGCAGGAAATGACCGAGCAGCCCGATGATTTTGCCATTATCGAGGGGATCATGGGGCTGGCCTCTGCCTTTCGCCTAGAGGTGGTTGCCGAGGGAATGGAGCATCCAGAACAAGGGGTGTTGCTGTTGCAGCTGGGTTGTCAACGCGCCCAGGGCTATGGCATTGCCCGCCCCATGCCGCAGGAGCAGGTGCAGGCATGGCTGTGCCAGTGGCGGCCGGAACCGGCCTGGTCGGTCACGCCTGTACTGAGCAAGGATAAGACCAGCTTGCTGTACGCTTGCATCGAACACAAGGTCTGGAATAAGTCACTCTGTGGCTACATGGCGGGTGTCAAAGAGCGGCCGCCAGAGCGCTCCCATGATGGTTGCCGATTCGGTCACTGGCTGAGGCAGCAGCCGGGCTACCCATTCTTGCCAGGGCATCCGCTCAGATTGGTGTATGAAATGCACCTGAGCTTGCATCAGGTGGCGGAGCAATGGCTCTCGGCCAGCGGCCCCTCAGAGCAACGTCTGGCGCAAGACAAGTACCTTGAGTTGAGCAGCGGCTTACTGGCCCAACTACGCCTGATGATGGGGCTGTACAGGGTCGAGGACTGAGGCGGGGCAGGCCAGTCAAGCGTTCATCCTAAAAAGAGCATTTGGCCACAGATGACCACATGGACGGAGGAGGTAGGTCATGCCAAACCGATGACTGGATCGTCGGTGGCCCTGGAGTCGTCTGCTCTGGCTCCAGGCTTCGCTCTACCTCCTCCATCGGGTCTATAGGGTGCCTGGGGCCAACTTTAGCCATCGGTGGCCAGCTGCCAGCTGACTGCTGGAGGCTGGCCGCTGGCCGCTGAAGGCTTAATGGTTGACCGGCGATTCCGGGTCCAGCAGGTAGGCCATGAGGTGGCTGATCTGCTCATTGCTGAGCAGGCCCTTGGCACCCATGCGCGGCATCCGGGTACAGGGGAAGTAGGCATGGGGGTTGTAGATCATGTCATAGACGAATCTCAGGGTCTGTTCGCTGTTTCCCCGGGTCTTACCGTAGTTGGTGAGGCTGGGGGCAAGGGTGCCGCCAACCCGGTCAGTGGCCAGTTGGTGACAGTTGTAGCAGTTACCGCCGGGTTCCCGCTTGCTGTGGTCGTCGATCTTGTGACCAATGCGGAAACCGTAGCCGGACCAGGCCAGTTCACGGCCCTTGCGCCAGTCACCCAGCTTGATGCCGCCCTCCGGGTATTTGATCGAGGCGCGGGCCTCGGCGAGGATCTTGCCGGCCTGCTCTGGGCTTGGCTTGTTGTGGGTCTGGGTGCAGACCTTCTGCAGCTCGTCTTGCACCATGCGTTGTTTGGCCTTGCCGCCTTCCTGCACATCCATGTCCAGCTTGAAGCCCTTGGCTTCGAAGATGAGGTATTCGGCCAGCGCCTCCGGCGTCATCTGGGTGTAGTCCAGCTGGCCCGTGTTGTCGGCATGGAGCGGTCCGACCATGAGCAAGAGGGCGGCGAGGGCGGCAGACGCCATGGGGTTTAATAGGTTTTTCATCGTGATTTTCTCCTGTAGTGTCCGCAATCAGCGCTTCATGTCGGGGATGATGGCCGGCTGGCCGCGGGCCGCATCGGTCCAGAAGGAAAGGATGGCGATGGAGGCATCGGAGCCCGCCACCAGACCGGCCTGACGCATCTGCCAGTAACAGCCACGGGCGCGGTGCTGGGAGCTGCGGACGTTGTCATGGCCGACGCGGAAGGCGGGCCAGGAGATGGCCTTGGTCCACTCCTCGGGGGTGTGGATATCGGGCAAGACGGAGGCGCGGATGCGCTTGGAGTTTTCACCATGGCAGGTGGCGCAGTTGAAGTCGTGGGAGCCGGCGCGGCGGTAGAACATGACCTCACCGGCGTCACGCATGGCCTTCTCCAGTGGGTGGTCCAGCGGCGGATTCCAGGGCATGCCGTTGGATTTGGAGGCGATGTAGGTCTGCAATTTCATGTGGTCGCTTTTCGAGCCATGGCGTTTTTTGATTTCCTTGTCTTTATCGGTAAAGCCCTGCAAGGTCTTCATGCAGTGCACCAGACGGGTCTCCAGGTCCATGACCTTGCCGGTATCTTCAAAGTAGCGGGGCAGTTCCACATAGGCACCCTCAAGTACACCCGGCCCCTTGCCAAAGTCGCAGGTCTCCAGGGAGACCAGGTTGTTGCCCCGTGGAAAACGGTACAGGGCCTCACCCTCTTCTATGGTCCACAGGGCCGGGCTGTCCTCCATCATCATGATGTTCTGTTCGCTCTGCATCAGATAGGGGGCACTGGTCTTGTCAATCAGCTCACGCAGCACCTCGCTGGGGTCATCGGCGCTGAGCGCGGTCGAGGTGGCGGTCAACGCCAGTGTTAGCGGGATGACAGGGAAGAGTTTTCGTATCATCTGAGGTTTCTCCTGGTGGGAAAGGATGGTTTCTAATTATCTGCCGCCGAAGACTCAGGCCAATTAAGCCGACTGTCCTTGCTGGGCAAGGGGTGAGTGGGTCAGTCGCGGTCTGAGTACTGCCAGGTTCGACAAGCGCCGGAACCGACAGAGGTCATGGAGTGGACAACGGCCAGTCGTCCTTGTTACAGATACGCCTGGGCGCAAGCAGGGCCGAGAGGTCGTTGGCAAGCCAGTGGGAGAGAAGGTATCCATCGGGTTGATCTATGTCAATCAGTTTGTCTGCAATTTAGCGAATCAATAGCCAATATAATCAGATAGTTACAACATAATAATAGACTAATATACAGGACCAGATTGGATCATGTCCGCTGCTTGAGCGAAGTGCTGCCCTGCCATGAGCCGGGATTTGGGGGCAATGGCGTCAACTTAAGATATTCGCTGGCTGCTGAGGCCGCTCGCTGAGCGAAGTCGAAGCGAGCGGCGGCAGGCTTCGGCCTCGCTTAGCCAGCGTTTTCTCGCTAAGTTGATGACATTGGATTAGGGAGAGGTGAGGCTAGGAGCCTGTCGGATTTAGGATGCTCCTACTGCGCCGGTGGGAAGAACGGCCCAGAATCGTTTTAAACATTGGCCCCGATTTTTCGTTGCGTAGGTCCATTATGCGCCTCAAAATCGTGAAAATTTGTTCTCGCTCTCCCACCTTGCTCGCTACGGGCACCTAAACCCGACAGGCTCCTAGTTGCTGATATCCCGCTTCCTGTACCAATCGAAGCGAGCGACCAACAAAAAACCCCTCTCCCTTTGCAGGGAGAGGGGGCCAGCAGTCACGCCTATTTTATATCGGCCTCAATGCTGTCGCTTTCACCCTTGTTGTCCACCCAGCTCACCTTGAGCTTGTCGCCTGGGTTAGCGGCTGCCTTGACGTTGAGGTAGGGGTTCTTGGAGACGCCACCGCTGAGGTTGGCGGTCATGGCGGTGCTGCCATTGATATCGAACACCACTTCCTGGATGAAGTGGGCCGGGATGGGTTCACCGGTCTTGCTGTCCTTACGTCCACCGCCTTCCATCGGGTGGGTGATGAGTACCTTGATGTTGGCTACGCCGTTTTTGGACTTGGCGCGGATCTTCATGCTGTTAGCCATGGAAAATTTCCTCTTGTATGCGTCGGATGATGGGGCGAGGGCCGGGCTTAACCGCCACAGCCGCCAACGGTGACCTTGACCGTCTTCTTGGCGCTGTACAGCTTGCCGTCGGCCTTGACCACGGCGATGACATCACCGGTCTTGCCCATCTTGATACGGGTGGAGGCAAAGCTCTCGGCACCCTGGCCCATGACGAAGGAGCTGGTCATGGGGGCCGGGTTGTTGGGGGCAACAATGCTGATGCTCTCGGCCTTGAGGCTGGTTTCTATCTTGATCGGTACTACGGCACCGTTTTCGGCAATCTCAGGGGCGTTTACATTGATGGCATCGCTGGCCTCGGTGGCGTCCGAGCCGAACATGGCGTTCATGGCATCGGCTTGGTTCTTGGCCTTGAAGGCGTCGGCGTTCCAGGCGGCGAGAACCGCCTGCGGGGCCAGCAGGCCAGCGCCTGCGGCGGCCCCCAGGGCACCGGCAGCCAGGCTGCCCTTGAGTAGAACGCGGCGTTTCAGGTTTGTGCTCATGCTTGTTTCTCCAGATGGGATTTGAGTCATGGGTTTAATCATGATAATGATGCTCAAGCAGGTCACCGAGAGCGCATCGGTATCTGCGGTTGACTTTGGCTGTTGTCCTGGCTTCAGCCGCCCCACGCTTGGGCGGGGCAGTTTATGTTATGCATGCGCTGGGCGCATGATCATCCTCCTCAGGGTGGTTTTTTTCTCAGGCAGTCCGATCCCCACGGGATCGGTGCCAGGTGCAGCTAGGATACTGCATCAAACGCCCAAGGCAAAGACTAATTGCTTTATTTATTAGTATGTTAGAAATGCCTGATATGCCGTTTTACTTGACATTTCCAGTGCCTAGCGTTTTTTCTGCCGTTTCAGCTCGGACTGTTCCTGTTTGATTTGTTTCAATCGCGCGGCCATCTTGGCCGCAGCAAAGTCGCTTGGGCGCTGACGCAAGGCCAGCTCAAGCTGGTGGATGGCCAGTTTCAGCTCTCCCTTGAGGTAATAGTGCTCGGCCATCTGGCTGTGGGCGGCGGCGCTGTTGCCCAGCCGTGCCTCGGCCTGGGACAGGCGCTGGAACAGGTCGGCATCGGCTGGGTGCTGCTGGGTAAGCTGTCGCAGCAGGTCGGCGGCCTGGCGGTGTTGCTGGGATTGTTCCAGCAGATCGACCTTGGCCTGCAGCAGCGGCCTGTTCTGCGGCCGCCGGTGCAGGCCGCTATTGATCAGCCCCAGGGCGGCGCTGCCACGGCCCTGCTTGAGCTGGGCCTCGGCCAGGGCCAGGCGGTATTCGATGCTGTCACCACGCCCGGCCAACAGGGGCTGCAGGATATCGGCGGCCCGGGCGGGCTCGCGTGCTTGCAGCAGGGCCAGGGCATGGCCGTACTCCTCCGCCTCGCGGTTGCGGTAACGGCCGGTCTTCAGGGTGGAGGCAAAGTGCTCCACCGCCTTGCTCGGCCGGTTGAAGCTGCGCGCCTTGAGCCAGGCCCGCAGCAGGTGGTAGCGGATGGATTCGCTGCGTTGTTTGTAGGGGTAGTGCTCGGCCCGTCCCTGGGCATCGGCGATGCGGTTGCGGGTAACCGGATGGGTACGCAGAAATTCGGGCAACTGGGTGGAGTAGGCCTGATTGGCCTTGGCCATCTTGGCAAAGAAGGCGGGCATGGCGCGGGGGTCGAACTGGGCCTGGGCGAGCAGGTCGATGCCGACCCGGTCGGCCTCTTCTTCGTTCTGCCGGGTGTAGTTGATCTGGTCCTGCAACATGCCGGCCTGGATGCCGGTAATCGCCGCCCGGCCAAAATCGGCGCTGCCGCCGGCCACGCCAATCAGCACGGCGGCGAGCAGGGCCACGGCGGCGGGGGTGCTCATCTGCTGGGCGCGGTGGAAGGTGCGAAACAGGTGTTTCTGGGTGACATGGGCGATTTCATGGGCCAGTACCGAGGCCAGTTCGTCCTCCGAGGCCGTGGTCAGTACCAGGCCGGTGAACACGCCGATGTGGCCATCCGGCCCGGCAAAGGCGTTCACTGCGTCGCTCTCGATCAGATAAAAGTGAAAATCCGCCGGCGAGGCCCCGCTCTGCGCCGCCAGCTTCTTGCCCAGTTGACTGATGTAGTCGTTGAACACCGGCTGTTCGATGAAGCGCTCGCGCTGGCGCAGGCTGTTGATGAAGGCCCGCCCCAGCCGCCCTTCGGCGGTGGGGGACATGACCGAATCAGCCGGGTCGCCGATATCCGGCAGGCGCAGATCCAGGCTCAGGGCCGGTTGCGGCAGCAGGAGCAGGAGGCTCAGCAGCAGACGGGGGCCGAGGTTGTGCCACATAGTCATCACTAGTTTATTGCCAGAGTTTTGTACAAAATGTCGAAAATTTTTCGACGCAGAGAATGCAAAGTTTGCTCTTTTTCTCAGACTATTTCTTTTTCAACTCTGCGATCTCCGCGCTTCTTGGCGTCCTCTGCGTCCTTTTGGGTTTTGGCTTCGCTGGGTGTGTTCAATTTAGCTGAATACGCTGTCCCCATGGCACCTTCTCTTTGCCCTTGATCAGCCAGAGTACCGGATAACTGGGGGCCTTGTCCGGGAAGCTGCCCTTGGCATCGGTGAAATAGACCAGCAGCTCGGGGTTGGGCAGGTGCCGGTCGATCCAGTGAAATACCGGGCGGAAGTCGGTGCCGCCGCCGCCTTTGACCTCGGGGGGGCGGCGGAATTCCTCCCAGGGCTCGTAGATCCAGGGAGCGCCCTTGGCCAGCTCGGCATCACAGGCGAGCAGGCAGATGCGGGCGCGAATCTGGCCCTTGATCGCCTGGATCTCGGCGAGAAAGCGCTCGATCTCGCCATCCTTGACCGAGCCGCTGGTGTCCACCGCCACCACCAGGTCGATCTGGCCGCTACGCAGACTGGGGAGGATGGCGCTGCCCTCGCGGCGGGAGGGGCGCATGTAGCTGAAGTCGTCGCGGGCGCGGTTGCTGATGTGGTGGGCGAGCAGGTTGCGCCAGGGCAGTTGCGGCTGCAGCAGGTGGTCGATCAGGCGCGCCAGCTTGCCGCCGAGTTTGCCCGCCTGCAGGGCCTGCTGGGCGGCACCGGCCAGCCGCTGTTGCCACTGCACCTGCAGGGTGTCGCGCTCCTGTTGGCTCAGGGGCGGCGGTGGCTCGGCACCGTTATCGCCACCATTATCACCTGCACCGTCGCTGGTTTCATCCTGGCCTGCATCCTGGCCGCGATCCGGTTCGGCCTGGCCGCTGCCCGAGCTGTCGTTCTCCTGCCGGTCGGGTCGCTCCGGACGTTCACCCTGGCTTTTCTCACCCTGGTCAGACTTGGGTGGTGGCCGGTTTTGCTTCTGGCTGCCCTCGCGGTTGTCCGGGTCGTAGAGGTGCTGGTCTAGGGTGTCCATCTCGTCGTCCTGCTCGTCGAGCAGGGGGTAGATCTCCTCGGCGGTCATGTCGCGGTATTCATCGAGGAAGATGGCGTTGGGCGGCGGCTTCAGGCCATCGTCCAGTAGCAGTGGGTTGATCGCCAGATCGCAGGCCAGGTCCCAGCGGTGCTGCAGGCGATGGCCGCGGCGGGTAAAGTGCGACAGGGCGCAGTGCAGGGCCTCATGGGCGAGGATAAACTGGGTCTCGGAAATGCCCAGGGCGCCGATGTATTCGGGGTTGTAGTAAAAGTGACGGGCATCAGTGGCGGTGGTCGGACACCAGTCCGGCTTGGCCGCCTTCAGCGGCAAGCGCAGCACCAGCGCACCGAGAAACGGCTTGTCCAGAATCAGCTTGGTACGCGCCGCAGCCAGCTTGGTTTCAATGGGGTCGTTCATAAAGCGGACGCAGAGCTCGCAAAGAAGCGCGGAGAGCGCAGAGAGTTAAACAGTCTTCCCTGGTCCGGTCGAAAATGCAGGGAGTGGGTTTCGACCTCATAGAGCTTGGCCGAAGGGTAGATAAAATCGCCAATCATCATCAACCTCTGCGAGCTTTGCGCTTCTTTGCGTTCTCTGCGTCCTGAAGGGTCAATACAACATCACCTCGGCCACGGTGTTGGCCCAGGTGGCGAATTGGGGGACTTCGAATAGCGGCTGGCCGATGGCGCGGTGCATGTCTGAGACCAGCATCACCCCCATTTCCTTCAGCGGAAAACGGCGGGCGTAGTCGAGGATATGGCCGTAGATCTGCGCCGCCTCGGCGCTGTCGCGGGCGCGGATGGCGCGGCCCACCAGGGCGGCGGCGACGGCGTACTGCAGGTCGATCTCGCTGGGCACCGGGGTGTCCTCGCCGCGGAGGATGGCGTCCAGGTCGGGCATGCGATCCAGATTGTTGATGAAGGCATGTACCTCGATCCCCGCAGCGGGGCCGACGCAGGCCTGCAGCGCGCCTTGGAACAGCGCCCCCTGGCCATGGAATTTCTGCACCGCGCGATGGGCAAATTCCCAGGAGCGCGGTGAGGGGAAGGCCACCGGGTTGTGGTCCGGGTCGAAATCGAACAGCAGTTCCGGGCGAAAGCGCAGGAAGGCGATGATGCCCTCGTCGATGCCGTTGGCATAGGCCCAGCTGACCCAGTCATCCAGGTGGGTTTCCACCTCGAAGTGGGAGAAGCGGTTAGCTAAAGGCGCGGGCATGGTGTAGGTGACGCCGCGATCGCCCTGGCGGTTGCCGGCGGCGAAGATGGCCCAGCCCGGCGGCACCTGATAGGCACCCAGGCGGCGGTCCAGGATCAGTTGATAGGCGGCGGCGGAGACGCTCGGCGGTGCCGAGGTGATCTCATCGAGAAACAGGATGCCGCGCTCGGCATGGCGCTGGGCATCGGGGAGCATGGCGGGGATCGCCCATTCGACGTGTTCGCCAACGCGAAAGGGGATGCCACGCAGGTCCGAGGGCTCCATCTGCGACAGGCGGATGTCGATCACCGGGCAGCCGTGGCGTGCAGCCACCTCGGCAACCATCTGGGATTTGCCCACGCCGGGCGGACCCCAGAGCATCACGGGGGTGTGGTGGCCCTGTTCGGTGCTGCGGAATTCGCAATCGAGGATGCGGAGTAGGTCGCGTGGGCGCATGGCGAGCCTCTGGTTGAAGTCAGGGGTGAGAAACCGTTGAACCTGAATCGGCAGTTAAGCCATGGAGATACAGACGACTCCAGTACAGGGCAGTAGGGCGAGGTCTGGAGTCAGGGCCTTGGGTCTTTGGTTCGCCTACCCAGAAGGCATTGAAGGTTTACCCTTCAATCCCTTGATTTTACTCTATGTGCCCTGCGGATCTGTGGCTAAATGCTGTTTCCAGGTTGAAGATTGGCCTCCAGCGGGCTAAAGTTCAACCCCCATGAAAGGCAGGGATTGGTTTCCGGGCTGCTTGGTCAAGTTTTCGCTGGCGCAGATTAGTAATTCCGGTTATTCTAATGCCGTTCATTTATTACGAGCCCGATTGGCCCGTTAGCCCTCATGGGGTATCCCTCAGGGGTGGATAAGAAAGCGCCAAGCGTCGTGAAACGGCGGGACTCCTCCCAATCCACGCTGGGCTATTTTGGTTAAACCTTCTTTTAAGAATAAATCTGGAGACCTGATATGGATCAGACCTACTACGATGCCGTTACCAAAATGGAACAGATGGGTGTCGATGATGAATACATCCAAGGCTGGCAGGCAGGCTATCTGCAAAACCCGCAGCGCGAAGAACAGCGCGTGACTGAGGCCTACGAGGCCGGTTATGCAGACGGGGAGGAAAAGACCCTGGACAACCTGGATAAATGGAAGGCCTGACCTTCCTTTCCGGGTACAAAAAAGGCGGCTTGGCCGCCTTTTTTTGTGCCCGCAGGCAGCCGAACCCGACAGACCCCTAGCAGCCCAGCAGCCTGAGCAGGATGCGGTAGTAGATCTCGCTCAACTGCTCCAGATCCGCCGCCCCCACGCACTCGTTGGCCTGGTGGATGCTGGCGTTGAGCGGTCCCAGCTCCAGCACCTGGGCACCGGTGGGGGCGATGAAGCGGCCATCCGAGGTGCCGCCGGAGGTGGACAGCTCGGGCTCGGTACCCATTACCTCACTGACGGCGGCCTTGGCCGCCGCCACCAGTTCACCGGCCGGGGTGAGAAAGGGCAGGCCGGACAGACGCCAGTCCAGCGCGTAATCCAGGTCATGGCGATCGAGGATGGCGCAGACGCGCTGCTTGATCTGGTCTGCGCTCAGCTCGGTGGAGAAGCGGAGGTTGAACTGGGCCTTGAGTTCGCCGGGGATGACGTTCTCCGCGCCGGTGCCGACATTGAGATTGGCGATCTGAAAACTGGTGGGTGGAAAGAAGGCGTTGCCCTGATCCCACCGCTGCGCCACCAGCTCGGCCAGGGCCGGGGCAAAGGCGTGGAGCGGATTGTTTGCCAGATGGGGATAGGCCACATGGCCCTGTTTGCCCCGGATGGTCAGAAAACCGTTGAGGGAGCCACGTCGGCCGTTCTTCACCGTATCCCCCAGCCGGGCCCTGGACGAGGGTTCGCCCACCAGACACCAGTCGATCTTCTCGCCACGCGCCTGCAGGGTCTCCACCACCCGCGCCGTGCCGTCCTTGGCCGGGCCTTCCTCATCGCTGGTGATCAGATAGGCGATGGAGCCGCGATGCCCCGGCTGCTCGGCGACAAAACGCTCGGTGGCGGTGATCATCGCCGCCAGGGAGCCTTTCATGTCCGCCGCGCCCCGGCCATAGAGCATTCCGTCGCGGATCTCCGGCCGAAAGGGGTCGCTGTGCCAGGCCTCCAGCGGCCCGCTGGGCACCACATCGGTATGCCCGGCAAAGCAGAACAGCGGGGCCTGCTGGCCACGGCGGGCCCAGAGGTTATCCACCTGGCCAAACCTCAGCGGTTCGCTGTGAAATCCCACTCTTTGCAGGCGCTGCATCAGCAACGGCTGGCAACCGGCATCCTCCGGGGTCAGGGATGCGCGACCGATGAGGTCCATGGCCAGCTCCAGGGTTGTGCTCATCATTTGTTTCCTAAGGTCAGCTGCCTATCCGGGCTCAGGCCGATGCCGCCAGGGCCTGCTCGATGTCGGCGATGATGTCGTCGGCATGTTCCAGGCCGATGGACAGGCGCACCATGTCGCTGGTGACCCCGGCCGAGCGCAGTTCCTCTTCGTTCAGCTGGCGGTGGGTGGTGGTGGCCGGGTGACAGGCGAGGGACTTGGCATCGCCGATATTCACCAGCCGCAGGATCAGCTGCAGGGCGTCGATGAAGCGGGCACCGGCCTCGCGCCCGCCCTCAATGCCGAAGCTGAGGATGCCCGAGGCGCGGCCGCCGAAGTATTTCTGCGCCAGGCCATGGTCCGGGCTCTGTGGCAGACCGGCGTAGTTCACCCAGCGCACCTGGGGGTGGTCGCGCAGATGCTCGGCCACGCGCTGGGCGTTCTCGCAGTGGCGGTCCATGCGCAGCGACAGGGTCTCTATGCCCTGCAGCAGCTGAAAGGCGGCCATGGCGGATAGGGCCGCGCCCATGTTGCGCAACGGCACCACCCGGGCGCGGGCGAGGAAGGCGGCGGCGCCAAAGCTCTGGGTGTAGGTCACGCCGTGGTAGGAGGGGTCGGGCCGGGTGAGCAGGGCAAAGCGCTCCGGCTGGGCGTTCCAGTCAAACCGGCCCGAATCCACCAGGATGCCGCCCAGTGTGGTGCCGTGGCCGCCCATGTACTTGGTCAGGGAGTGGATGACGATATCCGCGCCGTGCTCGAAGGGGCGGCACAGGTAGGGGCTGGGCACGGTGTTGTCCACCACCAGGGGTACGCCCCTGGCGTGGACCGCCTCGGCCAGGGGTTGCAGGTCCACCAGGTTACCGGCCGGGTTGCCGATGGATTCACAGAACACCAGCTTGGTGCGCTCGTCGATCAAGTCGCACAGGGCCTCGATGTCATCATGGGGGGCAAAGCGCACCTCGATGCCAAAGCGCGGCAGGGTGTGGGCGAACAGGTTATAGGTACCGCCGTACAGACGGCTGGTGCTGACGATGTTGTCACCGGCCTCGGTCAGGGTTTGCACCGCGTAGGTGATGGCGGCCATGCCGCTGGCCACCGCCAGGCCGCCCACGCCGCCCTCCAGGGCCGCCACCCGCGCCTCCAGCACGGCGTTGGTGGGGTTCATCATGCGGCTGTAGATGTTGCCCTCTACCTTGAGGTCGAACAGGTCGGCACCGTGCTGGGTGTTGTCAAAGGCATAGGATGTGGTCTGGTAGATGGGTACGGCCACCGCCTTGGTGCTGGGCTCGGGCCGGTAACCGGCGTGCAGGGCCAGGGTCTCGAATTTCATGGGGTATTCCTCTCAGGTGGCTCTCAAGTGGTTTTGTTGTGAAAGGGCAGTTTAACCGCAGACCGAGACAGAGGACAGGGGACAGAAGACGGAGGATGGAGGGCAGGGGGTTGATTCGCCGTTTTCCGTTTTTGCTTGTTGTGAAACAATCTTGGCAAGGGTCATGCCCCAGTTCCGAACCGGGAATCGGGCAAAAACTTCCCTGATTAGCCAAAAAGCTCAGCCAGTCGAGTAGGTCGGCCCGGACGGCATGGTGGGAGGGCCGCTTGCTGCGCGATCAGCCATGCCCTTGGGGTTGCCGCTAGGCAGGGCTGCCCCTATCCCGTTTTACCGCCGAGCCAGCACTCGGAGCTTCCAGCATATGAGACGAACCCCAATGTTGTTTCAGAGTAAGGGGCCAAGGCTGCCCATCCATTCCCTCCTGCCCCGGCTCCAGACCTGTCTGGCGCAGCATAGCCGTGCCCTGCTCAGTGCCCCCACCGGCTCGGGCAAGACCACCCTGGTGCCCCTGGCGCTGCTGGATCAGCCCTGGCTAGCGGGGCGCACTATTTTGATGCTGGAGCCGCGCCGGCTGGCGGCGCGCTTGGCGGCGCGGCGCATGGCCGATCTGCTCGGCGAGCCTCTGGGCGAGACCGTCGGCTACCGCATCCGTCACGACAGCCAGGTCTCGCCGCGCACCCGCATCGAGGTACTCACCGAGGGCATTCTCACCCGCCGCCTGCAGCAGGACCCCGAGCTTAGGGGCGTCGGTCTGCTGATCTTCGATGAATTCCACGAGCGCAACCTGCAGGGCGACCTGGCCCTGGCGCTGGCGCTGGATGCCGCCTCGGCCCTGCGTGAGGACCTGCGTCTGCTGATCATGTCCGCCACTCTGGAGACCGAGCGGCTGGCGGCCTTTCTCGACAACGCGCCGGTGCTGCTGGGCGAGGGGCGCAGCTATCCGGTGCAGATTCAGTATCAGCCGCGGGACAGCCAGCTGCCGCCCCAGGGGCAGGCGCTCAACGGCGTGCTCAAGGCCCTGGCGGAGCAGTCTGGCGATATCCTGGTGTTCCTGCCGGGAACCGGCGAGATTCGCCGCCTGGCCGAGAGCCTGCGCGAGCGGCTGGACCAGACCGGCCAGGCGGAGATCAAAATCTGGCCACTGTACGCCGATCTCAGCCGTGAACAGCAGGATCAGGCGCTCAACCCCGACCCCCAGGGCCGCCGCCGCATCGTCCTGGCCACCAGCGTGGCGGAGACCAGCCTGACCATCGAGGGCATCAGCTGCGTGGTCGATCTGGGCCTGAGCCGGCTGCCCCGCTTTGATGCCAACAGCGGCCTCAGTCGGCTGGTTACGCTGCCCTGTTCCCAGGCCTCGGCGGATCAGCGTGCGGGCCGCGCCGGGCGGCTGGGGCCGGGTTTCTGCTATCGGCTGTGGACCGAGGCCAGCCAGCGCCAGCGCCCGCCCAGTACCCCGGCGGAGATCGGCCAGGCCGATCTCGCCCCGCTGCTGCTGGAGGTGGCGCGCTGGGGCCTGTCGGCGATGAAGGAGCTGCGCTGGCTCGACCCACCGCCAGCCGGTGCTCTGGCCCAGGCGCGCTGCCTGCTGCAGCGGCTGGGTTTGCTGAATGAGGCCGGACGCATCACCCCCAAGGGCGAGCGGGTCAGCGGCCTTGGCCTGCATCCGCGCCTGGGCTGCCTGCTCTTGTCTGGCGAAGAACAGGGCGCGCCTGATCTGGCGGCGGACCTGGCGGCCCTGCTCAGCGAGCGCGATATTCTCCGCAGTGCATCTTCTCCAGGCGGACGACCAGCGGACCTGCGCCAGCGCCTGCGGTTGTTGCAGGACTGGCGCTCAGGTAGGGCGGCGGATGGGCTGGATCGCGCTGCCTGCCAGCAGGTAGAACGGCTGGCGCGGCAGTTGCGCTCTCGGCTGCACGGCAAGGCCGCAGCCAGCGAGGTCGATACCGCCGCACTGTTGCTGGCGGCCTATCCCGACCGCCTGGCCCAGCGCACGGGTGAACTTGGCGGGGCAGGGCGCTATCGCCTGGCCTTTGCCGGTGCCGCACGCCTACCAGAGGGCGATGGCCTTTGGGGCAGCCCTTATCTCATCATCACCGAGCTGGATGCCGGCCAAGGCCACAGCCAGTCTGACGGACGAATATTCACCGCCATGGCCCTGGATCTGCCGCTGATCGAGCAGGTGCTGGCGGATCGGCTCAGCTGGCGCGAGCAGGTCAGCTGGGCGCAGAACCGGGTGCAGGCCCAGCGCCAGCTCTGCTACGCCAATCTGGTGCTGGCGCAGCGGCCCCTGACCAAGCCGGATCCCGAGACCCTGCGCCAGGCCCTGCTGCAGGCCATCCGCGACCGGGGTCTGACGTTGCTGCCCTGGAGCGAGGCGGCGCTTCAGCTGCGCGCCCGGCTGGAGTTCCTGCGCCACTGGCAGCCCCAGGCCGGCTGGCCGGATTGCTCCGACAGCGGCCTGTTGGCTGGGCTGGAGTCCTGGCTCGGTCCCTGGCTGGACGGACTGCACCGGCTGGATCAGCTGCAGAAGCTGGACCTCTGCGCGATCCTGCTGGCGCGGCTGGACTGGTCGCGCCAGCAGCAGCTGGAACAGCTGGCGCCGAGCCATCTGAGCCTGCCCAGCGGCAGCCGCAAGCGCCTGGCGTATCAACCGGGGACCGCGCCGGTGCTGGCGGTGCGCCTGCAGGAGCTGTTCGGCCTGCTGCAGACCCCGAGACTGTGCAACGGCCAGGTGGCGGTGACCCTGCACCTGCTCTCACCGGCGCAACGACCGATCCAGGTCACCCAGGACCTGGCCGGGTTCTGGCGCAACACCTACCCCGAGGTAAAAAAGGAGCTCAAGGGCCGTTACCCCAAGCACTACTGGCCGGATGACCCCTTCAATGCCACCGCCACGGCCCGAGTCAGGCCCAAGTGATGTACACTGGCAGCCTGCTTGTAGAAACCTGAAAACAGCATTTTGTTTCTTACCACTGAAATGCCAAACAAAATGTTGAAAACATCGGGACGCAGAGATCGCAGAGCTAAATAGTTGTTTGTGGGAGCAGAAAAATTTTACCCTCTGCGTACTTTGCGCTTCTCCGCGTGCTCTGCGTCCTTTTTGGATCCGGCTTTGCCGGGTTAGGCTAAACCGCTTTTTTGACCACGCCAGACTGGGGCCTGAATGACCGAATCGCAACAAATCCTTGCCTACGCAATCCGTGGTGCCCTCTATCTGAACATCACCGACCGCTGCACCCTGGCCTGTGCATTCTGTCCCAAGCACAACGGCAGCACCCAGGTGCATGACTACGAGCTGGCCATGGACCACATGCCCAGCGCCGAGGAGCTGATAGCGGCCATCGGTGACCCCAAGGCCTATAGCGAGATCGTCTTTTGCGGCTACGGCGAACCCACCCTGCGCCTCAAGGTCTTGCTGCAGGTGGCCGATTGGGTCAAGCAGCAGGGCGGTCGGGTGCGGCTGAATACCGACGGCCTGGCCAATCGGGTCCACAAGCGCAACGTGCTGCCGGAGATGCAGGGCAAGATCGATGTGCTGTCGGTCTCCCTCAACGCCCAGAATGAGGCGGTGTACAACCAGCACTGTCGGCCCGAGCTGGCTGGCTCCTACGCCGATATGCTGGAATTCCTGCGCCTGGCACCAGAGTACATCCCCGAGGTGGTGGCCAGCGCCATCGACGGCCTGGACGGGGTGGACATAGCCGCCTGCCAGCAGATCGCCGCCGAGCTGGGGGTAAAATTCCGCACCCGCTATCTGGATCGGGTAGGCTGATGGCGGCCAAGGACAAACAAAGGGCCAAGCAGCTTGACCAACTGCTGCAACGCCACCCCCATCTGGTGCAGTCGGATAACCGCAAGGTCAGCTCCCACGTACAACGGGAGGAGGGCGACTGGTACCTCAATACCCTGATGATCGAAGGCTGCGAGGCCCCGTTCAAATACAAGCGGCAAAAGGCCTACAAAAGCCTCGCCGGGGCCAAGGTCAACCTCACCTACTACCCGGATCAGGAGCAGATCGCCGGCCTGGAGTTCGAGGTCATGCGCGTGGTGCGTATACGGCAGGCCTGATACAGAGGACAGAGGACAGAGGACAGAAGACAGAGGCGCTCGCGCCAGTTTTACTTAATTTGTCGCGCAGCGACGCAAAAATCTGTCTTCCGTCCCCCGTCCTCTGTCCTCTGTCCTGATCAAGGCCATTGATTTCATCTGTCACTAAGGCTACACTCACGCGCTCTTTTTCGCACCCCAGACGTTGGAGTCACCCATGCGTAAGCCCCTGGTAGCAGGTAACTGGAAGATGAACGGGTCCATCGACAGCATCAAGACGCTGTTGGCGGGGATCAAGGCCGGCCTGGACTCCGTCAGCAATGCCGATCTGGCCGTCTGCGCCCCGGCCATCTACATCCCCCTGGTGCAGGCCGAGCTTGACGGCAGCGGAATCGGCTGGGGTGCTCAGGATGTCTCCATCCACGCCTCCGGGGCCTACACTGGTGAGATCGCCAGCTCCATGCTTCAGGACTATGGCTGTCAATACGTCATCGTCGGCCACTCCGAGCGCCGCACCTACCACAAGGAAAGCGATGAACTGGTGGCGGACAAGGTCGAAGTGGCACGCAAGGCCGGCCTGACGCCGATCTTCTGCATCGGCGAGACCCTGGAACAGCGCGAAGGCGGTATCACCGAGCAGGTCTGCGCCCGCCAAATCGACGCCCTGATCAACAAATACGGCGTTGAGGCCCTGGCCGATGGCGTCATCGCCTACGAACCCGTCTGGGCCATAGGCACCGGCAAGACCGCCAGCCCCGAGCAGGCGCAAGAGGTTCACGCCTTTATCCGTGGCCGCGTTGCAGCCAAGAGCAGCGAGATTGGCGACAAGCTGCGTATCCTCTACGGCGGCAGCATGAAGCCGGGCAATGCTGCGGAACTCATGGCCAAGCCGGACATCGACGGCGGCCTGATCGGCGGTGCCGCGCTCAAGGCAGAGGACTTCCTCGGCATCTGTCAGGCCGGCTGAGACAGATATGCAAACCATTCTGACAGTCGTTCACGTATTCCTGGCCATTGGCGTCGTCGGTCTGATCCTGATGCAGCACGGCAAGGGGGCCGATGCCGGTGCCGCCTTTGGCGGGGGCTCGTCCGGTTCGGTATTTGGTGCCCAGGGCGCGGGGAATTTCCTCTCCCGCACCACGGCCATACTTGCCACCCTGTTCTTTGTCACCAGTATCGCCCTGGGCTACTTCTCCATGAACGCAGGCCCCCAGGTCGATCTAATGAAGGACGCGGCCATAGAGCTGGTCCCGGCGGCGGAGTCTGACCTGCCGCAGACCCCGGAGGCCCGCACCCCGCTGGCCGATGATATGCCGACACCGCCCCCACAGGCAAGGGAGCAGGCAACTGAGCCGCAACCCGCGCAGCCAGAGACACAGCAGCGGGCCGATGGCCAGGCGGAAAACCCGGCTGAGAACGACCCCGGCGCAGAAACACCAAAAGCGATAAATTAGACCTCAGAAAGACCATGCCGACGTGGTGAAATTGGTAGACACGCTATCTTGAGGGGGTAGTGGACACAGTCCGTGGCGGTTCGACTCCGCCCGTCGGCACCATTGAGCAGTTTCAGACAGCCCCTAAGCCTTTGAAAAGAACGGCTTGGGGGCTTTTTTATGCCTCAAACACCCCACCGATTCGCTTTTCATCCCGGATTTTTGACGGCGCACTTGAGGGTATCAGTTTGGTCATGCGCTTTGCTAAAACCCCTCTTGGTGTCGCAGAATGGCGGCTTTAGCGACCGAGAATATGCCGTTGACTCAAACCTGCAGCGACCCCGTCTGCATCCGCAATGCACGGGTTACGGATATAGACCCATTGGCGACCCTGGAACGGGCCTGTTTTGACGGTGATCGCATCTCCCGGCGGCAGTTTCGTTACCTGATTGCCAAGGCCAATGCCTCCGTGCTGGTACTGGAGCGCGAGGCCGAGCTGGTGGCCAATGCCGTGCTGCTCTTTTCGCGCGCCACCTCGGTCGGCCGTCTCTACTCCATGGCGGTGACCCCAGCGGCCCGTGGCAAGGGCCTGGGCAAGCGCTTGCTGAAGGCTGCCGAGACAGAGGCCTGGGCGCACCATCGCGCCTATCTGCGGCTGGAGGTGCGAAAGGACAACGCGGCGGCCCTGGCGCTCTATCACAGCCTGGGCTATAGGCGCATCGGTGAATATCCCGGCTACTACGACGACCACATGGATGCCCTGCGGTTGGAGAAATCCCTGGCCGCAGACCTCCACCCGGAGCTGGCTCAGGTGCCCTTCTATGAGCAGAGCCTGGAGTTTACCTGTGGCGCGGCATCGCTGATGATGGCGATGAAGAGCCTACGCCCTGAGAGTATCGAGATGAGCAGGCAGCTTGAGCTGCGTCTGTGGCGCGAGGCCACCACCATCTTCATGCACTCCGGTCACGGTGGCTGCGGCCCCTACGGCCTTGCCCTGGCTGCGGTACAGCGCGGCTTTGGGGTCGATATCTTTGTCAGCGGGGAGGGCACCCACCTGATCGATTCGGTGCGCAGCACGCACAAGAAGGAGGTGATTCGACTGGTGCAGGAAGACATGTATCAGCAGCTGCAATCGCTGCGGGTGCCGATTACCTGTACCGGGGTCAGCATGGCCGAGATCGAGGCCTGCATGGCCAGGGGCGGCATCCCCTTGGTGCTGATCAGCTCCTGGCAGATCTACCATGAGCGTCAGGCCCACTGGGTGGTGGTCACCGGATTTGACGACAATTTCATCTATGTCAATGACCCCTTCGTCGATCGCGACGAGGGCGAGACGCCCACCGACTCAATCCACATGCCGATCCTGCGGGAGAAATTCGAGAGCATGGCCCGCTACGGCCGGGTCGGCCTGCAGGCGATGGTGGTACTGTATCGCAACCCAGGAGAGAGCGACCGTGCCTGAGCATATCCTGCTGGTAGAGAGGCCCCATCACTGGAAGGGACAGATCGAGGGCTGCCCCATAGTCACTGCGGTGGAGTATCTGACCTCGCCAAAATGGCAGGAGAAGCGCAACCTGCGGGTGGTCAACCTGTGCCGTTCCCAGCGTTATCTGGGCGAGGGCTATTACTGCTCGCTGCTGGCCGAGGCCCGTGGCCACAAGGTGATCCCCTCGGTACGCACCCTGCGTGACCTGAGTCGCAAATCCCTCTACAGCCTGGAGACCGAAGACCTGGATCAACGGGTCCAGCGCATCCTCAGCAAACGCTACAAGGGGGATGAGACCAGCTCCTTCAGCGTCAGCCTGATGTTCGGCAACACCGCCTTCAAGGACCTGCAGGGGTTGGCCAGGGAGTTGTTTGAATTCCTCCGCGCCCCGCTGATGAGGGTCTCCTTTGAGAAAAAGGGCCACTGGCGCATCACCGACATCCGCGCCCTGGGCATCCGCGACCTGAATCAGGAGCAGGAGCAGGAGTTCGTCGATGCCCTGCAAGCCTACCTGAGCAAACGCTGGCGCGGCCCAAAACAGAGACGCCAGGCCAAGTATGACCTGGCCATATTGCACAATCCCGGCGAGAAACTGCCCCCCTCCGACCCCAAGGCCCTGCAACGCTTCATGCGTGCCGCCAAGCGTTTTGGTTTCGACGCCGAACTGATCACGCCACGGGAGATCGGCCGGCTGGGCGAGTTCGATGCCCTGCTGATCCGCGAGACCACCGCCATTGATCACCATACCTACCGCTTTTCGCGCAAGGCCGCGTCCGAGGGACTGGTGGTTATCGATGACCCTGATTCCATCCTGCGCTGCACCAACAAGATCTACCTGGCCGAACTGCTCAACGGCCACAGGGTGCCGACCCCGAAGAGCGTGGTGATACGCGAGAACGCCCTGGATGAGTTGGAGCAGAAACTCGATTACCCGATGGTGCTCAAGGTTCCTGACGGTTCTTTTTCGCTCGGCGTGTATAAGGTCGAGGGCCGCGCCCAACTGGAGCAGGTGGCGAGCAAGATCTTCAAGGCCTCCGAGTTGATGCTGGCCCAGGCCTACACCTACACCCCCTTCGACTGGCGGGTGGGCATCCTCGGTGGCAAGCCGCTGTTTGCCTGCCAATATTTCATGTCCAAGGGCCACTGGCAGATCTACGACCATGATGGACCGGAGGAACCGGGCGATTTCCGCACCTTGCTGATCGAGGACGCGCCGCAGCGGGTGGTGCAGACCGCCCTCAAGGCAGCCAATCTGATCGGCAAGGGGCTCTACGGCGTTGATCTCAAGGAGACCGAGCAGGGGGTGATGGTGATTGAGGTCAACGACAACCCCAGCATCGATGCCGATGTCGAAGACAAGGCCTTGGGCGCTGAACTCTATGACCGTATCATGGCCCACTTCCTGGGGCAGGTAGAGCAGGTCAAGCTGCGGGCCAGGCGTGCGCGCAGCTAGCTCTAATTCGTTAGTAACTGCTCAGTTTTTCAAGGCAATAACGTCGATTGAAGCGGTTCGCTGAGCGAAGTCGAAGCGAAGTCCCGATGCTTGTCGAAGGGGGCTCAGCGGGACGCTCTCCATGGGGCCTATCAAGCTCGAACCCTTTGGTCGGCCAATCCTTGCCCGTGCGGCCCCGTGCCAGGGCCCGCCTTAGCGATTCTTGCCTGGCCAATTGAGCAAATGCCGCCGTTCTGGTACCTTTGCCCGGCCTTCCTGGTCCGGTTAATTCTCAAGGTCTGCGGTTTTTGAACACCTGGCATCCGCCCAAGCCGTTCGCTGAGCCAAGTCGAAGCGAACGGCTTGGGCGGATGCCATGAGAGGCCTTTGAGCCCATCCCAACCCTTACAACCAAAATAGCCTGGCGCTTTATATGACAGCTTATGTTTTTATCACTGGTGGCGTGGTCTCATCCCTGGGCAAGGGGATTGCTTCGGCCTCCCTGGGCGCCCTGCTGGAATCCCGTGGCCTGAAGATCAGCCTGATGAAGCTGGACCCCTACATCAATGTCGATCCCGGCACCATGAGCCCCTTCCAGCACGGCGAGGTGTTCGTCACCGAGGATGGTGCCGAGACCGATCTGGATCTGGGTCACTACGAGCGCTTCGTGCGCACCACGACGACAAAAAACAATAACTTCACCACCGGCCAGATCTACGAGAACGTGATCCGCAAGGAGCGCCGGGGCGATTATCTGGGCGGCACGGTACAGGTGATCCCGCACATCACCGATGAGATCAAGGACAGCATCCGCAAGGGCGCGGGTGATGCCGACATCTGCATGGTGGAGATCGGCGGTACCGTCGGCGACATCGAATCCCTGCCCTTTCTGGAGGCCATCCGTCAGATGGGCGCGGAGTTGGGCCACCAACACGCTCTGTTCATGCACCTGACCCTGGTGCCTTACATCCGCACCGCTGGCGAGATCAAGACCAAACCCACCCAGCACTCGGTAAAGGAGCTGCGCTCCATCGGCATCCAGCCGGATATCCTGCTCTGTCGCGCCGAACAGTCCCTGCCGGAGAGTGAAAGGCGCAAGATCGCCCTGTTCACCAATGTCAACGAGCGTGCGGTGATCTCGGCGGTGGACGCCGAACACATCTACGCCATCCCCATGCTGCTGCACGCCCAAGGGCTGGATCAGCTGGTGGTGGATCAGTTCCAGCTACAGGTAGGCGAGGCCGACCTGTCCGAATGGCAGCGGGTGCTCGATGGCCTGCGCCATCCCCAGCATCGGGTGCGCATCGCCATGGTGGGCAAGTACATGGGTCTGACCGAGGCCTACAAATCCCTCTCCGAGGCCCTGATCCACGCCGGGGTGCAGACCGGCAACCGGGTGGAGATCGTCTATATCGACTCCGAGGAGATCGAGCGCCAGGGCACCGCTTGCCTGGCGGATGTGGATGCCATCCTGGTGCCCGGCGGATTCGGTGAGCGTGGCGTGGAGGGCAAGATCAGCGCCGTGCGCTTCGCCCGCGAGCAGCGCATCCCCTATCTGGGCATCTGCCTGGGGATGCAGGTGGCGGTGATCGAATTCGCCCGCCATCTGGCTGGCCTGGAAGGCGCCCACAGCACCGAATTCAACCGCCAGACGCCGCATCCGGTGATCGCCCTGATCACCGAATGGCTGGATGCCGATGGCCACTTACAGACCCGCAACCAGGGCTCGGACCTGGGTGGCAGCATGCGCCTGGGCGGCCAGGAATGTCGCCTGGAGGAAGGCAGCCGCACCCGCGCCCTCTACGGCAAGGAGATCATCCTCGAGCGCCATCGCCATCGCTACGAGTTCAACAACAACTACCGCCAGGTTCTGCAGGACAAGGGCCTGCGCTTTGCCGGTCTGTCCCTGGATGGGCGGCTGGTGGAGGTGATCGAGATTGCCGATCACCCCTGGTTCGTTGCCTGTCAGTTCCACCCGGAATTCACCTCCACCCCGCGCGATGGCCATCCGCTGTTTACAGGCTTTGTTCAGGCCGCGCTGCAGCAGCAACAGAGCCGGAAGGACTGAGCCATGCAACTGTGCGGATTTGAGGTCGGCCTGGAGCGGCCCCTGTTTCTCATCGCCGGGCCCTGCGTCATCGAGAGCGAACAGCTCAGCCTGGACACTGCCGGTAGATTGCAGGAGATCACCCGCGAGCTGGGCATTCCCTTCATCTTCAAGTCGTCCTTCGACAAGGCCAACCGTTCATCGGCCAGCAGTTATCGCGGCCCAGGTCTGGAGCAGGGCCTGCAGATTCTGCAGAAGATCAAGACCCAGCTGGGCCTGCCGGTGCTCACCGACGTGCACGAGGATACCCCCATCGAGGAGGTAGCCGAGGTGGTGGATGTGCTGCAGACACCGGCCTTTCTCTGCCGCCAGACCAATTTTATCCAGCGTGTCGTCGCCGCCGGTCGGCCGGTGAACATCAAGAAGGGCCAGTTCCTCGCCCCCTGGGATATGCAGAACGTGGTGGACAAGGCTCGGGCCACCGGCAACAGCCAGATCATGGTGTGCGAGCGCGGTGTCTCCTTCGGCTACAACAACCTGGTCTCTGACATGCGCGCCCTGGCGGTGATGCGCGATACCGGCTGCCCGGTGGTGTTTGACGCCACCCACTCGGTGCAGCTACCGGGCGGGCAGGGCAGCTGCTCCGGCGGCCAGCGCGAGCATGTGCCGGTGCTGGCCCGCGCCGCCGTCGCCGTCGGCATCGCCGGGCTGTTCATGGAAACCCACCCCGACCCAGCCAAGGCCCTGAGCGACGGACCCAATTCCTGGCCGCTGGACAAAATGCAACAATTACTTGAGACACTCAGCCGGCTGGACCAAATCGTCAAGGCCGAGCCCTTGGCTGAGCATTTTTTACTTTAAGGGACGCAGAGGGCGCAAAGGAGCGCGGAGATCGCAGAGAAGAATGATGCAGCAAAGCCCCGACTATTTGTCTGGAGGCATGTTTCGCGGGAGTATTCCAAGCAATCTCGAAACTTCCATCATTCGTGGTGGTAGGGAGCAAGCGAGCAGTCGTAACCTCTAGGCTAAAGTTGTTCATGCAAGCAGAAAAATCGTAGCCTCTGCGTGCTCTGTGCTTCTTTGCGGTCTCTGCGTCCTTTTTTGCTTCCGGCTTTGCCGGATTAGGCTTGAATCTTCTCTGCGGTCTTTGCGCTTCTTAGCGTTCTCTGCGTCCTTAATCTGATAACCCAGGAGCAACCATGTCTGAAATCGTTGATGTTCGTGCCCGTGAGATCCTTGACTCCCGTGGCAATCCCACCATTGAGGCCGATGTCATCACCGCCGATGGCGCGCTGGGGCGGGCTGCCGTGCCCTCTGGCGCCTCCACCGGCTCGCGCGAGGCCCTGGAGCTGCGTGACGGCGACAAATCCCGTTACCTGGGCAAGGGCGTGACCCAGGCCGTTGGCCATGTCTGCGGTGAGATCCGCGATGCCCTGATGGGCATGGAGGCGCAGGATCAGGAGGCGCTGGATCGCAAGATGCTTGCCCTCGACGGCACGGAAAACAAGGCCCGTCTCGGTGCCAATGCCCTGCTTGGCGCATCCCTGGCCGCAGCCCACGCCGCAGCGCAGGAAAAGGGCATGCCCCTGTACGAATCCCTGGGCGATGGCAACTACCGCCTGCCGGTACCGATGATGAACATCATCAACGGTGGTGCTCACGCCGATAACAGCGTCGATTTTCAGGAGTTCATGATCCTGCCGGTAGGCGCGGGCTCGATCCGCGAGGCGGTGCGCTACGGGGCCGAGGTGTTCCACGCCCTCAAGTCGGTGCTCAAGGCCAAAGGCCTCAACACGGCGGTGGGTGATGAGGGCGGCTTCGCCCCCAACCTGGGCTCCAACCGCGAGGCCCTGGACGTGATCATGACCGCCATCGAAAAGGCCGGCTTCAAGCCCGGCAGTGACATCTTCCTCGGCATGGACGTGGCTGCCTCCGAGTTTTACGAGGATGGTATGTACAACCTCGTCGGCGAAGGTCGCAAGCTGGATTCCGATGGCCTCACCGACCTGCTGCTGGAGTGGGTGGATCAGTACCCCATCCTCAGCATCGAGGACGGCCTGGCCGAGGGCGACTGGGACGGCTGGAAGCGCCAGACCGAGCGTCTGGGCAAGCGGGTGCAGATCGTCGGCGATGACCTCTTCGTCACCAACACCAAGATCCTGCAGGAAGGCATAGACAAGGGCATAGCCAACTCCATCCTGATCAAGGTGAACCAGATCGGTACCCTTACCGAGACCCTGGAGGCGATCCGCATGGCCCATAAGGCCGGCTACAGCGCGGTGGTCTCCCACCGCTCCGGCGAGACCGAGGACACCACCATCGCCGACCTGGTGGTGGCGGCCAACACCGGCCAGATCAAGACCGGCTCCCTGTCCCGCTCCGACCGCGTGGCCAAGTACAACCAGCTGATGCGCATCGAAGACCAGCTCGGCGATACCGCCGTTTACGCCGGCCGCGCTGCCTTTCCGGTCTAGCGGATGCCAGTCACGATGCAGATGAGGACGCAGAGCACGCAAAGGAGCGCAAAGGACGCAGAGAAGAATGAGGAAGAAGTAGCCTGGATGGAGTGCAACGGAATCCGGGGTTGCTTTGCACAACCTGGGAGGCCAGCTGACTATCCTTTCGCACCTCCGATCCAGCGCTCGCTGCTCCCAGTGTGCTCAATGACTAAGGTTGTTTCACACTAACCCATGACACACAGAAAATGCAAAGTAGCGCAAAGGACGCAGAGTGGCACAAGGTTTATGTTCATAAATCTCTGCGATCTCTGCGCTCCTTCGCGTCCTCTGCGTCCCTAGCACAATGCGCTGGCTGATCCTTCTGTTGCTTTTGTTGCTTGCCGGGCTACAGTACCGGCTTTGGGTGGGCGAGGGCAGCCTGGCCGAGGTGGCGGCCCTGCATCGGGGCAATGAGGAGCTGCGCCAGGAGTTGGCGCAGAAACAGGCGGCCAACGAGCGCCAGGCCGCCGATGTCATCGACCTCAAGCAAGGCAGCGAGGCCATCGAGGAACGCGCCCGGCAGGAGCTGGGCATGATCCGCGAGGGCGAGGTGTTCTACCAATTCGCCAAGCCGACCGCGCCGCGAGAATGATCCTAATTCGGCAGTTAAGCCACAGAGACACAGAGTACATAGAGAAAAAACTCTGTGATCTCTGTGTCTCTGTGGCTAAATGCGCCTTGTCGGTTGGCTCAGCGTGAGCGACACATTCTGGGCCCTGGTACCCGCCGCCGGTGTTGGCCGACGCATGGGTGCTGCCATCCCCAAACAATACCTGCCCCTGGCTGGAAGCACGGTGCTGGACCTGAGCCTGCAACGCCTGCTAGAGCACCCGCGTATTCAGGGGCTGTATCTGGCCCTCTCGGCCGATGACGAATGGTGGCCGGGCAGCCGCTTTGCCGCCGATTCCCGTGTGCAGCGGGTGGATGGCGGGGCAGAGCGCTGCCACTCGGTGCTCAATGCCCTGCAGGCCCTGAGCCAGCAGGCCGAGACCGATGCCTGGGTGCTGGTACACGATGCCGCACGGCCCTGCCTGCGCCCAGCCGACCTGGATGCGCTCATCGCAGCCGCTGCAACTTGTCCCGATGGTGCCCTCTTAGGCCTGCCGGTGCGCGATACCATGAAGCGCAGCGATGAGCAGGGGCAAATCCGCCAAACCGTCGAGCGCAACCGGCTCTGGCACGCCTTTACCCCGCAGATGTTTCGGCTCGGCCCGCTGTATCAGGCCTTGCGCCAGGCCCTGGAGCAGGGCCAGCTGGTCACCGACGAGGCCTCGGCCATGGAGCTGGCGGGCTATCGGCCGCAGCTGATCGAAGGCCATGCCGACAACCTCAAGATCACCCGCCCGGAAGACCTGGCCCTGGCGGCCTTTTATCTGCAACGGCAGGAGGAGGGGAGATGCGCATAGGTCAGGGCATAGACGCCCATCGATTTACTAACGGTAGAAAGCTGATTCTCGGCGGGGTGGAGATCCCCCACGAGCAGGGCATGGAGGCCCACTCCGATGGTGATGTACTACTGCATGCCCTCTGCGATGCCCTGCTCGGTGCCGCCGGTCTGGGGGATATAGGCCGCCACTTCCCCGATAGCGATGCACGCTTCAGGAATATCGACAGCCGCCTGTTGCTGCGCGATGTGATGGCGCAACTGCAACAGCAAGGCCTGCGACTGCACAACGCCGACCTTACCCTGGTGGCGCAACGGCCGCGCCTGGCAGCCTACATCCCGGCGATGATCAGCAACATCGCCGCCGATCTACAGGTAGAAACTGCCGCCATCAACCTCAAGGCCACCACCACCGAGCGCATGGGCTTCACCGGACGCGGCGAGGGCATAGCCGCCTTCGCCGTGGTGCTGTTGGATGCCGCTAACCGATGCAGCGGGACGTGACATCTAGACAGGGCCCTAGAAACCTATAGGCCAGAGTTTTTCACTCTGCTGGTCCAGGATCTTGGCCTTTTGCTTGAGTTTGCTCGATTCCGCCTTGAGCGTCATGGCGCGGGAGCGCCGGTAGATCACGAACGCGCCCAGGCCGACACCTGCCAGGGTCAGCAGGGGGGTGAGCACAAAGGCGCTTGAGCCCAGGCCGATGCTGGCACCGCCAGTACCCAGAAGCAATTTGCTCAGAGAACCCATGGGCAAACCCCCAGCCGAGGCGATACCGGGGATGGCGACGGCCTTGCTCAGACCGGCGGCACCCTGGGCCAGGCCACTGGAGCCCTTGGCCAGTTTGCCGCCCATGCCGGTGGCGCTCTTGGCCAATGCCCCTGCCTTGGGGCCAGCGCCGGTGAACAGGCCGGGCGCGTGCTGAACCGGGGCTGCCGCCTTGCCGGCCAAGGTGGGCAGGGCAGGGGCGCTGTTTGGCGCAAGGGCACCAATCTTGGCCTTGCCCGCTGCGGCGGCCGATGGCGAGGCCGGTGCCATGGGCATCTGGGGCGTCGTCAGCAGGGCCTTGCCGCCGGCCGCCTGCGGTTGCAGCAGCCTGAGCTTGGTCGGGGCGCACAGCCTGAGGGCCTCGTCCGGTGGTAGAGTGATCAGATTGTGTGAGTTGGACATGCTATGCCTGCCTGGTTTTCAAAATGAGGGTCGAGCACTAAAGGGCCGCCAAGCGCCACAGCTCAGCTGGGAACTTTACATCTCCAGGCCCGCGCTCGGAGTCCCCAGGATGACGGGCAGTGGCAATGCGGGCCTGTTTCACTCTAAGCCAGGGCGTCAACCCTTGGAGCGGGCCATGCCGGTTAAGTTGCTAGTGAGGCTATCTGGGACGCACCACCCATGCGTTTCAGTCCCTGAATCATCGTTCTCAGGGTCCAGATGATAATAATTATCAGTTATCTGAGAATTGCTAAAAATCACTTGCCCTGTCCGTTCCTATTGGGCGACAATTCATTGCAGATTGTCAATCCCAACGGCTTATTTGCCCTGTTGGCCTTAATCAATTATCTCAAATTCGGAGGGCGTTATGGCCACCAATCTCGTAATGGCTCAGGTGGATGGGGCAAACCAGGTAAGCCAGCTGCTGGCTGCCTCAGGTAGCAAAACCTTTACCGTCGGCAAGGTGGCCACCGCCGCTGGCGCGGGCAATAACGCCATCATTACCCTGACCCCCAGTGGTGGCGGCTCTGCCGTTGCCGTCAAGCTGGAGGGTATGCGCCAGGCCGCCGAGCTGTCCGGTCTGGTGGGCAAGACGGTTGCAGTGGGCAAGCCGTCCATGATGGCCGGCGCTGGGCTGATGAACAACTGGCTGATCTTTCAGCCGGTGACTGCCGGTGCGGCGCAGACGGCGGCCGGATCGGCCACCCTGATCAAGCTGGAGGGAGTGCGCCAAGGCATGCAGGCGGCCTCCCTGAGCGGACAGAAGGTGACCCTGGTACAGCCGATGATGGCAGGCAAGGGCGCGGGTTCCACCCTGTTCCTGCAGCCCAATGGCGGCGGTGAAATGATTGCCCTGAAGATGGCCAATGGCACTGCCATGTCCTCCAACCTGGTGGGCAAGAGCTTCATCATCGGCAAGGCCCCAGCCATTGCCGGCGGCAACACCTCCACCTGGCTGGTGCTCAAACCGGCAGGCAGCGCCACGGCGGCCAAGGTCGCGGCCTCTACCACCACCGCCAAGGTGGCCAGTTCCGCAGCCAGCGCCAAGGCCTCTGGTGCCGCCATTGCCAAGGCATCCGCACCCCTGGTCAAGGCCCAGACCATTGCCTTTAATGCGGCACCTGCGGCTACAGCCGGTAGCGCTACGGCTGCCCAGACCGCAGCCGCCACCAGTGCCACGGTCAAGGGCGTCGCCACCGGCGGCACCATCTGGAAAGGCACGGGCTTGAGCCTGGGTCTGGGCTTGGGTCTGGGTGCCTGGGGTCCGGTGCTGGTGGCGGGCATTGGTGCCAGCGCCGCCTACGGCTACTGGCGCAGCAAGCGTCAAGCCAGCGAACTGATCGAATCCTGATCCGACCTCGCTATCCCTTGGCCGGTCAGCCTTGGCCGGCCTTTTGCTTTTTCGATGGGCTGATTTGAATCCAATCCTGCTATGACTGCTGCCCTTGGCCATCCCGCTCAGGACGAGGCAGACACACCCCAACGCATTCTGGTGATCGCTATCCTGCGCAATTGCCAGGCCTGCACCTATGTCTTTCAATCGGGCCTGGCGATAGTGAATGTGCCCGCCGCCAGCAACCAACCTGAGGCCATCCAGGGGTGGCATTTACTGGCTCCTACCTTGCTCGCTACGGGCACCCAAACCCGACAGGCTGACTAGTGGCCAGACAACTGCTGGATGAACTCTACCGACGCCGCGATGCCCTGAAAAAGGTGCTGCGCCTGGCCACACTGATCGAAAACCTCAATCAGTGCCTGGATTCGGTCATGGGGGCCGAGGCCATGGGCGCGGAACTGCCGATTTACGCCGAGATCTATTACGACCGGCTCTCGGGCTATTTTCGCAATATCTCCAGCCGCAAGGCGGAGACCCTGGTGAGGGACCTGCAGCCGGGGATTCGCGACAACCTGCACCTGATCCTCAAGCTCACCTGCATTGTCAGCGGCTCCAAAGAGACCTTCGATCTACCCAAGAGCAGCAACAACCTGATGGACTTTGTCACCAACTTTGCCGACCGCGCCGAGTTGCTGGTGGGGCTCTGGGTACTCTTGTTCAAGCGTGGTACACCGGCCCCCCGGCTGGAACTGGGGGCCGATCCCCGCGCCATCGCCACCCGCATCAAGCGGCTGGAAGAGAAGGAGCGCCAGTACCGCAAACGGGTGCGGGAATCTGTGCTGCAGATGCAGGAGGAAGTGGACTTCTTTCTGCGCACGGCCGATCCGACAGACCCACAGATGCGCGCCGGTCTGCAGCAGATGCAGGCGGAGCTGGAGCAAAGCCTGCGGCACATCGACAACCAGGGCCGCCTCACCGACCTGCCCATGGCGATGGAGCAGGTGGACCTGGGGGATGATGAACTGATCCTGTCGGAGCTACGCCAGGGCCTGAACCCGCCGCCAGCATCGGCACACTCGCCCGCAGGACAGGAAGAACAGCCGACAGCCCAGAGTCCAAGGCCTGAAACCCAGGCCCCAGGCCTGTACCAAAGACTCAACCTCTGGCTCGACTCACCCCTGCGCGTGGGCTGGTCTGATGTGGCCAAGATGCTGAAGAAGAAAGAGCCTTAGCCACCCAGGTCTCTCAACCAGGGCTTCAGCCTGTAGGAAGGGGCCATGCCGGTCCTGATTTTCCATCAGTCCGCCAGCTTGCGCTGAATCTCTTCCACCTGACGCTGGTATTCCTCTTCCAGCCGTTGAGTCAGGCGAGCGGATTCTTCCGCTGTCCAGCGCTCGATCTCTTTGAGCGCCTCGGCCTTGCGTGCGGCAATCTCCGTCTCGGCCTGGGCACGCCTCTGTGCCAGTTGCGCCTCCAACTCAGCGATTTGCTGTTGCAGCTCGGCCGCTCGCTGGCCCAATTCGCCTTCCAGCTTGAGCATGGCCCGCTGCAGCTGGCGCTGGGTCTGCCGAGCGCAGAGATAGCGGGCGAAGGGGAAAAACAGCAGGAGCAGAAGGACGAGAAGGGTTGTCATGGTGTTTTATCGTTGGGGCCTTGAGGGAAGAACAACAGAGCCTACTGCAGGTGAGACCATGCTTCGTTCTCTTCGTGACGACTCCAGTCTTTAGCTGTTACGTCTTGCTTGCGGATTCTACACCGCTGGAGCAAAAACGCCTCATTGCTGGGGTTAATTCGAGATAAGGGATGTCCATTTGTCCAGACAGCATGGGCATGCCTCGGTTCGACTTTGACGGCGCAACCTTCAGTTACGTCGATGAACTGGTGACCTTTGAGGTGCTGCTGGCCAGCTTTGGACTGGAGACGGATGCCGGTCTGGCGGCGCTGGGGCGGCTGGTGCATTACCTGGATGTCGGGGTGAACCGGTGGCCGAGGCAGCGGGCTTTGAGGCCGTATTGTCCGGATTACGCGAGGCCCAGACCGATGATGATGAACTACTGGCGGCGACCACCCCGGTATTGGATGCCCTGCGTCAGCATTTTTTGGCCAGAGATAAGCCAAGGTCGGATTTAATTGAATGACACCTAATCAGGATTACAGCATGTCAACACCCTCTGCAACACCGACGGCGGAGCAGGTACCGCCAGCCCCCGTCTCCTTACATGATGCGTTTTTCTACTGGTTGAAGCTGGGCTTTGTCAGTTTCGGCGGCCCGGCCGGCCAGATCTCCCTGATGCATACCGAGCTGGTGGAGCAGCGCCGCTGGATCAGTGAACACCGCTTTCTGCATGCCTTGAATTACACCATGGTCTTGCCGGGTCCTGAGGCCCAACAGCTGGCGACCTATATCGGCTGGCTGATGCACGGCACCCTGGGCGGAATCATGGCCGGCGTGCTGTTTGTATTGCCCTCATTGGCTTTGTCGGTGGTTGGGGCAAGGAGATCTTTGGCCCGGATAGCCTGGCACTGGCCGGCATGGCAGGTGCCACGGTAGCCACAGTGTTTACCTTTTTGCCCTCTTTTATTTTTATCCTGGTCGGTGCGCCCGCCATAGAAACCACCCGTCAGAATGTTAAGTTCACCGCACCGCTGACCGCGATCACTGCGGCGGTGGTGGGGGTGGTCATCAATCTGGCGGTATTCTTTGCCTGGCATGTGTGGTGGCCGGAGGCCTCGGCGGCGGCGCCCTTTGCCGGTCGTTTCGAGTGGTTTTCCCTGCTGATCAGCATTGCTGCCTTTATCGCGCTCTGGCGTTACAAGATGGGCGTTATTGCGGTCATCGGCAGCTGTGCGGCCACCGGGCTCTTGTTTTCGCTGTTGTCCTGACCCGGCAAGGCCGGAGGCAAAAACTCGACTTGATCAACCATGTATCTCAGCCCTGGTCTGGCATTGGCTTGCCGCGAGGCATAGGGCGGGCCGTGCCCGCCGCCAAGCCGCTTGCAATGGGGTTGCACTTTGCGAGGGTGCGGCGGCCACGGGCCGCCCTATGTGCTGTCAGGTGCAGGTAAAGGCCAATCTCTCCGGCTTTGCGTTTCCTTCGTGTTCTTTGCGATCCGGTTTTCTGGCTTTACCGGGCCAGGCGGGTTTCTAAGCCTGACTTGGCTGCTGGTGGCTTTCTTGATTCTGCTCTATACGGGTGAGCAGTTCGACCCAGCGCATGCGGCTGCTGATTTCATCGCTGAACTCGTCCAGCAGGACGACGAACTGGCCCTCATCCCGCTTGCGGATTCTGCACCGCCGGAGCAAAAACACCTCATGGCTGGGGTTTAGCCGAATCTGTTGCATCTGACCGCCGCTAAATCCCGGCTGGGCAAAGCGCAGGGCGTGCAGGGAGATGTCCAGCACCGGCGCGCTGCTGGCCTCCTGGCTGCCTGGCTGGCTAGTGGCATCGAGATAGAAAATATCCATTTGCCCCGGCGGTACGGGTACGCGCAGTTCGATGCGGCGATCGAAGCGGTATTTGAACTTCTCCAGCTCCAGCAGCTTGAGTTTGAGCCTGTCGCCTGAGGCCGTGGCGATGCGGATTTCCCGCTCGATGTAGTGCTTGGCGCTTTCCAGGGAGCTGCTGGCGAGCAGGCCCATCTGTTGGCGCACCGAGTCCAGATAGAGGGGTTCGTCGAGCAGGCTGAAGCGGGGTTGCTTCCGCTCCCAGACGCGGCGGCGCTGGATGCGCTGGGCCAGTGCCAGGCTCAAGAGCAGCAGCAGGGCCAGGGGCCAGAATTGCGTTGGCGGCAGGCCGAGCAGGTTGCGCTGCAGCAGGTCGATTAGGCGCAGGGGCTCGGGCGCTGGGGCGGGCTCCAGCACCAAGGGCGGCGGCTTCATTGGCTCAGGGGCTGGCGAAGGCTCTGGTTCCGGCTCCGGTTCAGGCAGCGGCTCTGGTTCTGGCTCAGGCTCTGGTTCTGGCGGAGGTTCGGGCTTGGGTTCAGGTTCGGGTTCTGGCAAGGGCTCGGGTTCCGGCAATGGTTCCAGCACTGGCGCCGCTTCCTCCAGCAGGTCCACCCGGCTGGCGTGGTCCTCCGGCAGGCCCTGTTGCAGGATTTCGCTGGCGCGTTGCTGCAGGCGCAGCAGGGCCTGGCGAATATTCTCCTGCATCTGCGCTGGCTCCGATGCCTGATCCAGCGCCGCAATGCTCAGACTGCTGGCCTGGGCCTGCTTGGCCAACTGGGGCAGCAGGCTGGCCGCTTCGCCCAGATCGACGAAGGTCAGGCGCTCGCCGCCCTGTTGCGCCAGCCGCGCCAGGGCCTGTTGGATCAGCTCACGGTTGCGCGCCTCATAGGCGGGGTTGAGCCGATCGTGCAGGCGAAAATCACTCAGACCGCTGGTCTTGAGGCGGGCGTATTCGGCGTTTAGTTCGGCGTAGCGGTCATCGGCGAGGATCTCCGGGTTGAGGTAGCGCAGCTTGCGGTCCCAGATGTCCTCCTTGCCGTCGCTGACCATCAGCGCCAGGGCGAGGGGGCGCGGGTAATCGGCCAGGTAGCGCAGGGCCGGTTCAAAGTCGGTGACCTTGCCGCGCAGGGGGATCTGCTCGATGAGTTGGCGCAGGGCGCTGCGCTCGGGCTGTTCACCCACCTGCAGATGCAGATGCTCGATCACCCGCTCATCGAAGCCCGCCAGCAGGATGGGGTTGCTCAGGCCGAAGGTGTTGATCAGGGTGAACAGCAGGTGCTCGGCCACCGCCTTGGCGTTGTAGGCGGTCATGGATTGGGATTGATCGAACAGGATCAGCACATCACCCGGCTGCGCCGCCCTTGCCGCCGGCAGCCAGCCGAGGCACAGGCACAGGATGAAGCCGCTGGCGCGGAGGGGAAAGGTTGTAACCCGGATGAAGCGAAGCGCTGTCCTGAGCCTGTCGAAGGGCGGAATCCGGGGAAGCATTGCCCAGAGGCAACCCCGGATTCCGTTGCACTCCATCCGGGCAAGGGGGCTGCATATATGCAGGAGGTAGAACAAAGCAGGATGCCCAAGTCGAGAAACGCGGAGTTTGGATTTTCTCTTTCCTCGCGAATCTTTTTTCAACTCTGCGCCCTCTGCGCTACTTTGCGATCTCTGCGTCCCCCTTTGGCCCAGAACCATCACCGCCGCTCCTGCAGAAAATCCAGCACCCGCTGCAGGTGCTGTTCTGAGGCCTTGAGGCCGAGTCCTTGCGCCAGGCCCAGGGCCTCGCGCAGCAGGGGCCGGGCGCGCCGCCATTGGCTGGGGCGTTTGCTGTTGACCAGCAGGATGGCGTGATTGGCGATGGCCAGCAGCATCCCCTGGGGCTCACCCAGCCGGCGCGCCAGGGCCTGGCTGCGCTGGAGCTTCCAACGGGCACGCCAGCCATGCCCCAGCGCCAGCAGGCACTGGGCCTGCTGTTGCTGGCAATGCAGCAGGGCGGTTTCCTCGCCCAGCTGGTGGCACAGGCGTTCTTGCTCCCTGAGCAGCCTGAGTGCCTGGCGCGGGTCGCCCAGGCGGCGGCAGAGCTGGCCTCGGCTGGCAAGGAGTTTTTGCAGCTCGGCCGGTTGTTGCTGTTGGCGCAGCAGGGGCTCGGCCTCCTGCAGATGGCCTGCGGCCACTGCAAATTCGCCCAGGTCGATCTCCACCGCCGCCAGATTGCTCAGGGCGCTGTAGAGGGACTGCGGATCGGCCTGACGGCGGCGGATCTCCAGGGCTTCTCGCAGCGCCGCCGCTGCCTGCGCAGGCTCGGCCATCTGGCGGCAGATCAGGGCGAAGCTGGAGAGGGCATCGGCCAGGCTGAGGCTGTGCTGCAGTTGTCGGCAGAGGCCAATCTGTTGCAGCACCAGGGCCTTGGCTTTGGCCAAATCACCTTGCTGGATGGCGAGGTTGGCCTCGCCGCCGAGCACCCGCTGCAGGCCATCCAGACTGTGGATTTCTTCACACAGCTCGCGGGCGCTGGCCAGCAGGGCGGCGGCCTGGCCTTGCTCACCGGCGGCAAGCGCCAACAGGGCCTGCTGGCCGAGAATGTTTTGCAGGGCATCGCGGTTACCCAGGCGCCGGGCGATGGCCTCGGCCTCGGCATAGCGGGTTTTGGCTTGATCGAATTGGGCCTGCTGGAAACAGATGCCCGCCTGATGGGCCAGGGCCAGCTGCAGGGCATCGGGATACTGCAACTGACGGCAGAGCTGCTCCTGTTGCTGATACAGGGCCATTGCCTCGGTCAGGCGTCCCTGCTGTTGCAGGATCGCCGCCTGATTGCCCAGGGCCAGCTGCAGGCCGTCGCGCTGCTGCAGCTGGCGGCAGAGTTGTTCCTTCTCCTGGTACAGCACCATGGCCTGGCTCAGTTGCGCCTGCTGTTCGAGCAGGTGCGCCCGGTTGCCCAGGGCACGCTGCAGGCTATCCAGGTCCTGCTGCTGTCGGGCCAGCTGTTCCAGCTCCTGATACTGCGCCAGTGCCCCGTCCAGATCGCCCTGGCTGGCGAGCAGATTGGCCTGATTGCCCAGGGCGCGGGCGAGATTGCGCCAATCATTGGTCTGGCGATACTCCGCCACCAGGGCCTGCAGCAGGGGCGCGGCCTCCTGGGCGTAACCGGACTCCAGCAGCAGTTGCGCCAGCTCGGCCTTGGCCGGGCCGCAGCGCTCCACATCCGCCAGCAAGGGCTGGTAGCTGGGCAGCAGGCGCTGGTCGCTGTGGGCCTCGATCTGCGCCCAGCAGGCCTTGACTTCCAGGGGATTGCGCCGCCACAGCGCAGCCAGGGCCCTGGGTTGGGCGAGCAGTTGTGCAAGCCCAAGCCAATCGCCCCCTTGCCAGAGTTGCCAGCTGAGTTCTTCCAGCTGGCGCTGGCTGTGCTTCTGGCGGGCAAAATAGGCCGCCAGCCGGGCATGGGCCTGGCGCTGGTCCTGGGTCTGGTTCTGATCCTGATCCTGGCCTTGGTCGGCGGCATCGGCCAGATAGCGCTGCTGCACCGCTTGACGCAGGGCATCCTGGGCAAAATCCAGCAGGCCGGCGCGATTGACCAAGGAACCGCTGAGGGCGCTGGCCAGGGGTGCCCAGTGGCTGTAGGCCAGGGGTTCGCCGGCCTCGCCCAGCAGTTCGAGCAATTCCAGCTCGCTCAGGCCCTGACGTGCGGCCCAGAGGGCGCGCATCAGGTCCGCTACCAATTCGGGACGTGGCTGGGCATAGTCCTGCTCCAGCCGCTGCAGCAGTTGGTCATAGAGGCAGTCGTGGCTCTGGCAGGCCAGGTAGTCGGCCATTTTGCGGTTAAGCAATTCAAAGGTTCCGAACAGGCGCAGCTCATCCAGCAGGATGCGCAGAAACAAGGGGTTGCGTGCCGGTGGGTGCTGGAGGATGCGTTCGGTCTGGGCCGCATCCAGCTTCTTGCCGAAGCTGGCCAGGTGGCGCTGAATCAGCTGCGTCATCTCCGCTGGTTCGAGCGGACCAAGCTCAAGACGCTGCAGGTCCGGCCTGTCTTGCAGGGGCTCCAGATCGGCGCTGCTGGTGGAAAGCAGCAGCTGGACACTGGGTGGTAGTTGCGCGGGCAGCCAATCCAGAGGCAGCTGATCCGCCTCCGCCTGCAGCCGTTCGATGCCGTCGATCACCCAGAGCAGCTGGCCGCGCCCCTCCACCCGCGCCAGCCACTGGCTCAGACCTTGGCGAATCGCCTCGGCGGTCTCCGGCACGGGCTGGTTCTGCCGCTCTTCCTCGCTCAGAAAACGCTCGTGGATGAAGCCGATGAGCCGCTGCATCAGCGCCAGGGGTTGGCTGCTCTCCGGCGTGGCACCGACATAGTGGAACAGCTGCCGGGGGTTACTGGCGGCTTGCGGCCACTGGACTTGCTGGGCCCAGTGTGCCAGCAGGGCAGATTTGCCGCTGCCGCTGGCACCGCTCAGCAGCAGGATCGGCTGGTCACCGGCGAGAAAACCGTCCAGCCGCTGCAGCAGCTCGGGCCGTGGCACATGGCTGGTGAGGCGCTGTTCGGCAAAGGCCTGGTGCGCCAGCTCCTGGCGCTGCGCGGGGCTTAGGGTCTGCTGCTCGGGAAAGCGCTGGTCGCACAGCCGCCAGAGATCGGCGAGGATCATCTGCCCCAGGCTCTGGGCATCCGCGTAGTCCTGGCGCAGGGCATAGCCCCGTTGCTGGATGCGCTGCTTCAGCTGCGCCAGCTTGGCTTGGTGCTCGGGTGGTTCCGGGCAATAGCACGGTTCCGCCGCCAGGGCCTGTTCGACCTGGGCGGAGGCGGCGGCACTGCGGAAGTAGAACAGGGCGGTCTCTTCCACCAAGGGCTGGCCCAGGGCGGCGTATTCCATCTCCAGCTCGGTGGCACTCTTGCCGGCGACCTGGCTCAGGCCGAAATCCCGCTGCAGGGCGGCCTCGTCGATCTGCCCCGGGCCGATCTCAGGCACCCAGCCGTAGCGCTCGCCGAGCAGGCCGATGAAAAAGGGCCGGCAGCGGTCGATCTGCTCCAGACAGAGCCGCAGCACATCGCCGCGCTGGGCCTCTTCGGCAGTAATGCCCCAACGCAGATCGATGGGCAACAGCTGCACCTGGCGGTCGCTCAGGCGCCGCTGCAGCTCGGGAAACACCTGCTTGATCAGCTCCTCCCGCTCGGCGGCCATGTCGCGAAAGGTGGAGGAGATAAACAGCCGCAGGATACGCGGGTTTGCCTGTTTGTTAGTGGGGGTCATGGGATATTCATGATCGAAAATTCAGGACGCAGAGGACGCAAAGAAGCGCAAAGGACGCAGAGTTTATTTTTGTGGGTCGATGATTGCTGTCGAGTTCCGCTATTACGAGGGAGGAATATCACTGCGCTTTTCCGTCTAGAACTTTGCTGATTACCCATGTATCTCAGCCATGATCTTGGTTGGCCGTGCAGCAAGCTGCCCTTCCACCACCCGGTCACGGGCCGACCTAGCCGACCGGCTGAGCTTCGTAGGTAATCAGGAGAACTTTTCTCTACTCCGCGTTCTTTGCGCTCCTTTGCGCCCTCTGCGTCCTGCTTTTACTGTGAAACAACATGGCCGCCTGTCAATCTGGGAGCTCCGAGCCCCGGAAATTCCGATCTGATGCTCGGAGGGGCAAAGGGTAGCCGTGGCCCTGCCCAGCAGCAACCCCGGATTCCGCCCTTCGACTGGCCCTTCGGCAGGCTCAGGACGCCGCTCAGGACATCGCTTCGCTGCATCCAGGCTACTTCTTCCTCATTCTTCTCTGCGTCCTTTGCGCTTCTTTGCGTCCTCTGCGTCCCATTGATTAGAAGATGTTTCATGTTCCGGGGTGGCCGCCTCGCCCCATGATCGTTGTAGTCTATCCGCCTTCATCGCTGCTGCTCGGACTTACGCCGGATGGCATAGACCGGCTCGCTGCCGAAGGCCTTGGCGAAGGAGAGGGCGCCGAGGTATTCGCAGTGGAACTCGCTCTGGCCCTGTTCGGCCTGCTCGGCAATCAGCAGGGCGGCAAATTGCTCGGTGGCGAACACCCGGCCGCCCTCGGTGATGGGCTCCAGGCGGGCGGTGCGGTTGACGTGAAAACCATAAAAATTTTGCTTGCCGGTGATCTGGTCCTGCATCTCGAAAACCGGGCCGGCGTTGAGGGCAATGCGGATGCCGATGGGCGTATCCAGCTCGGTACAGTTGTCGGACTCCTCCCGCACCGCATCGCTCAGGGTCAGGGCGTAGGTGGCAATCTGGCAGGCATTGTCCATCACCGCGAAGATGGCATCGCCCCAGGTGTTGAGAAAGGCATCGGCTGGGGTCACCGGCCGCAGGCGCTGGCTGACCTCGGCGAGCAGTTGGTTGACGAAGACCGGCGCCTGTTCATCGCGCAGCTTGCTGAAGCCGACGAAATCGGCAAACAGCAGGGCCTTGATCTGGCGGCTGTAACCCTGTCTTTCTGGCTGGGCGGCTGGGGTCTCTGGCACCTGGGTCGGAATTGTCGAGATGGCCGGCAGTGGGGTGCTGGCGCGCAGAGTCGCCAGGTCGATCCGATGCAGGCGCTCGGCAAAGGGCCAGCTGCTGACAAAGCTCAGGGCGCCGCCGGTTTTGCTCCTGCTCGCCCCATCCACCAGGGCGAGCAGGCTGGGCTGGGTGGCGAGCAGTTCGGCGCGCAGCAGGGCGTAGCCGGAGATGATCCGATTGGTATAGGCAAACAGCAGGTCATCCTGCAGATACAGCTCGCGGGTGGCATAGCGCAGATTGGCCTGGGGCAGCAGCCGCTGCAGACGCTCCACCCAGTGATCACCGGCGAAGGCGACACTGGTGCGGATGAACTCATCGAGATTGAACGGCAGCACCAGATTGAGCTCGCCACCCCGGGCCAGCAGGCGCTCGGCAAACAGGATGTCGGCACCGCAGGCGGCCGAGCCAAAGCCGATGCGCGCATCCAGGCGCTCAAGCTCGGCGTCCATCGCCGCGCTGACTGCAGGCTCCAGCGCGGCGGGAAATCGCGGCGGCTGCCGCTCCGGGGCATCGATCATGTGACCGGTAAAGATCAGCAGGGTCGGCGGTTTGAGCCAGTCAAACAGCTCAGCGGGCACCTCGATGCCATGGTTCGCCATCAACTGCAGCTGTTGCAGCGAAGACACGCGCAGGGAATAGCGCCGACCGGCATGGGCGATGGCCTCGCCATAGGCCGCCAGGGCCGCTTCGGGCTGATCGAGCAGCAACAACGCCTCACCCAGAGAGGCCAGCGCCCAGTAAGGATTGGCCTCCTGCGCCTGACGGCAGAGGGCCACCACCTGTTGCGCCAGACTCTCCGCCAGCACATGCTCGCCGAGGATGCGCGACAGGGTGGCGGCATTGATCAGGGTGTAATAGCCGCCGCTGGCCTGACCGCGCAAATAGGCATCACGGGCACGCCGGGCATCGGCAGGATCGCCGGTCTGCAGCCAGCGATTCTTGTAGATGCGCGCCAGCAGGCCGATGCTCTCCTCATCGCTGGGATTTTGCCCGGCCAGCGGCCCCAGCAACTGCTCGGCACGGCGCTCAGCCCCGACCCGAATCAGGCCCTTGGCCGCCAGTTGTTGCAGCAGGCGATCCTTCGGCCAGCTATCCAGCGCTGGCAGCAGCAGGTCCAGGGCCAGAAAATACTGACCGCTATCGAGCAGTTGATTGGCTTGGCTGATCAGGCTGGATTTTTTCATCGGCGAATTCTACCTTGGATCGCCGCAGCCTTCGCCCAGCAAAACTGGCCGTGCAGAGCAGTTGGCCACATAATTACTGTGAAACAACACTGGGGTTTGCCACTCTTCCTGGGAGCTCCGAGCGCTGGCTCGGAGGTGCAACGGGGTAGCCCTGCCCAGCGGCAACCCCGGATTCCGCTTCGCTGCATCCGGGCTACGGGGCTGTCGAGTCCCGAACCCCGAGTCCCGAAGCGGCCAGGAGATGTTTCATGTTCCGGGGTGGTGCTGCTCGCTCCATGTCCGTTAGTGTATTTGGGACCTGAATAATGCTTTGGCTTGTCCTGCTTGGGCTGCTTGGCCTGCTGATTCTGGGGCCGCAGCTTTGGGTGCGCTGGGTGTTGAATCGCTATAACCAGCGGCCTGAGCCTAATTTTCCCGGCAGTGGCGGCGAGCTGGCGCGGCATTTGCTCGGGCGGTTTCAGCTGGATCAGGTGGCGGTGGAGGTGACGGATCGGGGAGATCACTATGATCCCGCGAGCAAGGCGGTGCGCCTGAGTGCCGACAATCTCTCCGGCCGAACGCTGACCGCCATAGCCACTGCGGCCCATGAGGTGGGCCATGCGCTGCAGGATGCGGCGGGCTATACCCCGTTCCGGCTCAGGCAGCGGCTGGTGACTCTGGCCTTGCTGGCGCAACAGCTGGGCTCCTTTATGCTGTTCATCGCGCCGCTGCTGGCGGTGCTATCGCGCGCGCCGGTGGTGGGGTTGCTCACCGCCCTCGGTGCCTTGCTGGTGATGACGGCCAATCTCGCCGTGCACCTGCTGACCTTGCCGGTGGAGCTGAACGCCAGCTTTCAGCGGGCGCTGCCGATGTTGCTGCAGGGCAACTACATCAGCCCGCAGCAGGAACCTGCGGTGCGCAGCATTCTGCGCGCCTGCGCCCTGTCCTATGTGGCGGCGGCCGCGGCCAATCTGCTCAATTTCTGGTATTGGATGCGGTTGCTGAGAAGATGATCGCCCGGCCTTTCTGGCTTTTTTGATACAGGATGACCCTAGTGCCAAACGACACTCTGCCCAACTGGCCGCGGGCCTTTGCCGGGCCTGCCGGTAAGGCGCTGGTGAAGACCTGTGCCGAGGATTTCATTGTCGAGGAGCAACTCGGCTTTGCGCCCGAGGGGCAGGGTCAGTTTGTCTGGCTCTGGGTGGAGAAGCGAGGTGCCAATACCGACTGGGTGGCCGCCCGGCTGGCGCAACTGGCCGGGGTGGCGCGGGGGCAGGTGAGCTATGCCGGGCTCAAGGACCGTCATGCCATCACCCGCCAGTGGTTCTGCCTGCCGTTGGCACAGGGCAGGGAGCTGGATGTCTCTGCCCTCGATCCCACTGAGCTGCGCATCCTCACGCAATGCCGTCATCCGCACAGGCTGCGGCGGGGGGATCATCGGGCCAACCGCTTTCTGCTCCGCCTGCGGGATTTCAGCGGGGATCGGGCGCTGGCCGAGCGGATTGTGCAGCAGATCGGCCAGCAGGGCTTTCCCAACTACTTTGGCGAACAGCGCTTTGGCATAGACAACGGCAACCTCAGCGCCGCCCGGCGCTGGTTCAGTGGCGAGACCCGACCACAACGCAAGGAGCAGGGGTTTTATCTGTCGGCGGTGCGCGCCTATCTGTTCAACCAGGTGCTGGCGCGACGGCTGGAGCAGGGCAGTTGGAATCGGCCCCTGGCTGGTGATCTGCTGGAGGTGGCCGAATCCGGCCATTGCTTCCCCATCTCCGAGCCGGATGAGGGCCTGATCCAGCGCTGCGCCAGGGGCGAGCTGTGTCCCACCGGGCCACTCTACGGCGGCGGAGAGCCCAGGCCCAGGTTGCAGGCAGCGCAGTTGGAGGCCGAGGTGCTGGCGGGGCAGGGCCTGTGGACCCAGGGCCTACAGCGCCAGCGCATGGCAAGCGACCGCCGTGCCCTGGTCTGCGTGGTGAAGGACCTGGTCAGTGAATGGTCGGAGAAGGATCTGCAGCTGGGCTTCGAGCTGCCCCCAGGGGCCTACGCCACGGCCCTGCTGCGCGAGCTGCTGCAGCCTGCATCTGCCTAACGGACATGGAGCGGGCGGCATCACTCCGGAACATGAAACATCTCTCGGCTGCTCCGGGGTTCGGGGTTGCCGCTGGGCATGGCCACCCCTATCTCATAGCACCTCCGAGCCAGCGCTCGGCGGCCAGGGGCCGCCCTATGCACTCCAACCCGGCAGCCGTTGCCAAGGGCTGGATGTCAATGAATTGTCGGGCCTGGAGGCCTCAGGAATGCAGCTTGACCAGCCTCAGGCAGTTGGAATAGTCGGTGTATTCGTCGTGGTGCACGTTGGATGGCGGTTGGATGGGTTGGCCGTTGGGGCGGTGCCAGCCGTAGATGGTGACGCGGCCTTGACGCTGGGGGCGGATGATATCCTTCTTGTGACCGGCAACCAGGCGGTAGGAGCGGTTGTTGATCTGTTGTTCGATCATACGGTCGTGCTTGTTGAAATACACCGGCTGGGTCATCAGCGGGCCGGGCTTGAGGGGTTGGGGCTTCAGTTTCAGGTCGGCATGGCGCCAGATGGCGTCCACCATCTCCTTGGTGGGCAGGACAGCGCCATGCTTACGGGCAATTCTCTGTGCCTGTTTCAGGGTCAACGGGGTACGCTTGCCGTCCACCATGTAATAATCGCTGGAGACATAGATATGCTTGCCATTAAAGGGGATCTTGACGTACTTGATGCCGTTGGTGACGATAAAATCGCCCTTTGGCGCACTCGCCGTGGCGCGCTCCGGGCGTTTTTGTCGGGGGCTGTCCGGGGTCTCTGGCTTTATCGGTTTTGCTTTTACAATCCGGTAGTTATCGTATTCGGTTTCCTTCCAGGTGCGCAGTTCAAACGCATCCTCTGTGGTCTGCTCAAGGTCTGGCGCGGTGCGGTTGTTGAGGGTGGCCGGGGCATCCTGTCGGGCCAGTCTCGGCGGGTCGGGGAGTTGGGCTATCGGGTTCGGTAGGGGGGGCTTAGCTGTGTTGCCGTCCTTCAGGCCGAAGTAGTGGATGTTGAGTCCGGTAAGGCCGAGGACAAGCACAAAAAGCAAAGAATATTTAGTCATAATACTGCCTAGCTAAATAGGGTAGAAGCGCCCATCATCCGCTCCGGGATGCACGGACAGGGCTCGCCATCCTGGATTTTGGGTTGATTGGATCAAAAAAGCACAATGCGTGCCATGATACGAATTTCTGGCAACGGCATGGCCCTGGGTCCAAGGAGGGGTGAAGGACCTCGGGATTGCTTGCGAGGCTAGGTCGAAACCTGGCCCGGATGCCGTTGCCTGGTTTCCCGATTTGGATTTGACGGTGCTGTTTGCCGCCGAGTCCGGCAATACTAGCAGGAGTTGATGTTTTTTCAAGATATTCAGGCAAACCCCTGGGCGTGACACTGGCCTGGGCGGCATTCTTCCCGTGAAACCTCGTGGCAGCTGGCGGGCCCCATGATCCTCAGGTCAGCAAGATGAATAAAAAGACACATCCGGGCAAGCTGTTGAACTATCCGGGTCGGCGTTGGCTGCCGTCGGAGCTGCACTTGCCCGATCAGACCATCGACTGGCTTGAGGCCGGGCGGGGTGCCGTGGGCAAGGACCGCTCGGACCATAAATCCCTGGGTCATGGCCTGGAGAAGGCCCTGAGACAGGCCCCCTGGGCCTGGCCCAAGCGGCCGGTGTACTTCTTTGGCGACCCCCATGCCGATGCCGATGCCCTGGTCAACTCACTGGTCGCCGCCGGGGTGGCGAAGAAGACCGGAGCGGGCACTCAGGCGTTCAGGCTGACCCGGCGGGGTAGGGCGTCACTGCTGATTCTGGGCGGGGATTTTCTCGACAAGGGGCCAAGCCTGCTGCGCCTGCTGGATGTATTGCAGCAACTGCGCGCCCAGAGCCCCGAGCTGATCCTGTTGGCGGGCAACCATGACCTGCGTCTGCTGATGGGTATAGGCATACTGGACCGTCCCCGCGACCGGCGCACCGAGCACTTCTTCCTGCGCATGGGGCCAAAGATAGTACCCTTCCTGAAAGAGGTCAGCGATACCTTTCTGCAGCACAAGGGGGCCTTGAAGGGCGTGCCCAGTCACGCCGAGTGCCGTCGTCGCCTCTATCCCAGCGACAAGTGGTTTCGCGATTTTCCCGGCCTGGCCCAGTGGGTGATGCCGGAGGCGACGGTACATAAGGAATTGGACCGCATGGAGAAGAAACTACAGCGTTTCGAGCAGGCCTGCCAGCAGCAAGGGCTGGGCATGCGCCAGGTGTATGCCGCAGCGCACCGGTGTCGGCAGCTTTTTCTGCGCGAGGGCGGGGCCTACCACTGGTTCTATCAGGCCATGCAACTGGCCCATCGGGAGGGGTCTTTTCTGTTCGTCCATGCCGGGGTGGATGATCGCCTGGCCGGCCTGATCGAACGCAGCGGCCTGGACTACATCAACCATCAGTTCAGCGAGCAGGTGGTCAACGACCCCTTTGAGTTTTACTATGGCCCCCTGGCCAACGCACTGCGCACCAAATACCGCAATACCGACATGCCGCTCACCGCCCATGGGGTGAAGCGCCTGCACCGGCTGGGCATCAGCGCCGTGGTGCATGGCCACCGCAATCGCCTGAATGGCCAGCGCCTGATGTTGCGTCAAGGCCTGCCCCATTTCGAGTGCGATACCACCCTGGACTGCCACTCGCGCCGACATGAGGGCCTGCAAGGTCCAGGTGCCGCCGCCACCCTGATCGACCCACAGGGCTTTGTGCTTGGCATCAGCAACGACTATCCGCTTGCCAAGCTGTTCCAACCCCATTTGCCACAGACCTAGGTACTTGTCATGCAACATGAAAAACGCAGCTTTCGGCACGAATCCCTGCACGATGCCGAGGGCATCCAGGCCATCCTGCAGGCCCTGGGCCGGGGGCTGGAGAAGAATCGCCTGAGCTTTTCCGACGAGGAGGGCGAGATCCATCTCGACCCCAATGGCCTGCTCAACCTGAAACTGACCGCCAGCAAGGAGGAAGGCCGTCAGCGCCTCAACCTGCGCATCAGCTGGCAGGTTGAGGACCAGGCAAAGACCAAGAAAAACCTGAAGATCAAATGAGGCCGATAAAAGCGGTCGGTCGGCATTGAACCTCCGCCGCCTTGCCATGATCTTAGGCTTGCAAAATATTCCCGGACGGCCTTAGCGGACCTTCCGCTGCGGCCGTCGAACCCTTGGATTCCAATCGGAGAAACCCAAAGATGCGCATCCTTCTCTTTCTGGCCACCAACGCGGCCATTCTGGTTCTGATCAGTCTGACCTTCCGCCTGCTCGGCATAGATGGCCTGCTGGAGCAGAGCGGCGGCATGGACATGCAGGCCCTGCTGGTGATGTCGGCGGTGATCGGCTTTGGCGGTGCCTTCATCTCCTTGTTCTTATCCAAATGGATGGCCAAGCGCAGCATGGGGGTGCGGCTGATCGAGCACCCCGCCAGCGCCGAGGAGCACTGGCTGCTGGAGACCGTGCGCCAGCAGGCGCAGCGGGCCGGTATCCAGATGCCCGAGGTGGGGATTTTCGACTCCCCCGACCCCAACGCCTTCGCCACGGGTTGGAACCGCAATGCCGCCCTGGTGGCGGTGAGCACCGGCCTGCTGCGTGGCATGAATCGGGATGAGGTGGAGGCCGTGCTCGGCCATGAGGTGAGTCACGTCGCCAATGGTGATATGGTGACCCTGACCCTGATCCAGGGCGTGGTGAATACCTTTGTGGTCTTCCTCGCCCGCCTGTTCGGTCACTTCGTCGATCGGGTGGTGTTGAAAAACGAAAACGGCCACGGTATTGGCTATTTTGTCGCCACTATTGTTGCCGAACTGGTGCTGGCCGTGCTGGCCAGTGTCATCGTCATGTGGTTCTCCCGGCGGCGCGAGTTCCGTGCCGATATCGGCGGCGCGGAGCTGGCCGGTCGGCAGAAGATGATCGCCGCCCTGCAGCGCCTGCAGGCGGCCCACGAGCCCCAGGCCCTGCCCGATGAAATGGCCGCCTTTGGTATCTCGGGTAACCGTTCCCAGGGCTGGAAACGGCTGTTTATGAGCCACCCGCCGCTGGATGAGCGTATCCGCGCCCTGCAGCAGGCCGGATAAACCCACTTAAGAGGAAACAGCCCTTTGTGTCTGCACTGAACCCTTCTGCTCCACTGATCCTGCTGTTGCTTGTCCTGATCGCGCCGGGTCTGGGGGCAGAGGAGGCGCTGGATTTGGAGCACCCGCCCCTGTGCGAGGTGACGGTCTATGCCGACCGGGCCGAGTTCCTGTTCCCCATCCTGGACCTGGACGAGTGGCGCTGGTATCGCAAGGAAAGCCCCGAAGATCAGCTGGAATATGCCTGGGAGGTGATGCTGCCGGCGGACCGGCCCGGTTTTGTCTTCGGCATCTATTTGGCCAAGGGGGCAGGGGCCCTGCAGCAGGACGGCGGCCTGGATGAATTACTGCAACAGACACGCTGGAACGCCGTGCTGCTGGTGAGCGATGAGGCGGGCGATATCACACCTGTGGCCCTACCCAAGACCCAGTTGTCGGCGGAGTTGCGCGAGGGTGGGGTAGTGCTCTCCCTGCTCGGCCGGGAGAGCCTGGACAAGTTCTTTCAGGACCGGCCAACCCAGGCCCGCTTCAACCTGCTCCACCCGGACGAGGTGTTCTCCATCAACTGCCTGGCCGAGGTGATCTACTCCGGCACGGGTTCCAGCCCGCCAGCGGGCCAAGAGCAAAACAATGCCTGGCCCGATCCATTCAGGCCCTGAGCGGCACGCTGCCCGTAACCGAGGGGACTCGACAGGGGGCGAAGACCGAGGATTTGGTGAACCCGTACCGGCCGGAGCCGTATCGGTTGGGGCGGAATGTGGTCAATGCTACAATCGGTCAGATGCAAAAGTCGGCGTATGAAACGGCACTGGACGCGGGAGGACCGCATCGTGGTTGGCTGGAGAAACAGCGAAAACTGAAAACAGTCACGCTTGAAAAGTCAATCAGGACGCTCAAGCGAACCATCGCAAAACATGAGGAGTGGATTGCAAATCCGTATATTAAGTTTCCAACGGACGCAGAAACAGCAAACGTGCGCTATCATCAATTTAAGAAATGGCCAAATGATATTCGTCGGCAGAAAGAACAAATAAACATCATTGAGGGGGTCATAAATGAGCGAATTGACAAAGAATGATGCAGCATTGGCCGTACTTGAAGAGGTTTTGCTGGCTTCCAGGCGTGCAGCCGAACAGGCACAGGATGAGAGCGGAGAGTTTAACGTTGGACTTAAAGCTGCTTACTATGACGTGCTGACCGTTGCCCTAGAACAGGCCGAGTTGTTTGGGCTTGATCCGGCTGAATTTGGCCTGAAAGGATACAATCCGGACGTGTTGCTGCGACCGAATCAGAGCAAAGCCGCCTAACCCTCCACCTCAACCCGCACCGCCATCAGCTTGTAAAGCTCCAGCCGATCCTCATCGGTGATCGTGCCCAGGTAACTTGCTGCGCCAGATGGGCTAATCCTCATGGGCTATGAGAGATGAAAGTGGGCAGGTCGTTACGAGCAGACTTTTATTTTACTGTGAAACTCCTGGCAGCGAACGCGCATACAAGGGCGGGCCGTGCCCACCGCCAAGCCACTGCCATGAGGCTTCCCCTGGCGCGGGTGCGGCGGCCACGGGCTCTCTGGCAGGTCACGCAGCAGGCTGCCCGCCCACCAACCCCAAATCCTGAACCCCGATCTTCTCAGCCAAGGAACCCAAGCATGAATCGAATCAGTATTGTTGGTGCCGGCTTTGCCGCCCTTACCGCCGCTGCCCGGCTGCGCCGGACCGACCCATCGGTCGAGATCAGCCTGATCGCGCCCAAACCGGAGTTTGTCTATCTGCCGGGGATCATCTGGATCCCCAGCGGCAAGCGCAAGGCTGAGGATCTGCGCATCGATCTGCGCCATTTCCTTGGCAAGCACCGGATCAACTACCATCAGGCCAGCGCCATCGGCCTGGAGCAGGGCGGTCGCCTGCTGCTCACTGACCAGGGCGAGGTGGAAAATGATGCCCTGCTGATCGCCAGCGGCGGTCGTTTTATCAAGAAACTGCCCGGCATTGAGCACGCCATTACCCCCTGTGAGGGCATAGCCGCAGCTGAGCAGATCCGTGATCGTCTGGCGCAGATGGATGGCGGCCATATCGCCATGGGCTTTGCCGGTAACCCCAACGAGCCTGCGGCCATGCGCGGCGGACCCATGTTTGAGTTCCTGTTCGGCACCGACAGTATGCTGCGCCAGCAGGGTCGGCGCGAGCGCTTCAACATTCACTTCTTCAGCCCCGCGCCCAAGCCTGGCAACCGACTCGGCCCCAAGGCGGTCAACGGCCTGCTCAGGGAGATGGCCAAACGCGGTATCCAGACCCACCTGGGTCACAAGCTCAAGCAGTTCACTAACCATGCCGTGATTACCGAGGGGGAGACCTTTCCGGCCGATCTGATCCTTTTCATGCCCGGTATGACCGGCAATGCGTGGTTCGACAATACCCAGCTGCCGCGCTCTCCGGGCGGTCTCTTGCAGGCCGATGCCCAGTGCCGCGTATCGGGCTGGTCGCGGGTCTATGTGGCAGGGGACTCCGGCAGCTTTCCCGGCCCTGACTGGATGCCCAAGCAGGCGCACATGGCCGACCTGCAGGCCAAGGCGGCGGCGGACAATATGCTCGCCGAGCTGGCCGGACGCGAACCCAGCCAGGGCTTCAAGATCGAGCTTTTGTGCATTGTCGATAGCCACGACAAGGGCATGCTGGTGGCGCGCACCACCAAGCATAACCTGGTGCTACCGGCCAACCCGGTCTTTCACTGGCTCAAGCGCGGCTTTGAGTGGTGGTATCTGCGTCAGTTTCGCTGAGAAACCGACGTGGATCCTCAAGGACGACTAAAGCACTCTGGGCAATCTGCCCAGATCGCTCTGAAAGGCCGCTTCCAGGTCATCGGCCTCAAGGCAGACAGGGTGCGGGTTTGGGGGCTTCAAGGCCTATCTCTAGGTTCGCATAATGTATATTATGTTAAATCATCCGTATTCAGGTGGGGGTGTCTCAGGAGTCGTCCTTGCGGATGATAATCGGTCTGGTCGGAACCTGTTCCTGCATTCTTGGCTTTGATCGCGTTGCAAGCAGCCCTGGCACGTCGCGCAGCAAGCTGCCTTCCTACCGCCCTGCCATAGGCCGACCTACCCGATTGGCTGATTGGCTGAGCGTCGGGCGAAAAAAACCGGGCCTTGGCCCGGTTTCGATTGGTCTTGCACAAGGGTTCCTGATTACCCAGCACAGGGCCTGGGGTGGGAGGCAGGCTCTGCCGGGCAACTGCCATGTCGCGCAGCAAGCCGCCCTCCCACGGGTCTTAGCGCCCCATGTAGTAGGGATAGGCGGGATACTGGGGTTCGGGGTAGCCGTAGTTGCCTTGGGGCATGTGCGGGGCGTAGCCTCTGCCGCCCCAGGGTGCGTAGGCTGCCGGTGGGTAGTAGGCCGGGGGGGCGTCCATTTCTTCTGTGGGCATGGCGGGCTTGTCGCCGCGTTTTTTGTGCATTTCTTCCCGCAGGGCCGTCATTTCACTGCGCAGTTGATCGCGCAGTTGTTCTGCACGGCTCATGTGCTCACGCATCCATTCAGGCATTTCCTGCTGCATCTGTTCCTTGCGTTGGCGGCGTTCTTCGGCCATGCGCTGCATGGCTTCACTGCGCATTTCCTGCATGGTGCTGCGCAATTCATTACGCAGTTGTTCCACCCGTTGGATGCGTTCCTGGGCCCATTCCGGCGCTTCGCTGGCCTGGGGGGCTGAGCTGCTTGGCATTTGCCGAATGACGGGAGCGTAGTATGGGCTGCTGGCTGGTGTGGCGGCCATCTGGCTGTCGGGCTGTGCTTTGGCCTGGGCGTCGGCTTGGGTTGCGCTGTCCGCCTGCTCGGCGGCCTGTTGCAGATCAATGGCCTCTGCCGGTACGGCTACCTGCGCCTCGGCTTCGGCCTTGGCGGGTTCAGGCTGTTGCTCGGTTGCTTGATCGGCGCTGCTGCCCTGCCCGTCTTGCTCTGCGGCTGACTGCTCGGTTTCATCCGTGGCTGCCTGTTTTTCGCTGTTGAAACCCAGCCTGCTCAGCCAGTCAACGGCCTTTTTCTGCAGGGGTTCTTCCGCGATTGCCTGGCCTTCGGCAACCTGGGCGGCGTCAGCCTCGGCCTCGCTCTGTTCTGCGCTGGCGGTTTCCGCCGCTGTCTCTGTTGCTGTCTCGGCCTCGGTCGCCGTCTCTTGGGCTGCTGCCGTTTCTGCCTCTGCGCTGATCCCTGCACTGGCCTGTTCCGCTGTGGCCTGTTCTGTTGCCTCTGCCACCTCTGCCTCGGCCTGGCTGGATTTGGTCTCTTCTGTGGCGGCTGACTCAGGTGCTGACTCAGGCGCTGATTCAGGCTTTGCGGCCGCTGAAACCTGCGGGACCTCTTCTGTGACACTGTCCGGGAGGATTTGCGCTGCGGCCTGGCTTGCTGCTTGCTTGGCCTCTTCAATGGTTGTTTCTACCACTTCGAGGACTTCAGGCACTTCAGGCAGGCTGCTGGCTTGCTCCTGAGCGGGCTCGCCGGCCGCCGGCTGTTCGGTCTGGGTGCTGTCTGTACTGCTGATCGGGGCCATTTCCACCTGTGGCATAGGTTGGGCTGCGGCCTTGCTGGGCTGGTGCTGCTGCATGCTGGCAGGCGCGGCCTGGGCCTTGTTGGGCTCCAGGTTGGGTTTGTCTGATATGGATCTTATGTACATGAAGATCAGGATCACTACCGCGATGCCGAGGGTAATCTGTATCCAGAACCCTTTGTCGTGGTTATTGTTTTCACTGGTCATGCTGTCACTCCCCTCTGGTTGGTTTGGTTTGTTATTGGCTGGGGCATCTGTGGTGGATGCCGCTGGGTCTAGTCTATCACCCTCTGTGTCCGCTGGCCTTGCCTGAGGCACCGGCTGATCGGTGTTGGGGCCGCTGGTGCTGTCGGCTGTGGACTGGGGCTCACTCTGGGCCTGGGCCTGGACAGCGGTTTTGCTGGCGGTTTTTTTACTGCTGGCCTTGCTGCTGGCAGCCTTGCTGGCGGTCTTTTTTGTGCTGGTCTTTTTGCTGGCGGCCTTCTTGGCCGGGGCCTTTTTGCTTGTGGTTTTCTTTGCCGCCGTCTTTTTTGCTGCGGTTTTCCTTGTATTCTGCGCCCCTTGCCCCTCATCCGCCGCATCGGAAGCGTCTGCATTTGTTGTGTTTTCATCGACCATTTAGGTTACCCCCCGAGGATGTCGCTAGCTGTTCGAGTGCCCATTGTCGTTGAATCCCTGAGTTTAGGCAAAATTTGGATGGGGCCTGCTGGCCCCAGGAGCCCATCGACTATTGGAATGATCCTAATCCAACTGCATGAGCAGTTGCAGGGCCTGCTCCATGCTGGCGGCCAGTTGCCGTTCGATCTGGGCCATGCTGATGGGTTCGGCCTCCAGGCCCGCAGCCCAGTTGGCCACCAAGGCGCAATTGGCGTAGCTCAGGCCCAGTTCGCGGGCCAGGGCCGCCTCGGGCATGGCGGTCATGCCCACGAGGTCGGCACCATCCCGGGCCAGCCGACTGATCTCGGCGGCGGTCTCCAGTCGCGGGCCTTGCACGGCGGCGTAACAGCCGCCATTGATGACATTTTGATCGGCTTGCCGTGCCGCCTGTAGCAGTTGCTGGCGAAGCCTGGGGCAGTAGGGCTGGGCAAACTCCAGGTGCTCGACCGGTTGGAACTCGCCGTCAAAAAAGGTCTGTTCTCGGCCGTAGGTGTAATCGATGATCTGGTCGGGGATGACCAGGCTGCCGGGGGGCATGGCGCGGTTGATGCCACCCACGGCGGCCATGCCCACCAGTCGATCTACGCCCTGCTGGCTGAGGGCCCAGATGTTGGCCCGGTAGTTGATTTTGTGCGGCGGGATACGGTGCTCGGCACCGTGCCGGGGCAGAAACAGCAAGGAGCGCCCTGCCCGCTCGCCCTTGAGCAGCGGCCCGGATGGGGCACCAAACGGGGTGTCGCAGTGGATCTCCTGGTGCAGACTCAGGCCTGGCATCCGGTCCAGGCCACTGCCGCCGATGATACCCAGCATCCCGGATCAGAGCTTATCGGCGTGCTGGGCCAGGTAGGTGGCCACGCCATCCAGGGTAGCGTTCATGCCGCTATCGCCCTTGCTCCAGCCGGCCGGGCAGACCTCGTCGCCGTGTTCTTCGGTGAATTGCAGGGCGTCCACCATGCGCAGCATTTCATCCACGTTGCGCCCCAGGGGCAGGTCGTTGACCAGTTGGTGGCGCACTATGCCCTGGGTGTCGATGAGGAAGGAGCCACGGAAGGCGACGGCACCGTTGGGCGTCTCCACGTCATAGGCGCGACAGATGTTGTGGGTGACATCGGCCACCAGGGGATAGCGCAGCGGCCCTACCCCGCCGGCGTTTACCGGGGTGTTGCGCCAGGCATTGTGGGCGTACTGGGAGTCGATGGAGATGCCGATAACGGCGGTATTGCGCTTGTCGAACTCCTCCAGCCGGTGATCAAAGGCGATCAGTTCCGAGGGACAGACGAAGGTGAAGTCCAGCGGGTAGAAGAAGATGACGGCATATTTGCCGGTGATGTGCTTGCTCAGATTGAAGTCTTCCACGATGCGGCCATCGCCAAGCACGGCGGCTGCGGTGAAATCCGGTGCTGCTCTACCTACCAGTACGCCCATGAATAATCTCCGGTTATCGATTGGATGTGAATTTTGAGCGGCAATCCTATGCCGAATGACACTTTGGGTTCAACCGCCGATTTGCCTTCCTTGTTGTGTTTGCCGCAGCTGGGCCGGGCCGGAGAGGTCTTCAGTCGGCAATGGCGAAGATGCCCGGCGCGTTGCGCAGATAGCCCCTGTAGTCCATGCCGTAGCCGAAGACGTAGCGATCAGGCACCTGCAGGGCGATGAAATCCCCCTGGAAGTCACAGCCGCGATCATGCACCTTCTCGCACAGCAAGGCCGTCTGCACCGAGGAGGCCCCCTGATCCTTGCAGGCCTTGACCAGGGCATCAAGGGTGAAGCCCTCGTCGAGGATGTCGTCAATGATCAATACCGTGCGGCCGCGCATGGGTGCCACCGGTTTGCGCACCCAGGTCAGGGTCTGTCCGCGAATGTTCTCGCGGTAACGGGTGACGTGGACATAGTCCTGGCGCAAGGGGAAATCAAACCGGCTGAGCAGGCGCGCGGCGGGGATCAGGCCGCCGTTCATCACCGCCAGCACCAGGGGGTCTGACTTGCTGATCTTTTCGCTGATACGCTGGGCCATGGCGTCCAGGGCCTCTTCCACCTGTTGCAGGGTGAACAGACAATCGGCGGTGCTGAGGGCCTCGCGGGCCTGACTGGGGCTAAATACCATGGCTTATAAATCCAGTTGGGGATTGGCGTTGGCCAAAAGGGCGTCATCGGCGATCTGCACCGCCTTGCGCCAGCGTGGGTCCAGGTGCAGCTTTTTCAGGGTTATCTCCTTGCGTCCGTGCATGCGCAGGATACGGGTCTGGGCGATGGGGTTGGCGTAATCGCGCATCTCGTCCAACACTTGCAGGGCTGCCGGGCGATTATTGCAGATCAGCACCATATCGCAACCCGCTTCGACTGCCACCCTGGCCCGTTGCCGGTAATCACCCGCCTCGGCAGCGGCGGCCATGTTGAGGTCATCGCTGAAGATCACCCCCTGAAAACCAAACCGCTGACGCAGGATATCCTGTAGCCAGAAGCGGGAAAAGCCCGCCGGTTGGGGATCTACCCGGCGATAGATGACATGGGCCGGCATGATCGCCTCCAGGTTATTGGCGATGGCCCGCTCGAAGGGGATCAGGTCCTCCATCAGCAGATCCTCCAGGCTGCGCCCATCCACCGGCAGTTCCAGGTGGGAATCCTCCACCAGGCTACCGTGGCCGGGAAAATGCTTGCCCACATTGGCCATGCCCGCCTCGCGCACGCCGTGCATCCAGTGCATGGCCAGGTCGCTTACCACATCGGGCCTGAGGTGCAGGCCACGGTCGGCAATCACCCGGCTCTCCGGCTTGCCCAGATCGAGCACCGGGGCAAAGCTGAAGTCCACCCCACAGGCGCGCAGTTCCGCCGCCATCAGCCAGCCCAGATGCTCGGCCCAGTCACGTGCCTGCTGGGGATGGATATCATGCGCCTGACCCAGATAGGCGGCAGGCGGCAGGCGGGTGAAACCCGCCTGAAAGCGCTGTACCCTACCCCCTTCCTGATCGACGGCGATCAGCAGCCTGGGCCGGCGCGCCTGATGGATCTGCCCGGTCAGTTCGATCAATTGCTCGGGGGATGCGTAGTTGCGGCTGAACAGAATCACCCCGCCGGTGGCAGGATGTTGTAGCATTTGGCGTTCTTCATCGGTCAGCGAAAGACCGGTAAGATCAAACATGACGGGGCCGTGGCTCATGGTGGCAGGGTTCTCATGGTTTTTGAACAGGCCAATACTGGCCAAGGCAAACTCAATTACGGCTGAAGACGGTCAGGTTCCGTTTTCAGGATAATCAAAAGGTAGGGAGAAATATATAATGAAACCATTAGAAAAGTCACTGACCAGGACCGCCCTGGCGCTCTTGCTTGGCCTGGCCTTGAGTCTGGCCCTGCCGGCCTGGGCGGCAGATGAAAAGGAGAAAGAAGAAGAGGCCAAGCCATTGCCCACCCCGGCCTATCTGGCCCTGCCGTCCATAGTGGTAAACATGAACAAGGGGGCCAGGCATTCCCGCTTCGAGGTACAGTTGATGATTCACGACAAGGAAAAGCTGTCGGATATACGCCTGCACCAGGCGGCGTTGAGCAATGAGCTGATCATGCTCATGTCCGAAGAGGATGGTGCCGTGCTGAAGACCGCCAAGGGCAAGGAGGCCTTTCGGCAAAAGGCCCTGGAGGCCTGCAATCAAGTGCTTACAGAGCTGACGCGCATAGAGCAGCCCCTGCGCGACCTGTTTTTCACCACCTTTTTCGTACACTGAGCCGACCGGACGAGCCGCCCAGACCGATGCGGCTCAGGCCTCGATCAGCACCGGATCGCCGGCCCGTACCCGCTCAAACAGGTACAACAGGTCGGCATCGCGCATACGGATACAGCCGTGGGAGCGGGCCAGCCCCATGGGTTCACTCGCCGGGGTGCCGTGGATATAGATGAAGCGGCGCAGGCTGTCCCGCATGCCACCCCGGTTGCGTCCGGGCTCCATGCCACTGAGCCAGAGAATGCGGGTGAGGATCCAGTCACGCTGGGGATTGGCTGCGGCCAGGTCGCTGGAATAGACCTCGCCGGTGGGGCGTCGGCCGATAAACACCGTGCCCGCCGGGCAGCCCTCGCCTATCTTGATGCGGATCCGATGCCAGCCACGGGGAGTGCACCCGCTGCCGTTTTCCTCCCCCGGGCCGTTGCGGGCGGTGGAGATGGCGCAGTCCAGCAGTGCCTGATCCCCCTGCAACAGACGCAGGCGCTGCTCTTGAATCGATATGTGGATCAATCGGTCTTCCAATTGCAGTAGGGATTCTCAATCAGGTTGACGTTGTAATAGCGCGGATCGTCGGAGACCTCCTGCCCTGCCCAATCGGGTTTGTGGAAGACCTCATCCTCGGCATCCAACTCCACCTCGGCCACCACCAGGCCGGCGTTGGCCCCCTCGAACACGTCCAGGTCCCAGATATGGTTGCCGCAGCGCACCTTGTGGCGGGTCTTTTCCACCAGCGCGCCCTGAGCCAGTTCGGCCAGCATCTCCAGGCCATCCTGCAGGGGGATCTCGTACTCGTACTCCAGCCGACGGATACCGATACCGCCGCTCTTGATGTTGATATTGGCCCGATCACCGCTGATGCGTACCCGTAGCGAGGTATTGCCGCCGTTGTTCAGATAGCCCTGACGCATGGGGCTGCTGGAGATCACGTCACTGCGCCAGCCATCCCCCTGGACGCGGAATTTACGTTCGATTTCTATGGCCAAAATCAGCCCTCCCGTTGAAACAGGGCAATGGATTCGACATGGGCGGTATGGGGAAACATATCCATCACCCCGGCACTCACCAGACGATAGCCCAACTGATGTACCAAGACACCTGCGTCCCGCGCCAAGGTGGCGGGATAGCAGGACACATAGACCAACCGCTCCACCCCCAGCCGGGGCAGCAGCTCCAGCACCTCGGCTGCCCCGCTGCGCGGGGGATCGAGCAGGGCCTTGCTGAAGCGCTGCTCCAGCCAGGGGGCCTGCCCCAGGGGGGCGTAGAGATCGGCGCTGTAGAAGGCGACGTTCGCCAGGCCATTGTCCTGCGCGTTCTGCCGTGCCCGTTGCACCAGGCCGGCATCGCCCTCGACCCCGACCACCTGGCCAGCCCGGCGCGCCAGCGGCAGGCTGAAGTTGCCCAGACCGCAGAACAGGTCCAGTACCCGATCTTCCGCGCCGGGGTCGAGCAGCGCCAGGGCCTGGGCGATCATCTGCCGGTTGATGTCGCTGTTTACCTGGGTGAAATCAGAGGGCTGGAAGCGGATGCGCACATCCGCCTGCGGGATGCAATAATCCAGGCCCAGGTCACCAGCGCCGCACAGGGGCAGGATGCTCTCCGGCCCGGCCGGTTGCATACCCATGCGTAGCCCCTGTTGCTGGGCAAAGGCGCAGAGCCGCTGCTGGTCCGAGTCCGTCAGGGGCTCCAGATTGCGCAACACCAGCACCGGCTCGCCATCCCCTATGGCCACCTCGATCTGGGCGATGCGATGGGGTATCGACAGGCCGCCGATCAGTTCCGAGAGCGCATCCAGGCGCTGGCCGATGCGCGCATCCAGCACGGCGCAGGAGTGGATATCGGCAATCAGGCCGCTGCCCTTTTCCCGAAAGCCCACCAGCACCCTGCCCTTCTTCGCCACCCATTTCACCCCCAGCCGGGCCTTCTTGCGGTAGCCCCAGTGTTGGTCCGGGATCAGGGGCGGCAGAACCTGCCCCGGCTCCACCTTGCCGATGCGCTTGCAGGCCTCCAGCAGCACCTGCTGCTTGTCCCGAATCTGCGCCGCTACGGATTGGTGTTGCAGGCTACAGCCGCCGCAGATTGCTACATGGGGACAACGCGGCTCGACCCGGTCCGGACTGGCATCCAGTACCTCCAACAGGCAGCCCAGGTCAAAGCGTCGATGCCGCGCGCTGTAGCGAAAGCGCACCCGTTCGCCGACCAGGGTGCCGGGGATGAACAGGGTCTTGCCGTCCCTGTGGGCCACGCCCCGGCCATCGTGGCTGAGGTTTTCGATGGTGATCTCGAACTCGCCCTCGGGGTAGCGTCTGCGGTTTTTTCTGCCCATCAGGCGGGAAACACGCCGGTGGACAGGTAGCGATCGCCCCGGTCGCAAACGATGCTGACAAGGGTCGCATCCCTCACCTCGGCACTGAGTTTCAGCGCCGCCGCCAGGGCCCCGCCGGAGGAGATGCCGCAGAATATGCCCTCTTGCGCGGCCAGGGCGCGGGTGGTCTCCTCCGCCTCCTGCTGGCTAACATCGATAATGCGGTCCACCTGCTCCGGGTGGTAGATCCTGGGCAGGTAGTCCACTGGCCAACGGCGGATGCCGGGGATGGAACTGCCCTCCTGGGGCTGTACGCCGATGATTTGAATCGCCGGGTTGCGCTGTTTCAGATAACGGCTGACGCCCATGATGGTGCCCGTGGTGCCCATGGCGCTGACGAAATGGGTGATCTGCCCCTGGGTATCGCGCCACAGCTCCACGCCGGTGCCTTCGACATGGGCCTCGGGGTTGTCCTCGTTGCTGAACTGGTCCAGGATCAGCCCCTCGCCTGCCGCCTCCAGGCTGCGCGCCTTGTCTATGGCCCCCTCCATGCTGGCCTGGGCCGGGGTCAGGATCAGCTCGGCACCGTAGGCTTTCATCACCTGACGTCGCTCCAGGCTCATGTGCTCGGGCATCACCAGCAGCAGACGATAGCCACGGATGGCAGCGGCCATGGCCAGGGCGATGCCGGTGTTGCCGCTGGTGGCCTCGATCAGGGTATCGCCGGGCTTGATCTGACCCCGCGCCTCGGCGCGTTTTATCATGCTCAGGGCCGGCCGGTCCTTGACCGAGCCTGCCGGGTTGTTGCCCTCCAGTTTGAGCAACAGGGTGTTGGATGTTGTGCCGGGCAGACGCTGCAAGCGCACCAAGGGGGTATTGCCAATACAGTCTTCAATGGTAGGGTATTGCATCTTCCGCCTCTGGGGTCAATCCGCCGTGAACCAAAGCCTTATCATACCAGCTGGAGTCGGCCCGGATGAATCCGCCTGAATTGCAAGATTGGGACCGCGCCGCCGCCGCCCGCGCCATGGCCAATGATGCCTCCGCTGCCAAGCGCCTGTTCGATATGTTGGTGGAGGGGCTGGCCCTGGCGCAACGGGAGCTGGAGCAGCACCTGCAAGGGGATGACTGGGAGGCCATGCTGGCCTTGGCGCACAAACTCAGGGGCAGCAGCCGCCTGTGCTGCGCCCCGACCCTGGAGGAGCTGGCCGGACGCCTGGAGGCCGCCGCCCTCTCCCGCCAGGGCGAGGTCATGACCCCACTGCTGCACGAACTGGCACAACAGACCCAAAGGCTGGAGCGGATCCGGCTGGAGCAGACTTGACCCGATGACAGACAAACTACTGGCCTTTGACGCCGAACACATCTGGCACCCCTACAGCGCCATCGGTAGTGGTCTGCCGGTGTTTCCCGTGGTCTCGGCCCAGGGAGTGCGGCTGCGCCTTGCCGATGGTCGTGAACTGATCGACGGCATGGCCTCCTGGTGGTGCGTGATCCACGGTTACAACCACCCGCGCCTGAATCAGGCCATCACCGATCAGCTTGGCCACATGGCCCACATCATGTTCGGCGGCCTCACCCATGCCCCGGCCGTGGGCCTGGCCGAGCGCCTGATCCGGCTCACCCCGGAACCCCTGCAGAAGGTATTCTTTGCCGATTCTGGCTCGGTCTCGGTGGAGGCGGCGCTGAAGATGGCGATCCAGTACTGGCACAGCCGTGGCCAGGGGCAGAAACAGCGCTTTCTCAGCGTACGCAACGGCTACCACGGTGATACCTTCGGTGCCATGTCGGTATGCGACCCGATCAACGGCATGCACAGTCTGTTCAATGGGGTGCTGCCACGGCAGTTCTTCGTCCCTGCCCCACAGCGTCCCTTCGGTCAGGTCTGCAATGAGGCCGATCTGGCCCCCCTGGCCGAGATCCTGCAGCGGCACGGCCATGAGATTGCGGCCGTGATCATCGAGCCCGTGGTGCAGGGGGCCGGCGGCATGCGCTTCTACTCGGCGGATTACCTGGTTCACCTGCGCCGCCTGTGTGACCGGCATCAGGTGCTGCTGATCTTTGACGAAATCGCCACCGGTTTTGGCCGCACCGGTCGGCTGTTTGCCCTGGAACACGCCGCTGTCTGCCCGGATATCCTCTGCCTGGGCAAGGCCCTCACCGGCGGCTACCTGACCCTGGCGGCGGTGTTGACCAGCACTGAGGTCAGTCAGGTGATCGGTCAGGGTGAACCGGGGCTGTTCATGCACGGCCCTACCTTCATGGCCAACCCCCTGGCCTGCGCCCTGGCCAATGCCAGCATCGATCTGCTGCTGGAATCCCCCTGGCAGCAGCGGGTAGCGTGCATCGAACAGGGCCTGCAACAGGGCCTGGCCCCTTGCTGCCAGCTGGCAGGGGTGCGCGAGGTGCGGGTACTGGGTGCCATTGGCGTGGTGGAATTGGAGCAGCCAGTGGATATGCGCCGAATCCAGCCCGCCCTGGTCGAGGCCGGGGTCTGGGTACGCCCCTTCGGCAGGCTGGTCTATCTGATGCCGCCGCTGATCATGCAGGAGACGGATCTGACCTTCCTCACCCAGGCCGTCTGCCAGGTGCTGGAGGATTACCTGAACGCTGAGCCAGGGCAGGGATACAGGAGGTAGAACAGCTGTCGAGACCGTCTCAGCCCTTGACGACCGGTTTTTTGCCCGTAACCGAAGGGAGCTTATTGGGTAGAGAGTTGGCCTTCCCCTTTGTAAAAGGGGGAAAGTTGGCTTCCCCCTTTGAAAAAGGGGGGGGAGTTGGCCTCCCCCTTTGCAAAAAGGTGGGGGTGAGTCACTCTCCTTGAAGGTAAGAGGGAGCGAGGAGTTATCAGTCTGTTTGCCTGGCACGCCCACCCAGCATTAACCCCGGATTCCGCTGCGCCCTTCCGGGCTACACCCGGCTGGCAGCTGATGGCTGGCGGCTTTGCGCCGTCAGGATGGGTTTGTGGCTTGGCTGCTGCTCCCCAGGTTAACCGGGTTGCAATTCGCCAAGCAACAGCCGCTTCAGTATCGATGCCTTTTGCTCGGTCTCGGCCAGCTCATCGGCCAGCAGGGAGTCCGCCACCAGGCCGCCGCCGGCCCAGAACCAGGCCTGCTCGCCCTGGCGCAGCAGGCTGCGGATGAGGATATTGGAGGTCATGCTGCCGTCTGGTCCCAGATAGGCCAGGCTGCCGCAGTAGGGGCCGCGCCGGGCGGGTTCCAGCTGAGCGATGATCTGCATCGCCCGCCGCTTGGGCGCGCCGGTGATGGAGCCGCCAGGGAAGCAGTTGGCCATCAGGCTCAGGGCATCCTCGCCGGGGCGCAGGCGGCCGCTGATATCGCTGACCAGGTGATGCACATTGGCGAAGCTGGCGGGGCGAAATAAGCGATCCACGCGGATCGAACCAAAGGCGCAGCTGCGGCCCAGGTCGTTGCGCAGCAGATCGACAATCATCAGGTTCTCGGCACGGTCCTTGGCGCTGGCCTCTAACTCGGCCAGCGCCGCCCTATCCTGTTCGGCCTCGGCCCGGCGTGGTCGGGTGCCCTTGATCGGGCTGGTACTGACCCGGTTGGCGCGTAGCCGCAGAAAGGCCTCGGGGGAGTTGCTCAACAATTGCCCCCAGGGCAGGTTGAGGTAGGCCCCAAAAGGGGCCGGCGAGCAGCCTCGCAGCTGTTTATAGGCCAGCCAGGCATCGCCCCTGACCTGGGCCTGGAAGCGGCGCGCCAGATTGATCTGATAGCAATCCCCCTCACGGATATAGCCCTGGACGGCGGCAAAGGCCTGGGCATAACCGGTTTCGTCCAGGTTGGCCTGGATCTGCCCCAGGGCCCGCAGGGGGCCATCGCCGGTTCGCGCCAGGGGGCCTTGCAATTGCCTGAGCAAGCCCTGCCATTGCGCCTCGCTCAGGGCCTGGGCATGGCCGCGCAACTCGGCGCGGCGCTGCTGGTGATCCACCAGAATCAGCCAGTCGTAGCGGCCAAAGGCCAGGTCCGGGAATCCATGCCCTGAGCCGCCCTCGGGCAGACCCATCAGAGGACGGGCCAGGTCATAGCCAAAATAGCCAATCAGACAGCCGGGCAAGGGCAGCTCGCCAGGCTCCAGGGGCGGCCGGGGCAGACAGGAGCGCAACAGCTCGAAGGGCGAGTCGCGGGATTCACGGACAACGGCAGGACCGCCAAGCTGGCTGATTTGGCTGATTCGGCCCCAGGTCGTCAGGGTCAGGCTGGGCCGGGCGGCGATGATGTCGAACCTGTCCTGCCCGGCGCTATCGAGAAATACCGCCCAAGGCTCGGCGGCGAAGGGGGCGAACAGGTCTGCCGCGTCCTCGGGATAGTCCAGGGGCTGGATGCGTAGCCTCATTTTTGCGCCAGAAACAGGCCACGCATGGGGGCCGGATGGCCCTCGATGGTACGGCCGGGGTGCTCGGGGTCGAGAAAATCCGCCAGGGATTCAAACCGCATCCATTCGGTGCGACGCTGTTCCTGCGAGGTCGTCGGGGTCTGTTCCAGCAGGCGCGCCTGTCGAAAACCGGCCCGTTGCAGCCAGTCAAGCAGGGTCGCGGCGCTGGGGATGAACCAGACATTGCGCATCTTGGCATAGCGCCCCTGGGGCACCAGCACCTCCCCGGCCTGGCCTGGGATGAGCAGGGTCTCCAGCACCAGTTGGCCACCAGGGCGCAGCAGCCCATGCAGTTCCAGCAGGTGATCAAAGGGCGAACGGCGGTGGTAAAACACGCCCATGCTGAACAGGGTGTCGAACAGGCCCATGCGCGCGGGCAGATCCTCTATACCCAGGGGCAGCAGAAACAGCGGATGCCCGCTTCCAAGAAAGTGCTCTACCACCTCAAACTGCTTGATAAACAGCAAAGTGGGGTCTATACCCAGAACCAGTCTGGCCCCGGCACCGAGCATACGCCAGGCGTAATAGCCGTTGCCGCAGCCCACATCCAGCACCAGCCGCCCACGCAGATCATCCAGGTGGGGGGCCACCCGCGCCCACTTGAGGTCGGAGCGCCACTCGCTGTCGATGGTGACACCATGCAACCGGAAGGGCCCCTTGCGCCAGGGATGCAGCTGTTGCAAGGCCTGATGCAGGGCCTCCCGCTGCCCTGCCCCAAGCGGCGCGCCCTGGACGCCGACCGTTGGCCGGTCCAGCTCGATGTGTTCGGCGCTCAGGGTCGGCAGGCTATCAATCGCCGCCTGCCAACGCGGCAGGTCACCATGCCCCCGCCGCCAGGCCTGGGCGGCGCTGTCCAGCAAGGCACCGACAAAGGGGGCCAGTGGGGTATCCGCAGCGGACTGAATAAAAAACCCGTCATTCAATCTAAATTCCTCAGTTAAGCCCACCCCTGTGGCTAATCCCGAGTCCCGGAACCGCCATGAGATGTTTCATGTTCCGGGGTGTCGCCGCTCGCCCCATGATTGTTAGGTTTAAGTGCAATCAAAGAGACAAAATTGAAGCATTGAAACCAGGTCTCTACCTGTCGGAACCCCGCTTGCAGCAGGCGTTGCCTGTGGCTGTGCAGGGTCTCTGGCAGCAAGACCCGCTCCAGGGCCGTGCGTTTTTGGCTGATCTCCAGCTGGCTGTAGCCCTGATCGCGTTTGAACTGGTGGTGCATGGCGCTGAATAGCTGCTCAAACTCGGCCTGCTCAAAGGTGATCTTCTCCGACAACAGCAGCAGACCACCGGGGTCCAGGGCCTGATGGATGCGCTCTAGCAACTCGACCCGCTTCGGCAGGGGGATGAACTGCAGGGTGAAATTGAGCACCACCATGGCCGCAGGCTTGAGGGGAAAGTCCTGGATATCAGCGCAATGCAGCTGTATTTTCGACGCCGACTGATCTTCTTGCAGCAACTGACCGGCACGCCGAATCATGGCCGCTGAGTTATCCACCGCAATCACCTCGATCTGCCGCCCTGCCCCGCCCCGGGACATGGCCAAGGCCGCAGCACCCAGGGAGCAGCCCAGGTCATAGCAACGCCCGCCCACAGGCACGCGCTCGGCGGCCAACAGGCCAATCATGCGGATGATGGTGGCATAGCCGGGCACCGAACGGTTGATCATATCGGGAAACACCGCAGCCACCCGCTCGTCAAACACAAAGTCGGTCACCTCGGCCAGGGGTTCGGCATAGATGCGGTCAGGCTTGGCGGGGTGTTTAACCACAGATGTCACAGATTAACCTAGAGGGCATGGCCGTAAGCCGTAGCCGGATAGCAAAGAACGCCAAGTAAACGCAAAGGTTGTAACGTTAATCCTGATTACCCATGTATCTCAGCCCTCGTCTGGCGTTGGCTTGCCGCGAGGCATAGGGCGTGCCTCGCCCGCCTGGTGGGCTACACCCTTACACCTCCGAGCCAGCACCCGAGTTATTTCACTGTTTGAAATCTCTGCGTCCTTTGCGTCTCCTCGACTCTGGCATCCTGCTTCGTTCTACCTCCTGCATCCATGCAGTCGTTTGCGCCCTCTGCGTCCCTACTAAGACCAGCGGCAACCCCGGATCCCGTTGCATTTCATCCGGGCTACAACTTTATACCTCCGAGCCAGCGCCCGAGTTATTTCACTGTTTGAAATCTCTGCGTCCTCTGCGTCTCCTCTGCGCCCTCTGCGTCCCTAAGGCTGGCCCCTCAATCCGTGCTGCAGCTGCCTTCATATACCGCCATGATCTGTTTGAGTTCTGCCAGTACCAGGCTGAGTTCTTCCGGGCTTAGCCCTTGGGTTTCCTCCAGCGACTGGCCCTGTTCCAGGGCATGGATCACCCCCCACACGGCCTTGCAGCCCTTGTGGCAGAGGCGCTCGATGCTGTACTCAACCCGTTTGGAGTGCTGCATGGCAAAAAAAAGCCGCGTTTGACCACGGCTTGCAGGGCGGGTGGCAAATGCAGGCGGACTTCACTGGCCATCCACGAGATCAACCCGGTCACGCAATTCCTTGCCGGGCTTGAAGTGGGGAACGTACTTACCGGGCAGGGCCACGGACTCGCCGGTCTTGGGATTACGCCCGATACGCGGTGGCCGATAGTGCAGCGAAAAGCTGCCGAAGCCGCGAATCTCGATCCGCTCACCCGAGGCCAGGGCCTGGCTCATGTGCTCTATAATCCCTTTCACTGCCAGCTCCACATCTTTGAATCCCAAAAGATTCTGGCTGCGCGAAATCACATCTATGAGTTCTGATTTTGTCATCTATGTCATGCCCTCTAAAAATTCGCCCACAGCCTCTGCCGTGGGCGAAATCCGGTCTTATTCTTCGTTTTGCTGCATCTGCGCCTTGAGCAGATCACCCAGGGTGGCGGTGCCGGCCTGGGAATCACTGGAGAACTTCTTGATCACGGCGCTTTCCTCGTCCTGATCCTTGGCCTTGACGGACAGGGAGATAGTGCGGTTTTTGCGGTCCACGCCCATGAACTTGGCCTCGATGCTCTCCCCCACCTTCAGCTCGGTGCGGGCATCCTCCACCCGTTCACGGGAGATGTCAGACACGCGCACATAGCCCTCGATGGTGTCTTCCAGGGTGATCACGGCACCCTTGGCGTCCACCTCCTTGACCGTGCCGGTGACTATGCTGCCCTTGCCGTGGGTGGCGATGTAGTTGGAGAAGGGGTCCTTGTCCAGCTGCTTGATGCCCAGGGAAATGCGCTCGCGCTCGGGATCGACGGCCAGTACCACGGTCTCGATCTCGTCGCCCTTCTTGTAGTTGCGGATGACGTCTTCGCCGGTGTCGTCCCACGAGATGTCTGACAGGTGCACCAGGCCGTCGATGTTGCCATCCAGGCCGATGAAGATGCCGAAGTCGGTGATGGACTTGATCTTGCCGCTGATGTGATCGCCCTTGTTGAACTTGCCGGCAAAGGCGTCCCAGGGGTTTTCCTGGCACTGCTTCATGCCCAGGGAGATGCGGCGACGCTCTTCGTCGATGTCCAGCACCATGACCTCCACCTCATCGCCCAGGCTGACGACCTTGGAGGGATGGATGTTCTTGTTGGTCCAGTCCATTTCGGAGACGTGTACCAGGCCTTCGACGCCTTCTTCAATCTCGACGAAGCAGCCGTAGTCGGCGATGTTGGTGACCTTGCCGAACATGCGGGTGTGTTCCGGGTAACGGCGGGCGATGTTGATCCAGGGATCGTCACCCAGCTGCTTGAGACCCAGGGAGACGCGGTTGCGCTCGCGGTCAAACTTGAGCACCTTGACCTGTATTTCGTCACCGATTTCAACCACTTCAGAGGGATGCTTGACCCGCTTCCAGGCCATGTCGGTGATGTGCAGCAGGCCGTCGATGCCGCCCAGATCGACGAAGGCACCGTAATCGGTGAGGTTCTTCACCACGCCGGCGACCTCCTGGCCTTCCTGCAGGTTTTCCAGCAGCTTTTCGCGCTCTTCGCTGTACTCCTGCTCCACCACGGCGCGGCGGGATACCACTACGTTGTTGCGCTTCTGGTCAAGCTTGATGACCTTGAACTCCAGTTCCTTGCCTTCCAGGTAGGCGGTGTCGCGCACCGGGCGCACATCCACCAGGGAGCCGGGCAGGAAGGCGCGGATCTCGCCCAGTTCGACGGTGAAACCGCCCTTGACCTTGCCATTGATGCGGCCGGTGACTATTTCCTCGTCCTCGAAGGCCTTGTCCAGCTCCAGCCAGGCGTGGTGACGCTTGGCCTTTTCGCGCGACAGGCGGGTGGCACCGAAGCCGTCCTCGACGGCATCCAGGGCCACTTCGATCTGATCACCGACGGCGACTTCCAGCTCGCCATCGGCATTGAGGAATTGATCTTTGGAGATGACACCCTCGGATTTGAGGCCGGCGTTGACGATGACGTTTTCGCTGTCGATGGCCACCACGGTACCGGTAACGATGGAGCCGGGACGCAGTTGGGTGTTGGCAAGGCTTTCTTCAAGCAGTTGTGCAAAACTTTCGGACATGTGAGAAGGATTCCTAGTGGAGTGCCGCACGTCTCACCCGCAAGGGCTTGACGGTTCAGGGTTAATAAAAACAACCGGCCATGGCCGGTCAACTAATTCAAGGGCTTGCAGGCCCTTATTACAGCAGATCAGGAAAGGTCTGCGCGACCCGCTCCAGTACCTGCTGCACGACTTGCTCTATGCTCAGATGGGTGGAATCCAGCTCCAGCGCTGCGACGGGCGCTACGAGTGGGGCCAGGCTCCGGTTACGGTCACGCTCATCGCGTTCGCGTATGTCTGCAGCAAGGTCGGCAACATTAACATCCAACCCCTTTTCTATCAACTGCTTATACCGTCTATTTGCGCGCTCCTCGGCGCTGGCGGTCAAAAACACCTTGATTTCGGCGTTGGGAAACACCACCGAGCCCATGTCACGGCCATCTGCCACCAGCCCTGGCGGGCGGGCGTAGCCACGCTGCCAATCCAGCAGGGCCTGACGCACGGCGGGCACGGCGGCCACCTTGGAGGCCTGATTGCCGGCCGTTTCGCTGCGAATCTCCAGGCTCACATCCTCGTCGGCCAGCAACGCCCGCCCCTCGGCATCGAAGCGCAACGGCATCTCCCGGGCCAGGGCGGCCAGTTGCTCCGCCGCGTCCTCGGATATCCCCTGGCGCCGCGCCAGCAGGCCGACCACCCGGTACAGGGCGCCGCTATCCAGCAGATGCCAGCCCAGCCGCTCGGCCAGGAGCTTAGCAATGGTGCCCTTGCCCGAGCCGCTGGGGCCGTCGATGGTGATGATGGGCGTGCCGTTATTCATCTAAACCTCCGCGATATTCAGCCCAACCCCTGCAGCCAGGCCGACAAAGCCGGGAAAGGATGTGTTCACGTTGGCACAGTCGGCTATCTGGATCTCGCCACTGGCACGCAGGGCGGCCAGGGCAAAGGCCATGGCGATGCGGTGATCGCCCTGGCTCTGGATGCGGCCAGCACCCAGCTGGCCGCCACGAATGCGCATACCATCGACCGTCGGCTGGGCCTCTATGCCCAGGGTCTGCAGGCCATCGGCCATCACCTGAATGCGGTCACTTTCCTTTACCCGCAGCTCCTCGGCGCCGGTGAGCAGGGTCTCGCCCTCGGCGCAGGCGGCGGCAATAAACAGCGCAGGGAACTCGTCGATTGCCAGGGGCACCTGATTTTCGGGGATGCGAATGCCCTTCAGCGGCGCCGAGCGCACGCGCAGATCGGCCACCGGCTCGCCGCCCACGTCACGCGGGTTGAGCAGTTCGATATCCGCCCCCATCAGACGCAGGATATTGATCACCCCATCCCGGGTCGGATTGACGCCGACGTGCTCCAGGATCAGGTCCGAGCCCGGCGCTATGCTGGCGCCGACCAAAAAGAAGGCGGCCGAGGAGATGTCCGCCGGCACATCGATAGCACAGGCCTTGAGCCGCCCACCCCCGCTGAGACAAACGCGCCGCCCCGCTTGCCGCACCTCATAGCCAAAGCTGCGCAGCATACGCTCGGTGTGATCCCGCGTAGGTACCGGTTCGGTGACGCAGGTCTCGCCATCGGCATAGAGTCCGGCCAGCAGCAGACAGGACTTGACCTGGGCGCTGGCCATGGGCAGGGCATAATCCAGACCGCGCAGCCCATCCACCGGACGGATCACCAGGGGCGCCGTGCCCTTGGGGGTGCTGTTGATCTCGGCCCCCATCAGCGCCAGGGGCTCGGTGACCCGCTGCATGGGCCGCTTGGACAGGGAATCATCCCCCACCAGGGTGACCTCAAAGCCCTGCCCGGCCAGCAGACCAGACAGCAGACGCATGGAGGTGCCGGAGTTGCCCAAATCCAAGGGGGCATCGGGGCTACAGAGGCCATTCATGCCCAGGCCCTGAATACGCACCCTACCCTGCTGCGGGCCTTGAATATCCACCCCCATCTGGCGGAAGGCCTTGAGGGTGGCCAGACTGTCCTCGCCCTCCAGAAAGCCGCTGATCTGGGTGCTGCCCTCGGCCAGGGCGCCGAGCATGATGGCGCGGTGGGAAATGGACTTATCCCCCGGCACGCGCAGACGGCCCTGCAGGCCACCGCCGGGTTGCAGATGAAATTCAAGGGAAGTGGCATGGCTCACGGCGAAACTCCTGCACGGATTAAAGGCTGATGCGGCGCAGTTTGCCACCTTCAGCGGTCAGCCGCCAGCCTTCAGCCGTAGCCCGTGGCGCATAGGGCGGCCCGTGGCCGCCATGCCGTCGAGGTGAACAGCCCAACCAAGGTCTTCACGCTGTCCCCTGCCCCCCGTCTTCCGTTAGAATGCCCGGCACCCCCCGTTGCCGGAGCCACCTTGTGTCAGACGCCGAAAACCCCATCCGCCTGGGCCTGATGCCGCCGCTTAGCGGGCTGGTGCAGATTTACGGTCAGGAGATCAGCTGGGCGGCGCGCATCGCCGTGGATCAGATCAACCGCGCCGGCGGCCTGCTCGGCCGCCCGCTGCAGCTGATCATCGAGGACGACGGCAGTCTGCCGGAGACCGCCGTGCCTGCGGCCAAACGTCTGGTGGATGAGCACGGCTGCAGCGCCATCATCGGCAACCTGCTGTCCAACTCGCGCATCGCCGTGGCCAGCGAGGTGGCAGAGGTGCGCCAGATCCCCTACCTCAACTTCTCCTTCTATGAGGGCAGCATCGCCGGGCGCTATTTCTTCCACTTCGCCGCCCTGCCGAATCAGCAGATCGAGCGCATGATCCCCTACATGGCGGACAAGTTCGGCCCCAAGTTCTACTTTGCCGGCAACAACTACGAGTGGCCCCGCGGCTCCATCGACGCCGCCAAGCGCGCCCTGCTGCCCCTGGGTGGCGAGGTGGTAGGCGAGCAGTACCTGCCCATAGGCACCAGCCTGGATGAGATTAACTGGATGCTCGACGGCGTCGCCCGCTCCGGCGCCGATGTCTTCGTGCCCTACTTTGCCGGCATCGACCAGATCAACCTGCTCAACCGCTTCACCGAGATGGGCCTGAAGCAGCGCATGGCGGTGGTCATGGGCCATTATGACGAGGTCATGGTCTCCCACCTCAGCGAGCAGGTGCGCGAGGGGCTCTACTCCAGCAACACCTATTTCATGTCCATCGACAGCGCCGAGAACCGGGCCTATCTGCGGCAGCTGGCGCAACTGCCGGAGGTGAACGGCATCTGGCCCGAGGGCAACGGCGTGCTGACCAATTTTGGCGAGGGCACCTATGTCTGCGTGCAGGCCTTTGCCGAGGCGGTGCGCCAGAGCGGCAGCCTGGATGCCGAAGCCCTGGTGCAAGCCCTGGAGCGGATCGAGATACAGGCACCCCAGGGGCGGGTGCGCATGGACCCCCTGACCCACCATGCCGAGGTCAACAGCTATCTCTCCCGCTGCACCGCTGCGGGCCAATTCGAGATCATCCAGCGCTTTGGCAGCCTCGCCCCGGAGATTCCACCGCTGTACCGGGATGCCTTCCGCCGCGCCTTTTTTAGCAGCGGTAGCGATTCCCCTGAGGCGGCGGCGCTGTTTGCCACGGAGGCGGCCATCAACCAGCAGCGCGGTGGCGAGGCGGGCAAGATCCTCTCCATTGCCGATGTGGCGGTGATCGCCACCGATGCCGACGGCCAGATCACCGAGGTCAACAGCGGTGCCTGCGAGCTGTTTGGCTACAGCGAAAGCGAGCTGGTGGGGCTGTCGGTCAATCAGCTGCTGCCGCCCCAGTTTCGCGCCCGCCACAGCGAGATGATGCGCCACTTTCTTGAAGGTCCGGAGACCCAGCGGCGGATGAATCAGCGCGCCGAGATCTCCGGCTACCGCAAGGACGGCAGCTATTTCCCCATGGAGGCCTCCATCGCCAAGTTTCGTGGCGAGAACGGCTGGGTGCTGGTGGCCACCATTCGCGACCTGACCCAGGTCAAGGAGGCCCAGGAGGAGCTGGCCTGGCAGGCCAGCCATGACGTGCTCACCGGCCTGCCCAACCGCGCCCTGATCATGGAGCGCCTGCAGCACGCCCTGGAGCGTGGCCGCCGCCGGGATACCAATGTCGCCCTGCTATTCATCGATCTGGATGGCTTCAAGCAGGTCAACGACAGCTACGGCCACGAGGCGGGTGACGTCCTGCTCACCACCCTGGCCGAGCGCCTGATGCAGAGCCTGCGACCGGGTGACACCCTGGGCCGACTGGCGGGTGATGAATTTGTTGCCCTCTGTGAGGGCATCGAGGAGGCGGACCAGGTCGCCCAGATCGCCCAGCGCCTGAGCGAGGCCTCGCGCCGGGTGGTGCATTACCGCCAGGCCGAGCTGTCGGTCAGCGCCAGCATCGGCATCGCCGTGGGTCACGCCACCACCCACACCGCCGATGACCTGTTGCGCCATGCCGACACCGCCATGTACGCGGTCAAACAAAAGGGCCGCGATGGCTGGCAGTTCTTCAGCCAGGCGGTGCAGCAGGAGACCAGCCAACGCCTGGAAATCGCCGCCGGGCTGCGCCGCGCCCTGGAACAGGGGGAATTTCAGGTGGTGCTGCAACCCATAGTTGGCAGCGACAGCGGCAGTATCCGGGGTGCCGAGATGCTGCTGCGCTGGCACTCGCCCAAGGGGCCCATCTCCCCCGCCCTGTTCATCCCGGTGGCGGAGACCAGCAACATCATCATCGGCATCGGCCGCTGGGTGTTTGAGCAGGCCTGCCTCGCCGAGCGCCGCCTGCGCCAGCGCTTTGGCGCTTTCAGCCCCTACATCACGGTCAACCTCTCCACCCGGCAGATGCTCGATGAGGAGCTGGTGGAGAGCTTTCAGGCGATCCTCAAGCGCACCGGCGCCAGGCCGCAAAATCTGGTGCTGGAGATCACCGAGACCTCGCTGATGGCCGATGTAGGCAGCAATCGGGTGATGCTGGAGCGCTTTACCGACATGGGCCTGCGCCTGGCGGTGGACGACTTCGGCACCGGCTACTCCTCCCTCGCCCAGCTACTCAACCTGCGCGCCCACAGCCTGAAGATCGACCGCGCCTTTATCGACCAGCTGGAGCACAGCCAGGAGAATCAGGCGGTGGTGGCCGCCATCAGCCGCATGGGCCGGGGCCTGAAGATGCAGCTGGTGGCCGAGGGTGTGGAGACCGAGGCCCAGCGCAATCTGGTGCGGGCCTATGGCATCCACTACATCCAGGGCTATTACTTCCACCGCCCCATGAGCGAAGCCGACCTCAGCCAGCTGCTGGCCGAGCGGGAGCACAGCCTGGAACCCGACGAGGAGCCCCTGCGCTTCATCCTCTACATCAGCCGCCCCTCCCCCGATCTTGACACACTGGCCTTTCAGGGCATAGCCGATCACGCGGTGCAGGCCAACCGCAAGCTGGGCGTCACCGGCTACATGATCCTGCTCGACGGGGCCTGCATGCAGTACCTGGAGGGGCAGGGCTCCAAGGTCCAGGAGCTGTACCGGCGCATCGCCGCAGATCACCGCCACAGCGAGGTCCGCCTGCTCGCCGAGGGTTCGATCCAGGAGCGCCTGTTCATGGATTGGAGCATGGGCTTTCGCCGCCTCGGCGACTCCCAGCTCTCCGCCACCGCCCGCCTGCAAGCGCAACAGGACCCGGCGCGGGGGGTGTTCGAGTGGTACCGAGACAACCCCTCGGTCTGCTGCAGCCTGTTCGAGGCCATCGGCGGGCATTGCCATTGAAAGCCGTCAGCCGTCAGCCGTCAGCCGTCAGCCGTCAGCTGAGTGTAGCCCGGATGGGGCGCAGCGGAACCGGGGTAAATCCTGGGGGTTTCATGTACCTTGCGCAGCTGGACACAGTCCGGACAGGGGTACAGGCTGTCACGCGATGCTTCGACCCAGTTGCAACGCGATCAACGCCACCCTGCCAAGGTCTCCCGGTCAGCTGTATTGATCCTCGCGGCGTTTGCGCAGCATCTCGCCCTGGCGCTGGATGATGTGCTTGATCAACAGGTCCCGGTCCTTCTCGCGCATGTGGCTGAAGTTCAGTCGCAGCTGATAGGCGGCCTCGGTCTGCTGCGCCGTGCTGGGGGTGCAGTCCACCACCTCGGCGATGGCCCGCACCCCGGCGTAGGAGGGCAGCAGCAACAGGCTCACCTCCAGCATCTCGCCCGCCTGCAGGGGTTGGTCCACGCCGATGGCGATGCCGCTGGCGCTGAGATTGCAGTCCCTGGGCGGGTGTTCGGTGAGGTCGCTGTCCCTGGCAGCGACCGTGCGGGCAAGCAACTCCAAACGCTGGTCAAGGGAGCTGAGGTAATTGGCGATATCCGCTGACTGGCTGCTGATCTGACGCATCAGGGGGGCGGCCTCGGTACGCAGGGCCATGATCTCGCTGGCCACCGAGAAGTGGTCCAACTCATCCCGATACAGCTTATCGACCAACTCGGATAGCTCATCGGGGCCAATCCGCTTGTAGCTGATCTGCAGCCTGTCTTCGATGCGAAAGAAGGTGCGGCGATTTTCGTCGGTATCCATGGTGGTCCTGAATTCAGCGGTGAGTTCCCAGGGGCCACAGAGACACAGAGATCGCTGATGATTATTCTCTGTCTGCTCTGTGGTTCCGTGGCTAAATGCTTTTTTGCCCTGCCCGGCAATCAGGGTCTGGGGGTATTGCGGATCAGGCCGCGCATGCCTTGCAGTATATCCTCGCCACGGGAGATGACGATCTCCACGCGGCGATTTTCGGCCCGATCCATGGGGTTGTCGTTGGGTGCCAGGGGTACGGTATCGGCCCGTCCCTCCACCACCAGCCGACTGGCGTCTATGCTGCCGTTGCGCAGGATCTCATGCACCACGGATACGGCGCGGGAGGCGGACAGCTCCCAGTTGGAGCGAAAACGGGCGTTGGAGATAGGTATGCTGTCGGTATGTCCAGCAACCACGATGCGGCCAGGCATGGATACCAGCGCCACGCTGATGCGGTCGATGACATCCAGAAAGCCCTGATTCAGCTCCGCCTGACCCGACGGGAAGGAGGCCCGCTCTTTGATCCGAATGATGATATTCGCCTCCTTGGTCTCCACCACGATAGCGCCCTGCTCCACCTCGTTTTGCAGCAGCTTCTTGATGTACTCGGCATCCGCCTCCACCTCCGCCAGGATACGCTGGCGCGCCGCCTCCAGCTGGGTCTGCAGGGGGTCCACCTGCGTCTGCTGCTGGGCAACGGCATCCTGGGTCTTCTCCTGGGTCTTGTCGCCGAGCTGTTCATCCTTGCCGTCCTGCCTGGATTCCTCCTTGGTGAACTGCTCCTCTACCTTTAGCTCCTGGCGTTCATCCTGGGTGATCTGGCGGATCTCATCGATCTGCGACGGCTCGGGAATGGTGGAGGGGGAGAACTCCTGCTTGATCACGCTGACCCCCTTGACCACCTCCGATGCCGGGATCTCACGCTGTACGCCAAAGGCATCCTTGAGGGTCTCGGCCATCTTCTTGAAGCGGATCTGATCCAGGGTGGCAAAGGACAGCAGCAGCACGAAAAAGCACATCAGCAGGGACATTAGATCGGCAAAGGTGGCCATCCAGGCCGGCGAGCCTTCCTCGCATTTGGGGCAGTCTTCCTCTTCCACCCGCTATTCCTCCACCGGCCGACGGCTTTCCGGCAGATAGTTCTGCAGCATCTGCTGGAGTACGCGGGGGTTCATGCCCTCCTGGATACCGGAGATGGTCTCCATGATCAGGGAGCGGTTGAGCTTTTCCAGCTCAGAGGCGCGGGCCAGTTTCTGCGCCACCGGGATGGCGAAACCGTTGGCGATGATGGCACCGTACAGGGTGGTGAGCAGGGCTACCGCCATGGCCGGGCCTATGCTGGCCGGGTCGGACATATTGGCCAGCATCTGCACCAGCCCCACCAGGGTGCCGATCATGCCCATGGCCGGGGCCATGGCCCCCATGTTCTTGAACATGTTCTGCCCGGTCTCGTGGCGTTGAATGGTGAGGGCTATGTCCCGGCTCATCATCTTCTGCACCAGGGCCGGGTCATGGCCATCGACGCAGAGGGTGATGCCCTTTTTCAGAAAGGCGTTATCGATCTCCACCCCCTCCAGGGCCAAAAGGCCATTCTTGCGTGCCAGGTCAGACAGTTCCACCGCCTTTTCGATCAGCTCATTGGGGTCGTCCACCTTGTACAGGATGGATTTGAGACCCAGGCCGAAGGAGCCGAGAAAGTCCTTCAGGGTGACCTGGGCCAGGGTCGCGCCAAAGGTGCCGCCCACCACGATGAGGATGGAGGGCACGTTGACAAACAGCATGACATCGCCACCGCTGGCGATGGCACCAATGATGACCCCGATGGCGGCGAGTATGCCAACAACTGTGGCTATATCCATTAGACATTCTTCTAGGCTAGGTTGGTCTGGAACAGGGCATTATCCCTACTTGGGCAAATCGGGTCCAATGCTGAATCCGCGCCCCTGCTCCCTGTGATAAAAAGCATTGCTTTCTTAGCGGGTTGGCACAGGATTTCTTTAATCCGCGCCCTTGCCCTGCAAACTTTAAACCTCAAACTTTCCCGTTCACCCCAGGCCCTTTGACACCAGCTCATGCACATCGCCCGATAGCCCCGGCTGGGCCAGGATCTGCTGCAGCTGCCGCTGCATCAGGCCACGGCGGGGTTCGGGGTAGCGCCGCCAGCGGACCAGGGCGCGCACCAGGCGGGCCGCAACCTGGGGGTTGAGGCCATCCAGGGCCAGCACCTGCTCGCGGCAGAAGGCATAGCCGCTGCCATCGGCGGCATGAAAGCAGACCGGGTTGGCGTTACAAAAGGTACTGATCAGGGCGCGCACCCGGTTGGGATTGCGCAGACTGAAGGCGGGATGGCGCATCAGACGGCGTACCTGTTGCAGGGTCTCAGGCCGGGACGCGCTGGCCTGTACCCCGAACCACTTATCCATCACCAGGGCATCGCCCTGCCAGTGACGCTGGAATTGCTCCAGGGCCTCAGAGCGCTGCGGGGCGTCGGAGGCCGCCAGCAGGGCCAGGGCGGCCAGGCGCTCGGTCATGTTGTCGGCCTGCTCGAACTGGCGCAGACAGAGCGCCAGGGCCTCTGGGGTCTGGCTGGCCATGAGATAACCCAGGGTCAGGTTGCGCAGCTGGCGCCGGCCCATGGCCTGGGGTGAGAGATCGGCCCCGGCGCTGCCGCCGCAGCGCTCATACAGCGCCAACAGCGGTCCGTGCAGCTGGCTGCCGATGTGCTGGCGCAGGCGCTCGCGGGCCTGGTGTATGCCATCCACATCCACGCATTCCATCTGCTCCGCCAGATAGCCCTCGCTGGGCAGGCTCAGGGTCTCCGCCAGCAGGGCCGGGTCCGTTGCCTGGTCTGCCAGGTTGTCGGCAAGACCCTGGATGAAGGCGGCGGGGATCGCCCCCTGCCGCCCTGCTGCGGCCTCGGCGACCAGGCCCAGCAGGAGCCGCTGGGACAGGGTCTGGGCGGCATCCCAGCGGTTGAAGCCGTCGCTGTCCTGGGCCATGAGCCGGCCCAGTTGTTCATCGCTGTAGTCAAGCCGGATCTTCACCGGCGCGGAGAAGCCCCGGTTGAGGGAGATCAGCGGCGGCCGCGCTATCTGCTCGAACACAAACTCCTGGCTGGCCTCGGTCAGCTCCAGCAGGCGGCTGCCCTCGGCCAGCAGTTCCTCGCCCTCAGGCCCGAGCAGGCCCAGCACCAGGGGGATATGCAGCGGCGGCTGCCGGTCCTGACTGAGGCGCAGCCGATAACGCCGGGCCTGGGGCTCGTATGCCGCCTCTACCCGGACCTCTGGCGTGCCGGCCTGCGCATACCAGCGTTTGAACTGGCCCAGGTCACGGCCCGAGACCTCGGCCATGCAGGCGACGAAGTCGTCAATGGTCACCGCCTGACCATCGTGACGCTGAAAATACAGATCCGTGGCCTGACGAAAGCGCTCCGGCCCCAGCAGCAGGGCCTGCATGCGCACCAGCTCGGCACCCTTTTCATACACCGTCAGGGTGTAGAAGTTATTGATCTCCACATAGGACTCGGGCCGCACCGGGTGGGCCATGGGTCCGGCGTCCTCGGCGAACTGATGGGTGCGCAGCAGGCGCACATCCTCGATGCGCTTGACCCCGCGTGAGTTCATGTCGGCGGAGAACTCCTGATCACGGAATACGGTGAAGCCCTCCTTCAGCGACAGCTGGAACCAGTCGCGGCAGGTGACGCGGTTGCCGCTCCAGTTGTGGAAATACTCATGGGCAATCACCCCCTCGACCGCCTGAAAGTCGGCATCGGTGGCGCTCTCCGGGCTGGCGAGGACAAACTTGGCGTTGAAGATGTTCAGCCCCTTGTTTTCCATGGCGCCCATGTTGAAGTCGTTCACCGCGACGATGTTATACACATCCAGGTCACACTCGCGGCCATAGGTCCGCTCATCCCAGAGCATGGCCTTGATCAGGCTATCCATGGCGTGTTGACAGCGGGCTATGTTCTCCGCCTCGCTGTAGATGCGCAGACGCACGCGCCGCCCCGAGGGGGTCTGATGCGATGCCTCGATATGGCTCAAATCGCCCGCCACCAGGGCGAACAGGTAGCAGGGCTTGGGAAAGGGGTCATCCCAGACGGCATAGTGGCGGCCACCCGCCAGCTCGCCTTGCTCGATGGGATTGCCATTGCTCAACAGCACCGGATAGCGCTGGCGCTCGGCCTCGATGCGCACCCGGTAGCAGGCCATGACATCGGGCCGGTCGATAAACCAGCTGATGCGGCGAAAGCCCTCCGCCTCGCACTGGGTGCAGAACAGCCCAGAAGACAGATACAGCCCCTCCAGGGCGGTGTTGGCCGCTGGGTTGATCTCCACCCGGCTCTCCAGCCGGCAGCGCTGCGGTACCTGTTCGATGCTCAGCTGGCCGTCCTCCATGCCATACTCGCCAGGCACCAATGGCCGACCGTCCAGGCGCAGCTCCAGGGTGTTCAGGCCCTCGCCATCTAGCCGCAGCGGCCCGCCCGGCCCCTGGGGGTTGCGCCGCAGATGCAGGACGGAATGCACCTGGGTGGACTGCTCGTCCAACCGGAAGCTCAGCTCCACCCGGTCGATCAGGTAGGCCGGGGGCTGGTAGTCCTTGAGGTAATGGGTCTTTGGGCTGGCAATCTGGCTCATCTTCCGTACCCTCTGGCAAAGGCCCCGAGTATAACCGCATTGAAAGCCGATTGAATCCTGTGCCTGTGGGTAATAGGATTCGCCAATCAGTTCCCAAGGAGATAACAACAATGCCCCAAGTCATCATCTACAGCACCCAGATCTGCCCCTACTGCATCCGCGCCAAACAGCTGCTGCAACACAAGGGAGTAACCTACGCGGAGAAAATGATCGACCAGGACCGGGGTCTGATGCGCGAGATGCTGGAGCGCAGCCAGCGCCGCACCGTGCCGCAGATCTTCATCGACGACTACCATGTAGGCGGCTATGATGAGCTGGCTGAGCTGGACTCCCTGGGCAAGCTGGACCCGCTGCTCGGCATAAATGCCGATCACGATGACTGGGAAGAGCCGACCTGAGGGACAGAAGACAGAAGACAGAGGACAGAGTGCTGAGGCGCTTCGCGCCAGGTTTACCTAATCTGTCGCGTAGCGACGCAAAGTTCTGTCTTCCGTCCCCTGTCCTCCGTCTTCTGTCTGGAGAGTGTACGATGCGCCTGGATAAGTGGCTTTGGGCCGCGCGGTTTTACAAGACCCGTCAGCTGGCGGTGGAGGCCATCAATGGCGGTCATGTACACCTCAATGGGCAGCGCAGCAAACCGGGCAAGGAGGTGCAGCTGGGCAGCCGTCTGCAGATCAGCAAGGCCGGTCTGCACTGGGACATCCGCGTGGAACAACTGCCCAAACAACGCCGCCCGGCCGCCGAGGCCGCCCTTTCCTACAGCGAGGACGAGGCCAGCCAGGCCAGCCGCCAGGCCCGCCGGGAAGAGCTGCGCGCCGAGCGCCAGGCCCTGCCGGCCCAGGCCCAGGGCAAGCCGAACAAGCGCGACCGACGTCTGATCCACCGCTTCAAGCAGGTGCAGTGATGGACCAGGACGCCTTTCGCGAGACCTACCGCGAGATCAACGAATGCTTCTGCATCTACGAAAAACCCATCCTGATGAACCGCTGCCACTGCCCTCAGGCAGCGCGTTTCTGCATCGCCGAGCGCGAAGGGGTGGAGTGCCGCTCGCTATCGGCCCAGCAGCAATGCCGGGAGTTTCTTGACAGCCTGCGCGAGAACGCCCGCTTCGCCCTGAAATCGCGCAGCCCAGAGACCCCCCTGCCCCACGCCAAGGCCATGCGCCTGCTGATGGGCGGTCTGCTTGGCCTGCATCGCATCCGTTACCCCGGCGACCCCACCCCCGTGCTGATCGCCAACGTGCATGGCCTGCTCAACGACTGCATCGGCCATTTTGGCGGCATCCAGCGGCTACCCTTTGCGCGCATCATCCAACAGTTGGCCGAATACCGCGAACCCCGGCGGCGCACCCGCCGCCAGCGCGACAAGGGGCCGCCCGAGGATACCTGACCCGTCGATTTGGGATTAACCTTTGCCCCGCGCAAGGCTATACTGGCGGCCCATTCAGTCAATGTTTCTGGACTTTCAGGTTCCGGCCCGACCGGGGGATGCTCATCGGATGAAATCACTATTGGCAACCGGCCTGACCGGGCCCTTGGCCGTGCTCCTGCTGCTGTTCGGCCTGGCCGCATCGGCCTTAGCTGCCCACCAAGACCCACACCAGCAGCAGGTGAGCCTGCAACTGCCCTGGCGGCACCAGTTTCAGTTCGCCGGCTACTATGCCGCCCTGCACAAGGGCTTTTACCGCCTGCGCGGGCTGGATGTGCGCATCCTGCCCAACGTACCGGGGCGCAGCCCGGTCAACGAGGTACTCCAGGGCCGCGCCCAGTACGGCGTAGCCAACACCGAGCTGTTGCAGCGTTACCTCAAGGGCGACCCCCTGCTGGCCCTGGCCGCCATCTTTCAGCACTCCCCCTACGTCCTGCTGACCCTGGCCGACTCCGGCCTGCGCTCGCCCAAGGACCTGATCGGCAAGCGGGTGATGATGCTGGGCGATGTCGAGGACCTGGACTTTCTCGCCATGCTGCGCAACGAGGGGGTGGAGGCCGATGAGGTCCGCATCCTGCCCAGCAGCTTTGACATCGACGACCTGATCGAGGGCCGTACCGATGCCATCAATGCCTATCTCAGCAATGAGCCCTTTTACCTGCAGGAGCGTGGTCTGCAGGGCCACACCCTGGAGCCGTCCCGCTACGGCATCGACTTCTACAGCGATATCCTGTTCACCAGCCGGGAGGAAGCGCGCAGATACCCGGAACGGGTCAAGGCCTTTCGCCGTGCCAGCATCCAGGGCTGGCAATACGCCATGCGCCACAAGGAGGAGATCATTGATCTGATCCTGAGCCAGTATCAACCGGACAAAAGCCGCGCCCACCTGGAGTACGAGGCCCAGACCATGCAGCGGTTGATCCTGCCCGAGCTGGTGCCTGTGGGTCAGATCAACCCCAGTCGGCTGGAACACATGGCCAGGCTGATGACCCAGTTCGACATGGCCGAGGCCGACTTCGATCTAAGTGGCTTCATCTACGACCCCGACCCCAAGGTCACCCGCAGCCTGTTCTTCCGCGCCACCCTGGGTATTGGCCTGCTGGTCTTGCTGGTGGCCCTGGTGGCTCTGGTGCTGTGGCGTTTCAACCTGCGCCTGCAACGGGAGATTGGCCAACGCCGTGTCACCGAGCAGCGTCTCAAGGCGTCCGAAGGGCATTACCGGGATATCATCGAAAACCTGCAAGACGTGTACTACCGCACCGACCGCCAGGGCCTGATCCTGGAGATATCCCCCTCGGTGCGCCAGGTCTTCGGCCAGGATGCCGCGGACCTTTTGGGCCAGCCCATAGGCCGCCTGATCAGCAGCGAGATCTCCTTCCAGCGTTTTGTCCGCCTGCTCACCAGCGCCGGGGGCAAGCTGCACAACTTCGAGACCCAAGGCCTGAATGCCGATGCCGAGGAACGCTGGCTGTCGATCAACTGCCGAGGCGTGGAACAGGACGACCGGCTGATCGGCTATGAGGGCGCAATCCGCGACATCACCCAGCGCAAACGCGCCGAGGAGCGCCTGCGGCAGGAGCAGGACCTGGCCAAGACCATCATCAACACCGCCCAGGTCATCATCATAGTGCTCGACCCCCAGGGCTGCGTGGTCCACCTCAACCCCTACGCCGAGCAACTCACCGGCTACAGCCTGGACGAGATCAAGGGCCGCGACTGGTTCAGCACCTTCCTGCCCGAGACCGAGATACAGCGCATCAAGCGCGTGTTCCAGCTGGCGGTGACGGACATAGACGTCAGCGGCCAGGTCAACCCCCTGCTGCTGCGCGATGGCCGTAAATGCCTGGTGGAGTGGTACAACAAGACCCTCAAGGACAGCAACGGCGAGGTGGTTGGGGTGCTGGCCATAGGCCACGACATCAGCGAACGGATCCAGGCCGAGGAAAAGCTCAAACTAGCCGCCAGCGTCTTCACCTACGCCCAGGAGGGTATTTACATCACCCAACCCGATGGCATCATCGTCGATGTCAATGAGGCCTTCAGCCAGATCACCGGTTACCGCCGCGACGAGGCGGTGGGCCAGCATACCCGGCTGTTCAAATCCGGCCGCCACGACGCCGAGTTCTACGAGGACATGTGGCGTCAGCTGCTGCAACAAGGCAGCTGGGCCGGCGAGGTATGGAACCGGCGCAAGAACGGTGACCTCTACCCCCAACTGCTCACCATCAGCGCCATCAGCGACCACCGCGGCGAGGTCAGCCACTATGTCGCCCTGTTCACCGAGATCAGCGAGCAGAAGGCCTACCAGAGCCAGCTGGAGCAGATCGCCCACTACGACTCCCTGACCCAACTGCCCAACCGCGTACTCCTGGCCGACCGCTTGCAGCAGGGTATGCTCCAGATGGTCCGGCGCGAGCTGCAACTGGCGGTGGTGTTCCTCGACCTGGACGGCTTCAAGGCGATCAACGACCGCCACGGCCACGACATCGGTGATCAGCTCCTCATTCACCTGGCCGAGCGCATGCGCGCCGCCCTGCGCGAGGGCGACACCATCGGCCGCCTGGGCGGCGATGAATTCGTTGCCGTACTCATCGACATCCAGCGCAACGAGGACAGCATCCCCCTGCTGGAGCGCCTGCTACAGGCCGCCGCCGAACCCATAGCCATCGATGACCTGGTGCTGCAGGTATCCGCCAGCATCGGCGTCACCTTCTACCCCCAGGACGAGGAGGTGGACCCGGATCAACTGCTGCGCCAGGCCGATCAGGCCATGTATCAGGCCAAGGTCAGCGGCAAGAACCGCTATCACCTGTTCGACACCGAGACCGACCGCAACACCCGTGGCCTGCACGAAAAACTGGAGGCCATGCGCCAAAGCCTGGACAACCAGGAATTCCTGCTCTACTACCAGCCCAAGGTGAACATGCGCAGCGGCGAGGTGGTTGGGGCCGAGGCCCTGCTGCGCTGGGACCACCCCAAGCGTGGTCTGCTCTCGCCACTGAGCTTTCTGCCCCTGACGGAGAACCACCAGCTCGGCCTGGACCTGGGCCACTGGGTGATAGACAGCGCCCTGGAGCAGATGGAGCGCTGGGCCAAACAGGGCCTGAACCTGCCGGTGAGCGTCAATGTCAGCGGCCCGCAACTGCAACAGAACGACTTCGTCGAGCAACTGGAGCGGCAACTGCTGGCCCATCCCGGCGTACCCCGCGGCCAGCTGGAGCTGGAGGTAGTGGAGACCAGTGCCCTGGAGGACATCCATCAGGTATCGCGCATCATCCACCGCTGCAAGGCGCTGGGGGTCGGCTTCGCCCTGGATGACTTCGGCACCGGCTACTCCTCCCTCACCTACCTCAAACGCCTGCCCGCCAGCCGCATCAAGATCGACCAGACCTTTGTCCGCGACATGCTCGAAGACCCGGACGACCTGGCCATCCTGGAGGGCATCCTGGGCATGGCCAACGCCTTTGCCCTGGACCTGGTCGCCGAGGGCGTAGAGACCCGCGAGCACGGCGAGATGCTGCTGCAGCTGGACTGCGAGATCGGTCAGGGCTATGGCATAGGCCATCCCATGCCTGCGGCCCAGCTGCCCGGCTGGATCGACCAATGGCGACCCTTCCCGGAATGGACCCGGCAGCGCCCACTGCCCCTGCGCGACATGCCCCTGCTGCAGGCCGGTGCCGAGCATCGGGCCTGGCTGCGCTGGGTACGCGAATACATCCAGCAGGAACGCCGCGAGGCCCCGCCCCTGCTGGGCGAACGCTGCCGTTTCGGCCAATGGCTCAGCAGCGAGGGCGAATCGCGCTTCGCCCAGGTTCCGACCTATATCGAGGCCAGACGCCTGCACGATGAACTGCACCAGCGGGCCGCGAGCCTCTGTGCCCTGCCCCCCTCCCAGGCCCGGCCCCGTCTGACGGAACTGGAGGAATTGCTGCAAGCCTTCCTCAACCAACTGCGCGAACTCAGCCTGCTTGGCCAAGCCCAGGACTGAGATGAGGCCCCATCTGCCCCTGCTGCAAACCCCCAGCCATGGCTGTAGCTACCTGGCCGAGCGTCAGGCCATCACCCAATTCATCGAGCCTGGGGTAGCCTTGCATGATCGGCTCTACCAGGCCCTGCTGGAGCAGGGTTTTCGCCGCAGCGGCGGTTACGTCTATCGCCCCCAATGCCCGGACTGCGCCGCCTGCATTCCCCTGCGCATACCGGTGCGGCACTGGCGACCCCGGCGCAATCAGCGCCGTGCCTGGAACCGGGTCGCCGCCGAGCTGGAGATACACCCCCTGCCGGCCCGATTCGACCCCAATCAGTTCCAGCTCTACCGGCGCTATATCGAGGCCCGCCACGGCGATGGCGACATGGCCGACCCCAGCGCCGAGGACTACATGCGCTTTCTGACCAGCGACTGGTGCACCACCCGCTTCGTGGAACTGCGCTGGCATCAGCGCCTGCTGGCAGTGGCCGTTACCGACTACCTGCCGGGCGGGCTGTCCGCCGTTTACAGCTTCTATGAACCCGAGCTGGCGCACTTGAGTCCCGGCGTCATCGGCCTGCTCTGGCAGATCCAAGAGACCAGCCGCCTTGGCCTGCCCTATCTCTACCTGGGTTACTGGATCGAACAAAGCCCCAAGATGGCCTACAAGATCCAATACCGCCCCAACCAGGGCTACATCCAAGGGGAATGGCGGGATCTGCCATGACTGGGGCCGAGCTGAAGGCTGAAGGCTGAAGGCTGAGGGCTGATTACAGCCGGGATTCAGGCCTTGGCTCCAGCACCAGGCTGACGCGGCGATTGGCGGCGCGGCCTTCGCTGCTGGCGTTGTCGGCGCGGGGGCGGGTATCACCGTAGCCGATGGCGCGCAGGCGTTCGGCGTCTATCCCTTGGCCCACCAGATAGCGCACCACACTGGCGGCGCGGGCGCTGGATAGCTCCCAGTTGGAGGGGAAGGCGGTGGAGGTGATGGGGCGGCTGTCGGCGTGGCCTTCCACCGAGATGATGCCGGGGTAGCGCAACAGCAGGCTGGTCAGTTCCAGCAGCAGGTCGGCACCGCTGTCGGTCAGTTCCGCGCTGGCATCGGCAAACAGGATGTTGTCGCGGGTCTCCAGCCGCACCTGGGTGGCGTTGGTACTGAGGGTGACGCCCTTGCCCAGCCCCTTCCAGCGCAGGGCCTCGATCAGGGGGGCAAGATCGACCCCAGGCGGCTGCTGCATGGCTGGGCGTACCGCCAGCATCCTGTCGGCCTTTGCTTCGGCCGCTGTGCTGGGGCGGCTGATTTGCCCTTGCGCTGGGTCCGCTTGCCTCTCCCCTGGCTCCCTTGTCTGCGGCTCGGCCAGCTCCGCAGGGCTTTCGGTGAGCAGGGGCTCGGCCAGGGGCTGCTCGGCAAAGGGCAGGCTTTCGGTGAGCAGGGGCCAGTCGGCCTCGGCCTCGTCAGTGGCCAGAATCAGCGGGTCGCTCACCCCGCTGCTGGCTGCCTTGGGCTGTTCCAGCTGGGGTTCCGCCTGCAACGGCGCTGCGGCCTGTTGGGTCAGGGGGCTGGGTGCGGCGGGCAGGTCCAGGGGGCTGTCGGGGTTTCCGGCCCGTTGCAGCATGAGCAGCACCACCATCAGCACCAGCAGCAGGGTGAGTACATCGACGTAGCTGAGCATCCAGCTGTCGCTGCCGCTGGCTTCAGGTTGCAGGTTCATCCAGGGGTCATGGCCCAGTTCTGGGTCTTGCTCCAGGTCGGCCGGGCTGGCTTGGGACAGGGCACTCATATCAGGCGGCCTTGGTGCGCTGAATCAGGCGGCGGATGCGCGGGGCCATGTCTTGCAGGTTGGGCAGGGGGTAGTCGCGGCTGCCGTCCAGGTAGGTCTCCAGGGCCTCCTGGATATGCACCGGATGGCTGCGTTCACGCAGCATGAGTACGGCCTCCAGCTGGGCGTACATCCAGGAGATGCGTGCCCGCGATTGCTGTTCCATCTTCGCCGCCAGGGGCTTGAGCAGGAGGTTGGCCCCGATCAGGCCATATACGGTGGTGAGCATGGCAAAGCCCATGGCCACGCCGATCTCGTTGATGCCCTTGTCGCCCAGGCCAAACAGCATCTGTACCAGGCCCAGCAGGGTGCCGAGCATGCCCAGCGCCGGGGCATAGCCAACCATGGCGCGAATCACGCGGATCTCTTGCTGATCGTTCTCGCGTTCGTTGCCGATACGCCATTGCAGGGTGCGCATCATCTCCCGCTCTGGGGTGCGGTCCAGTACCAGCATGACGCCACGGCGCAGGAAGTCGTCGTTGATCTGCCGGGCCAGGCGTTCCGCCGCTCGGGCGTTGCCACGCCGCGCCCATTCTGCCACCGGCAGGAAGCTATCCAGGGTCCTGCGCCGGTAGCGGCGCTGTTCGGCGTTATCGAAGGCCTGCGGGGCCTTGAGCAGCACTCCGAGCACCTTGTCCGCCGACTGACTGGAAACCGACGCCAAAAAGGTGCCGCCAACCACGAAGACGAAGCCGGCTATGGCCCCGCCCCAGCCCCCGCCCAGACCGCTGAGCATCAACAGCAGGGCAAGCAGCACCAGGGCTGCATTGATCGTTATCAGGCTTTTACTTGTCATCACCGCTCCTCTGAACCCATGTTCTGATGGAGGGCTTAATGCAGAAATCAGGCCAGCTTGGGGCTGAACTACCTAATCATGCCCAGGCGGGGGATCTCCTGCATGGGGCAAAGGTCCATGACCACCTGCAGGCCGGCGGCGCGGGCACGTTCGGCGGCGGCCGGGTTGATCACGCCGATCTGCAGCCAGACGGCCTTGGCACCCAAGGCTATGGCCTCATCCACCACCTCGCCCGCCGCCTCGCTGTTGCGGAAGATATCCACCAGGTCGATCGACTCGGGGATAGCAGCCAGGTCGGGATAGACTTGTTCACCCAGGATCTCCAGCCCGGTCCGGCCCGGGTTGACCGGGATCACCCTATAGCCCTGGCCTTGCAGGTAGGCCATCACCCGATGGCTGTCGCGGTGAGGCTTGTGGCTGGCCCCGACCAGGGCGATGGTGCGGGTCTGGCGCAGCAGGCGGCGGATGTCTTCATCCAGGCTGGCTGGACTTGGACCGGCCTCAGTCACCGGCCAGGGCCTTTTTGTCGAGGACCTCAATATCCGCCTGCCGCTCCAGGGCGGCGACGAAGAGTTCGAAGTAGCGATTGGCGCGTGTGCGGTCAAGCCCCTGGCGCAGCGCCGGGTCTTGCTCGCCGAGGCTGCCGTCCTCCACCCGTGTCAGGGCCATGACGGCATAGTCGCCGTTGCTCAATTCCACGCCGCCGTGGCTGGCCTGACCCTCGGCCGGGCGCGGCAGGCGATAGGCCTCATTGCGCAGACGCGGCGGCAGCTTGGCGTCGAAGCGGTCGATCAGCCCCGGCGTTTCCAGGCGGGCAGTTGTTGTCTCGGCCAGTTCGGCCAGGGTCTTGCCGGAACGCAGTTGTTCCAGCGCCTGGGCACCGGCCTGGGCCGCCGCCTGGATCGCCTGTTGTTGCCGCAGGGCCTGCTCTACCTGGGGCCGTACCTGATCCAGGGGTTTGGTGCTGGCCGGTTCGTGGGCCAGCAGGCGCAGTACCAGTACCTGATCGTTGTCGATCTCCAGGGGTTCGCTATTATTGCCGCGCCCCAGCACCTCGTCACTGAAGGCGGCATTGATCACCTTGGGCGAGGCCAGCGGCCCCACCCCGCCACCGGCGCGGCTGATCCAGTCGCTGCTGTGCAGCTTCAGGCCCAGCTCTTCCTCTATGGGAACCAGGCTATCGGGTATCTCATAGGCCAGGTTGGCCAGCCGCTCGAAGTATTCATCAAACCGCGCTCGGGCCTGTTCCCGGCTATAGGCGCTCTGCACCCGGTCACGCACGGCGGCCAGATCGGCCTCGCGATTGCCGCGAATCTCGTGCAACTTGATGATGTGGTAGCCAAAACTGCTGCGCACCAGCTGGCTGATTTGGTCGGTATCCAGGGCAAAGGCGGCCTGTTCGAAGGCCGGGTCCATCACGCCCCGGCCAAAAAAGCCCAGATCGCCACCCTGGGGGGCGGAGCCGGGGTCGTCGGAATGCTGCTTGGCCAGGGCGGCAAAATCACCCCCCTTTTGCAATTGCTGGAGCAGGTCCTCGGCCTTGGCCTTGGCCGCCTGTTCCGCGCCCTCCTCCAGTGCGACGAGGATATGGGATACGCGGCGCTCCTCGGGCAGGAGGAATTCATTCCTGTGGTTGTCCAGATAGGTCTGCAGGTCGGCATCGCTGAACTGCACCTGTTTGGCCAGCTGCTCCAGGCTCAGGCTGACGTATTCCAGCTTGACCCGCTCGGGGGCCTTGAAGTCTGCCGCGTGGCCTTCGTAATAGGCCTGCACGTCGGCCTCATCCAGCGCCTGCTGGTCGATGAATTCGTCCTTGGCGAACAGCAGATAACCCAGTTCACGCCTTTGCTCGCGCAGCCTCTGGCTCTCGCGCAGTTCCCTTTGGGTGGTGAAGGCGGATTGCTCCAGGCCCTGACTGAGCTGGTCTATGACCATGCCGACGCGCAGTTGCTGGGCCAGGTATTCCGAGCTGATCCCCTGCTGGCGCAGGGCGCGCTGATAGGTGTCGTAGTCAAATCGTCCGCCCTTCTGATACAGGGGGACCGAGGCGATCTCGCGCTGGATCATCTGCTTGCTGACGTTCATGCCCTGGCGCTGGGCCAGCTGGGCGAGCAGTTCCTGCTGGATCAGGCTGTTGAGCACCTGGCCCTTGAGCAGGCGGTCGTCGATCAGGCCGGCGCGGTAGTTTTCCCCCAGCTGATCACGCAGGCGCGTACGGAAACGATGGAAGGCGTTGTCCAGTTCGCGCTCGGTGATCTCGCGGTTGTTGACCTTGACCACCTTGGGCTCGCCCCCGATCCCCAGGTACTCCTGCACGCCCCAGAGGGCGAAGGGGACGCTGATAAGAATGACGATTACCCAGGCTATCCAGCCCTGGGCCTTTTCACGAATGGCTTGCAGCATCTATCTACCTCTATCCCGATCCGGCCGGGCCAGACCCAGGCTTGCGCGATCAGAAGTGGAATTTTGGACAAAAAAAATCGGGGCTACTTAGAGAAGCCCCGATTTCAAGATGGCGGAGTGGACGGGGCTCGAACCCGCGACCCCCGGCGTGACAGGCCGGTATTCTAACCATCTGAACTACCACTCCGAATTCTTTCAGCCTAGTGGCTTGTTGCTTGGTGGGTGCTGCAGGGATCGAACCTGCGACCCTCGCCTTGTAAGGGCGATGCTCTCCCAGCTGAGCTAAGCACCCCAAGCAGTGAAGAGATCAGTTTACTGCATCCTTCAGCGCTTTGCCAGCTTTAAATGAAGGCGTGTTCGAGGCCTTGATCTGGATCTGTTCGCCGGTCTGGGGATTGCGGCCGGTACGGGCCTCCCGCCTGCGCACCATGAAAGAGCCAAAGCCGATCAGGGAGACGGTGTCGCCCTGCTTCATGGCCTGAGTAACGGCCTCGACAAGACCATCCAGGGCGCGCCCCGCAGCCGCCTTGGAAATGTCCGCGCTTTCGGCCATTGCATCGATCAGTTCAGATTTGTTCATTAACTTCCCCCATAACGGTTCATTGGTGAGTGCCGCAGGCCCTCGTTTTGATTCCTGAATAAAAACTGTGCAGTCAGTCATGCCCTGTGCTCGGGCCTGGGAACGCGCCCCCAGGGTTTGTCCCCGAGCCGTCCGACTGGAGGCGAAGATTATCACAACTTCAGGCCCGCTGGACAATAGAAAATGCGGCTTTATGGCCTGAACAGGCCTTGTACCGAGCGCCTGCACAACAGGGGTCATGCCAACAGACGACCTGCCGACGCGCAGCGGGATCAATGGCGCAGGGAGTCGATCTCTTCACTATCCCCATCGCTGGGGGTGGGCTGGCCCCTTTGCGCCAGGGTCCGCTCGGCCTCGGCCAATTGCTCCTGGGTCAGGGGCTGGGGCGATCGGGTCAGGGCGATATTGAGCACCTCGTCGATCCAGCGCACCGGGATGATCTCCAGGTTCTGCTTGACGTTTTTCGGGATCTCCACCAGGTCCTTTTCGTTTTCATGGGGGATCACCACGGTCTGGATCCCGCCCCTGGCCGCCGCCAGCAGTTTTTCCTTGAGCCCGCCGATGGGCAGCACCTCGCCGCGCAGGGTGATCTCACCGGTCATGGCCACATCGGCGCGTACCGGGATGTTGGTAAAGGCCGAAACCAGGGCTGTACACATGGTGATACCGGCACTGGGGCCATCCTTGGGCGTGGCCCCCTCGGGTACATGGATATGTATGTCCTGCTCCTGATAGAAATCGGGCAGCAGGCCGAGCATCTCCGAGCGGCTGCGCACCACGGTCATCGCCGCCTGGATCGACTCCTTCATCACATCGCCCAGTTGGCCGGTCTGATTCAGCCGCCCCTTGCCCTTGAGCAGGGCCGCCTCTATGGTCAGCAGCTCGCCGCCCACCTCGGTCCAGGCCAGGCCGGTGACCTGACCGACCTGATCGTTCTCCTCGGCGCGGCCGTAGCGGAAGCGCTTGACCCCCAGGTAGCTCTCCACGTTCTTGGAGGTGAGGGTGACCTTGTTCTTGTTGTCCTTGAGCAGTATCTCCTTGACCACCTTGCGGCAGATCTTTGCCACCTCGCGCTCCAGGCTGCGCACCCCGGCCTCGCGGGTGTAGTGGCGGATGATGTCGCGCAGTACCGACTCACGGATGATCAACTCGCCCTCCTTGAGGCCGTTGTTTTTCATCTGCTTGGGGATCAGGTAGCGTTGCGCGATGTTGACCTTCTCGTCCTCGGTGTAGCCGGACAGGCGAATTACCTCCATGCGATCGAGCAGCGCGGGGGGGATCTTGAGGGTATTGGCGGTGGCGACGAACATCACCTCGGACAGGTCGAAATCCACCTCCAGGTAATGGTCCTGGAAGGTGTGATTCTGCTCCGGATCGAGCACCTCCAGCAGGGCCGAGGCCGGATCGCCACGGAAGTCCATGGCCATCTTGTCGATTTCATCCAGCAGGAAGAAGGGGTTCTTGCTGCCCACCCGGGTCAGGTTCTGCACGATCTTGCCCGGCAGGGCACCGATGTAGGTACGCCGGTGCCCCCGGATCTCCGCCTCGTCGCGCACGCCGCCCAGGGCCATGCGCACGAACTTGCGGTTGGTGGCCCGCGCGATGGACTGTCCCAGGGAGGTCTTGCCCACCCCCGGCGGGCCCACCAGACAGAGGATGGGGCCCTTGAGCTTGCGCACCCGCTGCTGCACCGCCAGGTATTCAAGGATGCGTTCCTTGACCTTGTCCAGGCCATAGTGATCGGCCTCCAGTACCTCCTCGGCGATACCCAGGTCATTGCTGATCTTGGAGCGCTTCTTCCAGGGCACGCTGATCAGGGCATCGATGTAGTTGCGCACCACCGTGGCCTCGGCGGACATGGGCGACATCAGCTTGAGCTTGTTCAGCTCGGTCTGCGCCTTGGCCTTGGCCTCCTTCGGCATACCGGCCTTTTCGATCTTATTGCCCAGGTCTTCGATCTCGTTGGGGGCATCGTCCAGGTCGCCCAATTCCTTCTGGATCGCCTTCATCTGTTCGTTGAGATAGTACTCGCGCTGGTTTTTCTCCATCTGCTTCTTCACCCGGCCCCGGATGCGTTTTTCCATCTGCAGCAGGTCATTCTCGCCCTCCATCAGCGCCATCAGGTGCTCGAAGCGCTCGCCCACGTCCATGATCTCCAGCACCCGCTGCTTTTCGTGCAGCTTGAGCGACATGTGCGCCGCCATGGTATCGGCCAGGCGGCTGGGATCATCGATGCTCTCCAATGAGCTGAGCACCTCCGGCGGTACCTTTTTGTTCAGCTTGACGTATTGGTCGAACAGGCCGATGGCCGAGCGCATCAACACCTCGGACTCACGCTCGTCGAAGCGCAGGCTCTCCTGCAGGGGCTTCATCTCGGCGCAGAAGTAGCCGTCGATCTCCACCACCCGGTCCAGCCCCACGCGCTGACCGCCCTCCACCAGCACCTTGACCGTGCCATCGGGCAGCTTGAGCAGTTGCAGAATGTTCGCCTGGGTACCGATACGGTGCAGGTCGCCCAGGGCCGGATCATCCACCTCGGCGCTCTTCTGCGCCACCAGCAGGATCTGCTTGTGGCTGTGCATGGCATAGTCCAGGGCGCGGATGGAACGCTCGCGGCCAACGAACAGGGGGATGACCATGTGTGGATAGACCACCACGTCACGCAGGGGCAGAACGGGGAGCAGGCCGCTATCGTCCTGATTCGGGTGGGGGGAATTATGTGATTGGCCCATGACGACTCCTAGTGTGCGATGAGTCCAGGGCAAGGCCGTTCCGATGGAACGGCCCGCAGCCCTGGCATTGGCATGAAGATTGGGGCAGGCGGTCTGGGTTCAAGCCAGGTCAGTCAGAACCCGTGGCCTGCTGTTCCATGTTGGAGCTGTAGAGGATGAAGGGTGCCGAGTCACCGGATACCACGGAGCCGTCCACCACTACCTTGCTGACATTCTCCATGGCCGGCAGGTCGTACATGGTGTCCAGCAGGATGTGTTCGAGGATGGTGCGCAGGCCGCGGGCACCGGTCTTGCGTTCCATGGCCTTGCGGGCGATGGCACCCAGGGCATCCTTGCGGAACTCCAGCTCCACCCCTTCCATCTGGAACAGGCGATTGTATTGCTTGCTCAGGGCATTCTTGGGTTCCACCAGGATCTGCACCAGGGCCTCCTCGTCCAGCTCCTCCAGGGTGGCCACTACCGGCAGACGACCGATGAACTCCGGGATCAGGCCGTATTTGATCAGGTCCTCCGGTTCCACATTGGCCAGCACCTCGCCCACATTGGCCTTTTCGTCCTTGCTGCGCACCTCGGCGGAGAAGCCAATGCCGCCCTTCTCGGAGCGGTCGCGGATGACCCGGTCGAGACCGGCAAAGGCACCGCCGACGATGAACAGTATGTTGGAGGTATCCACCTGCAGGAATTCCTGCTGCGGATGCTTGCGCCCGCCCTGCGGCGGCACCGAGGCGACCGTGCCCTCGATCAGCTTGAGCAGTGCCTGCTGCACCCCCTCGCCGGAGACATCACGGGTGATGGAGACGTTCTCCCCCTTGCGCGAGATCTTGTCGATCTCGTCGATATAGACGATACCGGTCTCGGCCCGCTCCACGTCGTAGTCACACTTCTGCAGCAGCTTCTGGATGATGTTTTCCACGTCCTCGCCGACGTAGCCCGCCTCGGTGAGGGTGGTGGCATCGGCGATGGTGAAGGGCACGTTGAGTAGCCGCGCCAGGGTCTCCGCCAGCAGGGTCTTGCCTGAGCCGGTGGGGCCGATGAGCAGGATATTGCTCTTGGCGATTTCTATTTCTTCATCCGGCTGGGTCTTGGTGTGCAGGCGTTTGTAGTGGTTGTACACCGCCACCGCCAGCACCTTCTTCGCCGCCGACTGGCCGATGACGTATTGATCCAGGCGCTGTTTGATCTCATGCGGATTGGGCAGCGCGCCCTGGCTGGTATCCTCTTCGTTCTCCAACTCATCGCGGATGATGTCGTTACACAGATCGACGCATTCGTTGCAGATGAATACGGAAGGCCCAGCGATCAGTTTTTTGACCTCATGCTGGCTCTTGCCGCAGAAAGAACAGTACAGCGGCTTGGAATCTTCCTTGCCTCGCTTATCGTTTGCCATAGATCGCCTCGTGATGTCCGGGCCTGCAACCAACCCAGCCGCTGGGTTCAGGGCCGATAACAGGGGTGCCGGGTCATTGGAATGGCCGAATCATATCGCATTGAGCACGCGCCGCAAACAATGCTACCCGGCCTGTTGCAAGGAAATGACCCGCCTTTGGTATGCGCCAGGACCGGATCCAACCCGTGACACCCTGCGCGCATTTCCGAAAACCTTGGATGGAAAAGCCGGGACGCAAGCCAGTTTTCAACCCTGCGCTCTCCGCGCTGCCTTGCGTCCTTTGCGTCCCTTTATGGATGCAACCTCGCCGCTTAGGCTCAATCCTTCTCCACGCTGGCCCGCTGGCTGATGACCTGATCGATCAGGCCGTATTCCTGGGCGGTTTCGGCGCTCATGAAGTTGTCCCGGTCGGTATCCCGCTCGATCACGCTCAGTTCCTGACCGGTGTGATCGGCCAGGATGCGGTTGAGCTTGTCGCGCAGCAGGAGGATCTCGCGGGCATGGATCTCGATGTCCGTGGCCTGGCCCTGATAGCCGCCCAGGGGTTGGTGGATCATCATGCGCGAGTGCGGCAGGGCAAAACGCTTGTCCTTGGCACCACCGGCCAGCAACAGGGCACCCATGCTGGCGGCCTGACCTATGCACATGGTGGAGACATCGGGCTTGATGAACTGCATGGTGTCGTAGATGGCCATGCCGGCGGTCACCGAACCACCGGGGGAATTGATGTACAGATGTACGTCCTTGTCCGGGTTTTCCGACTCCAGAAACAGTAGCTGGGCCACCACCAGATTGGCCATGTAGTCCTCTACCGGACCAATCAGGAAGATGACCCGCTCCTTGAGCAGGCGTGAGTAGATGTCATAGGCCCGCTCGCCGCGTGAGGTCTGCTCCACCACCATGGGCACCAGGCCCAGGTTCTGTACCTGCGGCATAGCCGCCCTGCTGCCCTGATCCTGCATGGTCTTATTCCTTCTCCGGGTTCATGAAGGCATCGAAGGTCTGGGTCTCGTCCTCTACCTTGACCTGAGTCAGGACCCAATCGGTCACCATATCCTCCACCACCATGCTCTCCACATTGGCCCTCGCCTCCTTGTTGTTGCGGTAGTAGTCGATCACCTCCCGGGGGTTTTCATAGCCCTGGGTGTAATCCTCGATGGCCTGCTGGACCCGTTCCGCATCTGGCTTGAACTGGTTTTGCTGGACGATCTCGCCCACCAGCAGGCCCAGGACGACCCGACGCCTGGCCGAGTCCTTGAAGATCTCGACCGGCAGGTCCAGGGCGCTGCTCTGGCCCTGACGGGCCATGTCTTGCAGGGTCTGTTTCTTCAGCACCTCGGCATCCCGCTCCACCAGTGCCTCGGGCACCTGAATGGGGTTGGCCTCGGCCAGGGCGTTCATCACCTGATCCTTGATCATTTGCTTACGCTTTTTGTTCAGCTCGAACTCCATGCTCTTGCGGATGTCGGCGAGAAAGTCCGTCATCTCACCTGATTCAATGCCGAACTCCTTGATAAAGGTCTCGTTGATCTCTGGCAACCGCTGCTCACGCACCTCCTTGACCTCCACCTCAAAGCGGGCATCCCGGCCGGCCAGGTGCTCCACCCGATAGTCCTCGGGAAACTTCAGCTCCAGGCTGGGTTTGTCCCCTGCCGAGGCACCCAGCAGGCCTGCCTCAAAGCCCTCGATCATCCTGCCGGAGCCCAGCTCCAGGGGTACGTCCTCGGCGCTGCCGCCCTCAAAGGCCTCATCCTCGATATAACCGGTGAAGCTGATAAGCAGCTGATCCCCGTCCTGCGCCGGGCGTTCTACCGGCTCCCAGCTGGCGCGCTGTTTACGCAGCTGTTCGACCATCTTATCCACATCGGCATCGGTGATCTCCACCTGGGGCCGCTTGATGCTGACCTCGGACATATCCGCCAGGGTCACCTCGGGCATGACCTCAAACACCGCCACATAACGGGCGGCGTCCAGGTCCAGTTCATCGATGCGCGGCATGGCGACGGGCGAGACATTTTGCTGCTGTGCCGCATCAAAAAAGCTGGATTGGATCAGGTCGCCCATCACCTCCTGGCGCACCGAACGGCCAAAACGCTGGCGAATCACCCGCATGGGCACCTTGCCGGGACGAAAACCGTCCATGCGCACCGTACCGGACAGCTCCTGCAACTTCTTGTCCACCGCCTCCTGTAGCTGTTCGCTGGGCAGTTCAACCGTCATTCGCCGTTCCAGGCCTTCACCTGCTTCAATGGAAACTTGCATCAATACTCTCTCCGGCAGCCGAGCCGCTCTGTGTCTGATTTCAGGGAAAATCCTCTGTCAACCCGGCGGGACAAACAAAGGGCAAAGTGCGGGATGGTACAACAGGCGGCGGATAAGTCAATTTTCCTCGCTAATCAAACCCTATCGAAATCAGCCTTGATCGACAGCAGTGCCAAATCGTAACTGAACGATCTCAAAATCCAGCTGCTTCAGTTTTTGCGTGCCGCGGCGCTACAGGCTGCCTCAATCACCGAGTCAGAAACGAAATACCCCGCACGCTTGAGCCCAAGCAAAGGCGCACGGACATCGTCCAGCAACCCTCGTCGATAGGCCTCAACCAACAGCCCCGCCGTACCTTTGACCGGCAACCCATAGATTTGGTTAGCAATTCTACGGCCGCGTTTCTCATCCAGTATGACCAAACAGGGCGTAAGGCTTCGTGCCAGCGCGATGACAGCAGCTTCACCGGCATCCAACTCGGCAACCAGTAACGGATCAGGTTCGGGTGCCACACAGACATGGGCTGACCAGCGTGCATCTCCAATAGCACTTGCGCCTGGCTTACCCAAGCCTGCAACGGCCACCTCATGAAACACCTGCTGTGGAATCCAGAACTGGCCAAACAAGTGCGGCAACAGATCCAGTTGCCCCGTTAGTGACAGCGCCACCAATGGCCCAGAGTTGATGACTGCACAGTCAGCCAACATCAAGCAAATTCCCGAGCTAATTCATCGCCGCTCAAATCGACAACTGCCACACCGGCTCGGCTAGCCGCCATAAGAAATTCGACACGTCCCATGCCACAAAGCCTCCCTGCCTTTCCCGATGAAATACGGCCCTGCTCAAAAAGCTTCGCTGCCAACAGAAAACGGGCCTCTTCGGAAAAGTTGTCCGGCAGTTCTGCTGCTGAAGGCAATCCATCCACGGGGAGTTCCAGGGTCAACATGCTCACTTCGATCTCCTTAATGGCGTTTAGCCGAAGGCAACTCCGCCTGCTCCAGGCTCAGGCCCTGCTGGTCTTTGGCGGAGAGCCGGGGCGCTGCTGGCAGCGGCCAGTCTATACCGATCTGCGGGTCGTTCCAGATAATGCAGCGCTCGTGCTCGGGGGCATAGTAGTCGGTGGTCTTGTAGAGAAAATCCGCCGTTTCCGAGAGCACGACAAAACCGTGGGCGAAGCCCGGCGGCAGCCAGAACTGGCGATGGTTCTCCGCGTTCAGCTCCACCCCAACCCACTGGCCGAAGCTGGGCGAGCCCTGGCGAATATCCACCGCCACATCGAATACCTGGCCGCTGACCACCCGCACCAGCTTGCCTTGGGGTTGTTGGATTTGGTAATGCAGGCCACGCAGCACATGCTGCGCCGAGCGCGAGTGGTTGTCCTGGACAAAGTTGGCCTCGATACCTATGGCCTGCTCGAACTGGCGGCGGTTGAAGCTCTCGAAGAAAAAGCCGCGCTCATCACCGAACACCCGCGGCTCGATGATCTTCACCTCGGCGATGGCGGTATCTATCACCTTCATTGAATCGGCCCCTCCTGCAGCAGGCGCAGCAGATACTGACCGTAGCCGTTTTTCTCCAGGGGCCTGGCCAGTTCCCGCAGCTGCGTCGAGTCGATCAGGCCCTGGCTGTAGGCGATTTCCTCCGGGCAGGCGACCTTCAGGCCCTGGCGTTGCTCGATGGTCTCGATAAAGGCCGAGGCCTGCATCAGCGACTCGTGGGTGCCGGTGTCTAGCCAGGCCATGCCGCGACCCATGTTGACCACATTGAGCTGGCCGGCCGCCAGATAGTCCCGATTGATATCGGTAATCTCCAGCTCGCCCCGTGGCGAGGGCTTGAGCGCCTCGGCCTTGGCCACCACGCTGTTGTCGTAGAAATACAGCCCCGGCACGGCGAAGTGGGACTTGGGCTTGACCGGCTTTTCCTCCAGGCTCAGGGCCTCGCCGGCGGCGTTAAACTCGACCACGCCATAACGCTGGGGGTCCTGTACCGGGTAGGCGAACACCGTAGCGCCCTGCTCCTGAGCCATGGCCTGGCGCAGCAGTTGCTGCAAGTTGTGGCCATGGAACAGGTTATCCCCCAGGATCAGGGCCACCGGATCGGCGCCGATAAACGCCTTGCCGATGATAAAGGCCTGGGCCAGACCATCGGGGCTGGGCTGCACCGCATATTGAATCTGCAGGCCCCACTGACGACCATCGCCGAGCAGTTGCTCGAAGCGCGGAATGTCCTGGGGTGTGGATATGAGCAGGATGTCACTGATCCCTGCCAGCATCAGGGTGCTCAGGGGGTAGTAGATCATCGGCTTGTCATACACCGGCAGCAGCTGTTTGGACACCGCCAGGGTGACCGGGTACAGCCGGGTGCCGGAGCCACCGGCGAGGATGATACCCTTGCGTTTCATGTCAATTGTCTCCTGTTGAGCGGCCAACTTGGATGGGACGCAGAGGTCGCAAAGAAGCGCAGAGAGCGCAACGTGAAAAAATTTCTGTGAAACAACCTGACTGCCGCCTCTCAACCTGGGAGCTCCGAGCGCTGGCTCGGAGGTGCAAAGATCTGCTGGGCAGACACTCGTATGCCTTGCAACACCTCCCCGGATTTCGCTGCACAGGGATGTGCGAGTGTCCCGTGAGACAGGATGCTGATAGGGACCGCTTCGCTGCATCCGGGCTACGGGGCCGCCGAGTCCCGGTGCGACCAAGCAAGGCTTCATATTCCGAGGGAAACTCGCCTTAATGCCTCATTCTTCTCTGCGCCCTCTGCGCTTCTTTGCGTCCTCTGCGTCCTGATATTACGAACCGAGCAACTCATCTATCTGCCGGGCGGCATGGTAGCGCCAGTCGGGCAGGGTCAGGCCGAAGGCTTGGCGTAGTTTATCCGTGGCAAGGCGCGAGTTCAGCGGCCTTTGCGCCGGGGTGGGGTACTCGGCGGTGCTGATCGCCTTGACCTGCTCGGGGCCGACCTTGAGCTGGGTACCCCGCTGCTGGGCCTGTTGCAGGACAAAGCGGGCGTAGTCGCACCAGTTGGTCTCGCCTGCGGCCACCAGATGATAAAGGCCGGACAGGTGCCCTGCCCCCTCGCCCTCCTGTCTCAGCCGATACAGGCACAGGGCGGTGACATCCGCCAGCAGCTCGGCGCTGGTGGGCGCGCCCCACTGATCTGCCACCACGGACAGACTTTCCCGGCTGGCCGCCAGCTGTAGCATGGTGCGGGCGAAGTTTTTGCCACGGCTGGCATAGACCCAGCTGGTGCGCAAGGTCAGATGATGACAGCCGGAGGCGGCCAGCGCCTGCTCTCCGGCCAGCTTGGTTCGGCCATAGACCGACAGGGGGTTGCTGGCGTCTTCCTCGCTGTACCAGCCTGCGGCGCTACCGTCGAACACATAGTCGGTGGAATAGTGGATCAGCCAGACCCGGTGCTGGGCCGCCCAACGCGCCAGCTCGGCTACTGCATCCGCATTGATCCGCTGCGAAAGCTCCGGCTCGGACTCGGCCTTGTCCACCGCCGTGTGGGCGGCGGCGTTGACGATCAGCCCCGGCTGGAGTTGGTCCAGCAGGGGCACCAGGGTCTCGGGTTGGGCAAAATCCGCCCGATCCTGATCCAGCGCCACGACCTCGCCCAGGGGTGCCAGGGCACGTTGCAGCTCCCAGCCTAGCTGGCCGTTTTTTCCCAGTAGTAATATGTTCATTTCATAAACCGCAGATTACGCCGATTGTATTTTTTATTTTAACTTATTTGTCAGAGAGTTGCCGCGCAGCAACCTTGCTGTATCCCCGTTATATTGGGAGCTCCGAGCGCTGGCTCGGAGGTATTAAGTCCGAGCCAGCGCTCGGAGCTCCCAGATGACTACGCAAGGCCACCTCGGGCTCCAGCCTTCGCCAGACTCAGTGCTGCTTCCAGGCTACAACTTTCCTGATTACCCATGTATCTCAACCATTATCTTGGCTGGTCGTGCACGTCCTGGTGGGAGGTCGACTTTGCCGTGCGGCATAGGGCGGGCCGCGCCCGCCGCCAAGCCACAGCAATGAAGCCTGCCCCTAGTGGTTGCTCGGCGGCCACGGGCCGCCCTATTCGATTGGCTGAGATTTGTGGGTAATCAGGACAACTTTTGTAACCCTTTGCGTTCTTTGCGCTCCTTTGCGCCCTCTGCGTCCCTTTTTTGCTAACCCTGATACTGCTGGCTCAGCCAATCCCGATAAGCGCCGCTGGTGACATTAGCCACCCAGTCCTGATGCTGCAGGTACCAGCTCAGGGTTTTGCGGATGCCGGTATCGAAGGTCTCTGCCGGCCGCCAGTTCAGCTCGGTCTCGATCTTGCGTGCGTCTATGGCGTAGCGGCGGTCATGGCCGGCGCGGTCGGTGACAAAGCGGATCTGCTCACGATAGGGGCGGCCATCGGCGCGTGGCCGTTGCTCGTCCAGCAGGTCGCAGAGCAGCTGGACTATGTCCAGGTTGGCCTTCTCGTTGAGCCCGCCGATGTTATAGACCTGCCCCGGCCGTCCGGCCTCCAGCACGCGGCGGATGGCGCTGCAATGGTCGCTGACATAGAGCCAGTCGCGAATCTGCTGGCCATCGCCATAAATCGGCAGATCCTTGCCCTGCAGGGCGTGGTGGATCACCAGGGGAATGAGCTTTTCCGGAAACTGAAAGGGCCCGTAGTTGTTGGAGCAATTGGTGGTCAGCACCGGCAGGCCGTAGGTGTGGTGATAGGCGCGCACCAGGTGATCCGAGGCCGCCTTGCTCGCCGAGTAGGGGCTGTTGGGCCGATAGGCATGGTCTTCGGCAAAGGGGGGATCGCCCGGCCCCAGGGAGCCATAGACCTCATCGGTGGACACGTGCAGAAAGCGAAACTGATCCCGCGCCGTGCCGCGCAGTTCATTCCAGTAGCCGCGCACCGATTCCAGCAGGCGAAAGCTGCCGAGGATGTTGGTCTGGATGAAGTCCTCCGGGCCGTGGATGGAGCGATCCACATGGGATTCGGCGGCAAAGTTGACCACAGCGCGAATCTCATGCCGGCGCAGCAGCTCCACCGCGACCTCACCGATATCGCCCTGGATGAATCTATGCCGCCCATCGCCCTCCAGCCCCGCCAGGTTCTGCCGGTTGCCGGCATAGGTCAGCTTGTCGAGATTGACGATGGGCTCGTCGCTCTGCGCCAGCCAGTCGAGGACGAAATTGGCGCCGATGAAGCCAGCGCCGCCGGTAACCAGGATAGTCATGGATGCTCAGTGTTCCTGTTCAGTGTTCTTGTGGATCGTCGTTTTTCGGAGATTCTAGCATCACCGCTTGTGACCGATCCCCATAAAGTGATTGAATGCAGGCTTCACCGTCACGGCACAGAGGCAAAAACGCAGAATGAAGATCATCAGTTGGTCCGTGCAGTACAGCGTCGGGGTGGATGAGCTGGACCGGCAGCATCAGAAAATCATTCACCTAATCAATGAATTGTCTGACTGCCTGGGGACAGACAGCGAGATCGCCACCGCCTCCAGGGTGCTCAACGAAATGCACAGCTACATCATGGAGCACTTCGGCCTGGAAGAGCGCCTGCTTGGCAGCGCCCGCTACCCGCAGCTGGCCGCGCACAAGGAAGGCCATAACCGCTTCATCAACCAGTTCTCCCACCTCTGCGCCGAGGTGGACAGCCAGAGTGCCAACGCCGTGCCCCACCTGCTGGCCTACCTCAACGACTGGTGGAACACGCACATAATGCAGGAAGACATGCAGTACAAGCCGCTGCTGGGCAGGCAGTAGCGCCCTATCGGACAGGGAGCGCCCCCACTCCTTCGCCCTGCTCGGCGGCGAGGGGCGGACGGGTGCCTTGCGGCTTGCGTGCTAATGGCTGAATTTTGCCGCACCCCTTGCCAATCCATCCTGCAGCGGCTTTAATCGTCGGTCCTACGAGCCGGCGATCGTCCCATGCCCAAAAAGCTGATCCGCAAATACCTGCCCGACCCCGTTACCCTCAAAGGGCACAGGATCATGCGGGTATTCGGCCGTCTGATCCACGACCCCAACCTGTTTCACCTCAACCGCCGTTCGGTCTCCGGCAGCGTCTTTGTCGGCCTGCTCTGCGCCCTGCTGCCCATCTTCCCGCAGATGCTCACCTCCGCCGCCCTGGCCATAGTGCTGCGCGTCAACCTGCCCATCTCGGTGGGCCTGGTGTGGATCACCAACCCCTTCACCATCCCCCCCATCTTCTATGCCTGCTACCGCATCGGTGCCTGGCTGCTGGGCGAGCCGACCCGGATCGAGGGCTTTCGCATGAGCCCGGAATGGATCGAATCCGTGTTTGGCCAGATCTGGCAGCCCCTGCTGCTGGGCGGCCTGGTCTGCGGCCTGATCAGCGGTGCCCTCGGCTTCATCCTGGTACGCCTGTTCTGGCGCTGGCACGTCCTCAACGACCTGGCCCAGCGCCGTGCCCGGCGCAAGCTGCGGCACCAGTCGCAGCCTGCTGAATAGGGGGCGTCCAGTCAAATCGATAACAACCGATACCTCGTTTGACGCCATGTTCTGAGCATGGGTTTGATCATGGCACGCTGCGCCACTGACCCCGTCCCGCCGGCCTTTTACCCAGCCAAACAGCTTTCCCGCCCATTTTGCGCTAGAATCAACCAGGAGCGCGGCTCACCCTATACAGCACAGCACCTTATCCAGACCTGGCAGACCCCTATGCCCCTTGCCCTCATCATTAAACAGCTGGAATGGCTCCTGGGTGCCTCGGAGCTTTCCTCCGAGCGGCTCACATCCCTGCTCAGCCGCCGTTTTCACAGCGCCTATTTCAGCCGTTATCGGCGCATCCTGATTTACCAGCGCATCCGCGTCATCTCTGCCCTGTTTGCCCTGCTCACCCTGGCCTGGATCCCCATCGACTGGCTCCTGCTGCCGACCCAGACCGCCCTGGGGCTGACCGGTCTGCGCCTGCTCTCGGCGGGGCTGTTCCTGTTTCTCGCCCTGACCGACTCACAACAGAGCGAGCCCTGTCAGTTCCGCCTCACCCTGCTGTTCATCAACCCGCTGCTGTTCTATCTGGCCGCATTGAATCAGTTGCAGGGGCTGGATGTGGCGGGCTGGGGACAGTATCTGGCCGAGGTGTACGGCCTGCTGCCCTTTATCGCCCTGGCCGGTCTGTGCATCTTCCCCCTGACCCTGCTGGAGAGCCTGGGGCTGGGCCTGTTGCCGCTGCTGGCCACCCTGGTCAGCCCCGTCCTGGTCAGCGATCCCAGCCAATATGGCTTCATCTCCCACGGCTGGATGCTGGTCCTGATCCTTGGCGTGACCCTGCTGGCCACCTCGATCCAGCTCAACTTCATGCTCTCCCTGCTGCACCGCATCAGCTACGACCCCCTCACCCGGGTATTCAGCCGCAGCACAGGCAACGAGTTGATCGACCTGTACTTTCATCTCTCCCTGGATCAGGAATCCCCCTTCGCCCTGGCCTTTGTCGATCTGGACCGGTTCAAATCCATCAACGACGACTACGGTCACGAAATGGGCGATGAGGCCCTGCGCAACGCCGCCCACGCCCTGGGCCAGCAGTTTCGCCGCTCGGACATGGTGATCCGCTGGGGTGGCGAGGAGTTTCTGGTGATCTTCCCCAATACCGACATGGCCGGGGTGAGGCTGGTGCTGGAGCGCCTCAGCCAGAACTGGCTGGGCCAGCGCCCCGATGGCGCACCCCTGACCGCCAGTATCGGCGTGGCCGAGCGCCTCAGCGACGGCATCAATGACTGGCCACAGCTGCTGGAACTGGCCGACAAGCGCATGTATCAGGCAAAGCAGACCGGCCGCGCCAAGGTGGTTTTGAATGCAGAGCAGGAGATCCGCTCACCCCAGACCGAGGGAGGCAGCTGATGCAGATCATCGTCCTCAATATCCCCCCCAGCACCTCGCTACAGGAGTTACGGCGGTTTATCCGCAGGGGGCTGTTTGGTCCCCTCGCCTTCTGGCGGGACGACGGGCTGATCTCCTGCGATATCATCGACATCCAAGATACAGCGCAAGGCGTGGAGGAATCCCATGGCCTGGTGTCCCTGGCCGACCCGGACGCCGCCCGGCGCATTATCCAGCGGCTTGATGGGCGTCGATTCAAGGGCCAGCCGGTGCAGGTACGCGAGTTCCACAACCGCACGCCGGGCGATCAGCGTATCAACCAACTGCTTGCCGATGTCGAGTCCCCGCCGGAAAATCGCCGTGAGGGCCTCAAGCTGAAACGGCGTATCGGCCTGCAAAAGAAGAAAAAGCGCCCCAGCTTCTTCAAGCTCTACGACCAGCGCAAGAGCGCCCCCTTCACCCCCCGTGAGGACGATGAGGGCTGAGGCTCAGGCCAGTTGCCGGGCCATCTTGTAGCCGTTACGACCGGCCGCCTTGGCGGCGTAGAGGGCCCTGTCGGCCTGCCGCTTGAGCAGGGCCTCATCGCCACCGTCCTCGGGATAGAGGGCAATGCCGATGCTGGCGGAGATACGCGCCTGGCCCTCGGCCAGCTCGAACGGCTGGGACAGGGCCTGGTTGATGCGCACGGCGATCTCCTCGGCCTCCGCCGCCTGGTTTAGGTCCGCCAGGATCACGGCAAACTCGTCTCCGCCCAGTCGCCCCACCGTATCCGCCTCACGCACGCAGCCCTCCATGCGCGTTGCCACCTCGCCCAGCAGGGCATCCCCGGCGGCGTGCCCGAGTTCGTCGTTGACCCCCTTGAACCAGTCAAGATCGACATAGAGCAGGGCAAAACTGCGCCCATGCCGCCGCGCCGAGGCCAGGGTGCTGTCCAGCCGGTCATCAAACAGGCTGCGATTGGGCAATTGGGTGAGCTTGTCGAAATTGGCCCGACGCAGAATGATCTCCTCCGCCTCCTTGCGCCGGGTGATGTCGGTAAAGGTGGCCACATAGCGGCCCAGGTCCGAGGCCTGGTCAATGGTCGCAATCGACATGGAGGCGATGTATATCTCGCCGTTGCCGCGGCGGTTCCATATCTCCCCCTGCCAGCGCCCCTGGGTCTCCAGCTGGAGCCACATGGCGGCGAAAAAATCCGGCTCATGCCGACCGGACTTGAGCAGGTGCGGGTCCCGCCCCATCACCTGCTCCGGGATATAGCCGGTAATGGCGCTAAAGGCCGGGTTGACACGGATGATGCGGTTATCCCGGTCGGTCACCATAATCGCCTCGGCGGCGTTATGGAACACGGTATCGGCAATCAGCCGCTCCTTCTCTGCGGCGGAAAGCTCCTGATCACGCGCGGCGATGGTCTGCACCTGCTCCCGGTTGACCGACTCCAACAGGGCCAGGTGGTGATGGGTGCGCCAGGCGACCAGATGACCAAGCCCGGAGATCAGCACAAAGCCGATAAAATACAACAGCATGGTCTGAGTTTTGCGTTCACCGGCAATGGCCATCAGGTCCGCCGCCGGCATGCTCACGGAGATGCCGCCACGTATATCCCCCAGCGCGTAGCCCTGTTTTTCATGGCATTCCAGACAGGCCTGCTTGACCATCAGGGGTGCCATGTAGCGATGCACCGGGCCGGGAAAGACGCCGCCGCCATCGGCAAAATAGGCCATGCGTTCGCGCAGGCCTGCATGCTGAAACAACCTGAGGGTCTCCGCTTCCCAATGATCGGGCCGATTGGCCGGGCGTATCGGCTTCAGGCTGGTGATGTTCAGGCGTATTCCCTGGGTCTTTTGCGCCAGCTCGGCGATCTGCCGGGTCATATAGGCCGGATTGATCATGGTCAGCACTCGGCCGTGCTGATCGGTGATATCCCGCCTCGGATGTTCAAGATACTCGTTGGGCAGATTGTCTTCATTCACCAGCACATAGACACCACCGTGGGCGGCATTCCAGCCACGGGTCAACTCAACCAACTGAAACAGCACGGCACCGCGCTCGCGGGCAATGCTGCGGATATCCCGATCGATCTCGCCCAGGCTCAGATACAGGGAGACACCGGCCAGCAAGGCCGCCAGTAGATAGATGCCAGGGACCACCATGCGATAGGTGATCAGGCAGCTCATATCCTTCAGATCAGCGTGCAGAAAATTCATTTATGCGCCTTATGGCATCTGCAATCGGGCCGGTGCGAGCGGGGCGGCACACCGGCTGCACGGACAAGGAACCGCCCCGCAATCACCTGACCGGTAGGCCCGCTCCTCCCAATCAGTGTAGCCCAGAAAGCCAGGCTGAGGGATTCGACGTTTGCCCCGTTTTCTGCTACCCAACCCCGGATTCCGTGGTGCATAGGGCGGCCCGTGGCCGCCGTGCCGACGAGGTGGGGCGCTGCTGGCCCAGCTGAATCGGCCCAGCGGCGGGCGCGGCCCGCCCTATGCGGTGCTATGATTGGCCGATGAAACGCAAAAAACTCCCTGCTGGCATCTACACCTTCGCCAAGATCCGTGGCGAGGACTATTACTATGTGGACAAAACCCCCTTTGCCCTGCAGTTGATCGAAGAGGGCAGCTATTACTTCCTATCCCGCCCACGCCGCTTTGGCAAATCCCTTTTTCTCGATACCCTGGCCGAGCTGTTTCAGGCCAATGAGCCGCTGTTTCGCGGTCTCTATGCCCATGAGCACTGGGATTGGGGCATCAAGTATCCCGTTATTCGCCTGAGCTTTGGCGGTGGCCTGATGCGCGATCGGGCGCAGCTAGAGGCCAAGTTCCGCGAATTGCTCGACATCAACCAGGCCAAGCTGGGCATCAGCTGCCGCCAACCCACCGCTCCGGGCTGTTTTGCCGAGCTGATCCAGCGTGCCGCGCAAAAATACGGCCAGCGCGTGGTCATTCTGGTGGACGAGTACGACAAGCCTATCGTGGATAACCTGACCCAACCCGAGCTGGCCCGTGAGATGCGCGATGGCCTGCGCAATTTCTACTCGGTAATCAAGGACAACGACGCCCAGATCAAATTCGCCTTCATCACCGGCGTTTCCAAGTTCAGTAAGGTGAGCATCTTCTCCGGCCTGAACAATCTGGAAGACATCACCCTGAATGTCGGCTATTCGGCGATCTGCGGTTATACGGAAGATGACCTGGATGAGGTATTCGCCCCGGAGCTGGAAGGCCTGGACCGGCAACAAATTCGCGATTGGTACAATGGCTACAACTGGACCGGAGAGGCGGTGTATAACCCTTTCGACCTGTTGTTGTTACTGCGCAACCGTCAATTTCGCGCCTACTGGTTTGAAACCGGCACGCCGACTTTCCTCATCGACGTCCTCACCCAGCGCCACGCCTTCAGCCCCAGGATCAGCGCCTGGCACGCCACCGAGGCACTGCTATCGCGCTTTGATGTGGACGACATGGCCACCGAGGCCCTGCTGTGGCAGACCGGGTACTTGACCATCCACGGTCAGCGTCAGGTGGGCGCTGCCCGCGTCGAATACCGGCTCGGCTATCCCAATCTGGAGGTGGAAAGCGCCCTCAACGAGGCCCTGCTCAGCAGGCTCTACGGTAACGCCAGCCTGGCCAGCGAGTCAGTCAGCCGTCTTTACGATACCTTGATGAGCGGCGATTTCGAGCAACTGCGCCAGCACTTCCACAGCCTCTATGCCGGCATCCCCCACGACTGGTACCGCAACAACCCCATCACCCAGTACGAAGGCTACTGGGCCAGCGTCTTCTACAGCCACTTCGCCGCCCTGGGGCTGGATATTCGGTTAGAAGACGCCACCAATCAGGGCCGTCTCGACATGGCGCTGCTATTCAATGGCCAGGTCTGGCTATTTGAATTCAAAGTGGTGGAGCTGGTGCCGGAGGGCAAGGCGCTGGGGCAGCTCAAGGCCAAGCATTACGCTGAAAAATATCTGAGCCTCAAGCAGCCGATTCACCTCATCGGCATCGAATTCAGCAGGGAGCAACGCAATTTGGTGGGGTTTGAGGTAGAGTCCCTGGCCTGAATTCATAGCCGAACGAGAGGGCATCATGAAAGCACGGCTTGGTCTGGCAGCTGCCTTTGCTGGCTGCTGGTTTGTCGGCAACGCGGTAAGCGCCACCAACGACATCTACCCCGGCGACTACTTCCCCAGCGAACCGGGTGACCGCATCCTCAGCCTCTATGCCTACGACCGCACCGCCGTCGGGCCCTACGCCAAGGGCACCAAGCAGGGCGATGGCAAGCTGACCGGCCAGATCGCTGCAATGCGGGGCGTCAACACCTTCGAGCTGGTCGGCATGACCGCTACCTCGGTAGTGGCTCTGACCTGGGCCGACTTGTCAGCCAGGCCGGTGACCCTGGCCAATGCCCTCGGCGGCAACACCACCGGCTTCGGCGATCTGCGCCTGGGGCTGACGGTGTGGCCGATCAAGGATCGTCACAACGCCAACTATCTGGGCCTGAGCGCCATGGTCATTGCCCCGACCGGCCGTTACGACAGCGGCCAACTGCTCAACTACGCGGAGAACCGTTGGCGCTTCGTCTTGTCAGGCGGCTGGCAGAAGGACCTCACCCCCAAATGGTTGTTCGAGCTTTCGCCCGAGCTGACCCTCTACGGCGACAACGACGACTACAACGGCGGCAATCGGCTGGAGCAGGATCCCGCCCTGGCCCTGACCGGCTACCTGCGTTGGCGAGTCAAGCCGGCCTTTCACCTGCACCTAGGCGGCCAGCTGAATTGGGGCGGCGAGGCCAGGCTTAATGGCGCGGCGCTCGACAACCCGCCGGAGAACAAGCGCGTCAACCTCGGTGCCACCTGGTTCCTGCCCGGCAAGCAACAACTGATCCTGCGCTTTGCCAGGGAAGTCGATGTCGAAAACGGCTTTCGCACCCAGCGGGAGATCGCCCTGCGCTACCAGAAGGGCTTCTGAAGCGGAAACTACCCAGGCAACACGGCCCCTACACGCCTGCGCGGGCTGTCAGCTTTGGTCAGGTTCGGTCAGCTTCAGGCTGATACCATCACCGGATGAAACGCACATCCCCAGCCCCCTGTGTTCGGACGCCGGTCGGCGTGAGGCCTGGCCGGGTGCGCGTTACCACCGGCCCCACCACCCTGCTCGCGCCGCCTGAGCATGCCTAAGCGGTCTTGGATAACAGTCGGCTTGCTCCTGGCCCTGCTCATCCTAGGGGGCCAAGCGGCCCATGCCGACCGGGTCGAGCTCTCTGCGGACACCCCGCGCATCGACCTGGACCAGGGCCAACTGAGCTATTTCCGCGACCCGACGACAAAGCGGACGGTTGCCGAGGCCCGTGCCGCGTACCGGGAACAAGGCTTCCAGGCCCTTCCCGGCAACCTCGGCCTCGGCTTCACCGGCGATGCCGTCTGGCTGGCGGTCGAAGTAACCCGCCCGGCCGATGCCCCGACCGACTGGGTTCTCGCCCTCGAGCCCCCCACCCTGGACCTGGTCGAGCTCTACCAATTCCACGGCGAGCAGATGCAGCGACAGATCAGCGGTGATGGCCTGCCGGTGGCCCATCGCGCCCTGTTTCATCGCACACCGGCGTTTGCCCTACAGCTTCAGCAAGGCCAGACCCTGTTGCTGCTACGCATCAAGACCAGCAGCCAGGTAACGGCCATCCCGGTCCTCTCGCAACGGGCCGCGTTCGAGCAGACCCAGGTAATGAGCAGCCTGGTGTTCGGTCTGTTTTTCGGTGCCATGGTCCTGGTCCTGCTCTACAACCTCGTGATCGCGTTGCTGATCCGGCAATCCATCTACCTGCTCTACTGCGGCTACATCCTGCTTCAGACCCTCTCCTGGTTCAGTTACGACGGCCTGCTGGGACTGTACCTGCTACCGGACAACCCCCTGCTGGCCAATCAACTCCTCGGGGGCTTTCTCAGCCTCCACATCGCGTTGAGTATTTACTTCTATGCCCGGCTGTTGAAGGTGGAGCGTCGCCACCGCTTCTCGCGCATGCTGTTGCTGTACTGTTATCTGGCCGGAAGTGTCGGCAGTGTCAGCGTCTTTTTCGGGCTTTTTCACTGGGTACTGCCCTGGATCATGGCGGCGGTGGTCCTGTCGTTTCCGGCCTTGGCCCCCCATGCCGTGCGCTTCATCCGCAGCGGGGGGCGGGTGGAGCAGATCTTTGGCGGCATCTACCTGCTGTTCGCCTTCATGGTACTGAACGATGTGCTGGCCTCCTTCTCGCTGCTGCCGGCGAGCCTCTGGTCGGCCTATTCCGCCCAGATCGGCCAGTTGATTCACGTACTGGCACTCCACCTCGCGCTCTACTACCAGGTCCGCCTCGGGGAACGCCAGCGCGACGAGGCCCACATCAAGCTCGAGATCGCCCGTCATGACGCCGAGGAGGAACGCAGCCGTCGGCGCGAACAGGACCAGCTCCTGCAGATGATCGGCCACGAGGTGCGCACCCCCATCGCCATCATTGTCTCCACCCTCGAATCCCTGCAACTGATGGAGCAGGAGGCCAACGACGACCCCGACAAGGCGCTGCGCTACCAGCGCATCCAACGCGCCGTGCAACGCATGGAGATCCTGATGCAGCTGGTCGGTGTCAATGCCCGTGCCCTGCGGGAGGACGCGTATCAGATACGGATCGAATCGGTTGACCTGCGAAGGCTCTGTCGCTCCGCGCTCGACCTGCTGGTGGAAGGCGCCGAGCGCATCACGCTCGACCTGCCGCCGGACTGGAGCCCCCAGGTCCGGGCCGATGCGCAGATGCTGAGCTTTGCCGTGCTCAACCTCTACGACAACGCGCTCAAATACAGCCTCACCCCGGAAGGCATCGAGGCCGACCTGCACCCCCTGCGCCAGGGCGATCGCGACGGCGTCTGCCTGCGTATCTGTAACCCGGCATCACCCCTGGCAGCGGGCATGGAAGAGCGCATCTTCGAGAAATTTGTGCGCATCGACGAGCACGCCAACCAGCCCGGCCTGGGCCTGGGCCTCCACCTGGCCCGGCGCATCGTCGAGCAACAACAGGGCTGGCTGAAGGCGCGTAACGCGGGCACGAATCGCGTCTGCTTCGAACTCTGGCTGCCGATCGACAGCGGGGGTGAGGCATGAAGATCCTGTTCGTCGAGGACAACATCGATTTCCGCGATGAGATCAGTTATCAGTTGGGCCATCTCGGTTACCAGGTGATCGCCCTGGATCAGGGTCAAGACCTGCTCGACTGGCTCGACAGCCATCCGGCCCCGCCGATACTGCTGCTCGACCTGGGCCTGCCCGATATAGATGGCCTCGACCTGTGCCGACAGCTGCGCCGGGACTACCCGAGCATGATCATCATCATCCTGACGGCGCGCGGCGAAGCGGATCAGCGCGTGGAAGGCTGGGAGGCCGGGGCCCATGCCTACCTGACCAAGCCGGTGTACTTCAAGGAACTCCAGGTCGTGCTGGCCAACCAGCAGCAACGCCTGGGGCAGCACGAGCAACCCTCGTCCGGCTGTTGGCGCTTAGAGGTACAGACAGGCTGGCTGGTTAGCCCCCAAGGCCAGGGAGGCGAAATCACCTTCATCGAAAGCCAACTCCTGCAGGGCCTCGCCGGGCAGGACGGCCAACCCGTTAGCCGTGATGCCCTGGTGCGCGCCCTCGGCGAGCAGCCCTGAGAATACGATATGCGCCGCCTGGAAGCCAACCTCAGCCGGTTACGCAAAAAACTCGTCGAACTCGGCGGCGACAAGCGGCTGATCCAGTCGGTACGCGGCAAGGGCTACCAGTTCAAGGGGTGTATCGACTGCGAATGAGAATCGGGGTCAGACCCCAGTTACTCCGCAACGAAAAATCGGGGCCAATGTTTAAAACAATTCTGGGCCGTTCTTCCCACCGGCGCAGTAGGTGCATCCTAAATCCGATAGGTTCCTAGGTCTGAGTACCGACGAAATGGGCATCAAGTTCATCCAGAATCGCCAGACCTTCCGCCGGGTCACCCCGTTGCGCGGCGGCCTTGAATTGGGTCAGCAGATCATGCTGGGCCAAGGCAATGGTGGCCAGTTCATCCAACAACCGGTTGACACTGGTGTGACGGCTGGCCGCCAACTGCTTCAAGCGGGCGTGTTTATCGTCGGCAATGCGCAGGGTGACTACAGACATCAGAAAGCCTCCTTCAGTAACTCAGCGGGGGAGCGAATGTGTATCCCCGGAAAACGCAATTGGCCTTGGCGGAAATCGGATCGGTTATGCGTCACTACGACCTCTGCCTGAGCCGCAACGGCCAGTTCAATCAAATGGTTGTCGGCCTCATCAGTGAGGTTGGGTCGCCAGAGGTAATAGACCTCGGTCATCTGACACACCGACAAGAACGCATCCAGCAAGGCAGCACGCTTATCTTCGTTGATCGGGCAGCCAACGAACAAGGCGGCTCTGCCCATGACGTCCCGATACTCGGCAAAAAGCGCCAGTGAGATGCAGGGGTGCAAACCTCCGCTCAGACAGGCACGCAACAAAGCCCTCGATGCGCCCGTACGGCTACGCAACGCGGAGACAAACACATTGGTATCCACCACCACCTTCATGGGTTCATGCTATCACTGGCGATAGCACGCAACAAGCGAATGGATCCGCGCCCCCTGGCAGCCTGACCGTCATGGGGCTGGCTGGCGGCAACCTCGGTGGCGATAAAGGGTTGATCCAGTCTGTTCACGGCAAGGCCGCCTGTTTCAACGGGCGTATCGGGCGTGCGGGAGTGAAAGACGCTGCTACACCCATCGCTCAGGTTCTTGATTAAAGTGATCTGCCATATTTTTCAGTAACCCACTGTATTTGCAGTAAAACAAAAATATTTACATGTAAATCAGTCGGTTATTCTCAGGTTTCGTCAGCCTTTCTGTTGTTTCCTTTGCTACATTCCAATCACATTGCTTTTTGGGCAATTGGATTCTGCCCCGTTCAGGCTATCCCGATGCGGAAAAAAGGACGTAACTCATTGTTTAGATAGTTTAATTCATTTTTTAAGACAACGATACCCTGATGAGCCAAATTTCAGTGGCCAGTGCTAGATATCCCGAGTCTCTCGGGCCTGGGGAAGGTAAGGCTGCCCATGCAGGGCATAAAACCGGATCGGACTTCAGCCCGACAACCGCCCCCCAGGGCAACCACCAGCCGCCGGCCCTCAACATCCAGGCCGATCCCGGCCTGTGGCACTGGCTGGCCGCGCAGAACATCAGCCTGGCGCTCACCACCTACCAGAGCAACCGTCTGTTTCTCATCGGCCGTAAGGACGAGCCAGGGCGGCTGGCCGTGCAGGAGCGCCTGTTCGACAAGCCCATGGGCCTGCACTGGCAGGCCGAGACCGACACCCTGACGCTGGGCTGCCGCTACCAACTCTGGCAACTGGCCAATCGCCTGCCCGCAGGGCAGAGCCACGAAGGCGGCGACCGCCTCTACGTGCCGCGCCAGAGCTGGATCACCGGCGACATCAACGCCCACGATGTGGCGATTGACCGTGAGGGCCGGCTGCTGTTCGTCAACACCGACTTCAGTTGCCTCGCCAGCCTTAACCCCGACTACAGCTTTGCGCCCATCTGGCAACCGCCCTTCATCAGCAAGCTGGTCGCCGAAGATCGCTGCCACCTCAACGGCCTGGCGCTGCAGGAGGGCGAGCCCACCTGGATGACCGCCTGCAGCGCCACCGACGAGGCCGCCGGCTGGCGCAACCACCGTCAGGATGGCGGCGTGGTGCTGCACATCCCCAGCAACCAGATTGTCGCCACGGGGCTGTCCATGCCCCACTCGCCGCGCTGGTATCAGGGCAAGCTCTGGCTGCTCAACTCCGGCAGCGGCGAATTCGGCTATCTGGACAATGAGCGCTTCGTGCCGGTCACCTACGCCCCCGGCTTTGTGCGCGGCCTGGCCTTTCACGGCGATTACGCCATCGTCGGGCTGTCGCAACTGCGTTCCACCAGCTTCGGTGGCTTGTCGCTTGAGCAGCGCCTGGCCGCCGATCAGCAAACGGCCCAGTGCGGCCTGGTGGTGATCGACCTCAACAGCGGGCAGATCGTCCACTGGTTGCAGTTCGCCAGCCTGGTGGAAGAGCTGTTTGACCTGGTGGTCATCCCCGGCACCCGCCAGCCCCGCGCCCTGGGCCTGCAGGACGATGCCATCGAGCGACTGGTGAGCTTCCCAGGCAGTAACGGCCTGGTCATCACCAAACCCAGCGTTCACCGCCCCGGCCAAACCCCGGTGCCGGTGGCCGGTCTGCCCCGTCCAGAGCCAGCGGTCGATAGTGCCGCCCCAAGCCTTCTCTACCAGCGCGTCTATCACCTGACGCCGGGAAACCTCAAGCCCTACGCCGCCCTGTTGCAGCCGGGCCTGCTACAAGGCTGGGCCAGCCAGCCACCACAGGGCGAGCTTTTCGGTCTCTCCGCCGCCGTGGATGGTGCCTTGGTGGGCCTGGCCATTGCCGAGCGCACCCCGGACGGCGCCCAACTGCGCTCGCTGGCGGTGCTGCCCCAGTGGCAAGCGCAGGGCGTGGCCGAGCGCCTGCTGCACGAATTACAGAAAAGCATGGGGATTCCCGTGCAATCCGTTCAACTATCTGAAGACTAACTAACCCTGGAGGTTATCACCATGGCCAACCCCACATTCTCAAAAACCAGCGGTACCGGTAAAGCAACACTAAACATCTCAACCCATACCACTCCCACCGATTTTTCTGAGGCAATGGTTGTCAACAGTGACGGCTCAATTATTTTGGCAGGCAGTACGGCCAATGCAACCCGGAGCGGTTCTTACAGTTTTGCCCTGGCAAAGTATGCGCCAAACGGCACGCTTTATACGACTTGGGGAACAAATGGCGTCACCGTGCCATTGATTGCTACTGATTCGGGTTTTGGGAATGACCAGATTCGCGCCATGGCCCTTGATTCCGATGGAAAAATCGTCGTTTCCGGCATCAGCTCGAATGGCGCCAATACCGACTTTACCGTTGCCCGATTTAATGCCGATGGAAGCTTTGATACCACATTTAATACCACTGGATATGCACAGATAGCGTTTGATGGAGACACGACAAATAATACGACTAACACAGACGGCGCTAACGATCTCGTCATTCAGCCGGATGGCAAGATTCTGGTTGTTGGATACACCCAAAACGGAACTAGTGATTACGAACTAGCGATGGCTAGATTCAACTCGGATGGAAGTTTAGATAACACGTTTGGCACTGGTGGCAAGGTCATCACGAACACCAGTACTAGCGACCGAATTTATGCGGTTTCACTGGATAGTTTAGGCAATATCTATGTGGCTGCGCCTTATGAGGGAGGTCCGGGTTTTTCTATCGTTAAATACACCAGCGCAGGCGCTATAGAAACAACATTTGGCACCAATGGGGTAGTGCAAACAGATTTTGGTGTCATAGAGTCCGGCCTAGATATCTCCGTAATGTCCGATGACAAGCTGCTTGTATCCGGCCTTACCTTGAATACTACTACTTCAAGATACGATTTTGCCATGGCCAGATACAACGCCAATGGCACACTGGATACAAGCTTTGATACGGATGGCATCCTGACTACAACTAGCGGAACCACCAGGATGGATGACGTTACCCACTACGTTGATACCACCAACGGACATATCTATGTTGGCGGCATGATAATTGTTGATTGGAGCAACAATTCTTACGATTTTGCAATCGTGCGGTACAACTACAACGACGGCAGCCTGGACACCAGTTTTGGCACTGATGGTATCGCCTCTATTGATTTTGCGAATGATTGGGATACATTCAAAGATATAACCGTCTCAGGTGAAAAAATATTGATCACCGGTAGTGCGACAACAACGAACGGTTCTGACATGGCGATTGCCCGCCTGAACGCCGACGGTACCCTGGACACCACCTTTGGCGCAGCCGCCACCGTTAACAGCCTGGACGGTACCCCCAGTTACACCGAAGATGGTGCGGCGGTCATACTCGATGCCGATGTGGAAATCTCCGATGACGACCTCAACGGCACTAACTTTGACGGCACAACCCTGACCCTGGCCCGCAACGGCGGTGCGGCGGCAGAAGATCAATTCTCGGGTGCCGGTATGGTCGCCGGTCAGGCCAGCGGCACGGTCACCGTCTCTTCCACCGATATTGGCACCTATACCTGGACCGGCGGTACCCTGGTAATCAGCTTCAACACCTCCGCCACGCAAGCCCTGGTCAACGAGGCGATGCAGGCCATCGCCTACAGCAATAGCAACGACACCCCGCCGGCCTCGGTGCAAATTGACTGGACCTTTGACGACGGCACCAGTGCGCAAGCGACCGGCAGTACCACCGTAAGTATAACGGCCAGCAACGATGCGCCTACCGTGAGCAATCTCAGCGGTGAAGCCCCCAGTGGCAGGGTCGATGTGGCGACCACGCTCGATGTTGACGGCAACGCGGCCATCAGCGATCCAGATTCGGCCGATCTCGACACCGGCACCCTGACTATCACTACCGCCAGCGGCACCGCCGATGGCAACCTCAGCCTCGATGGTACCAACGCCAAGGCGGGGACTACGGAGGGCGCTGCAGACGGCACACTGGTTGCCGGGGATACGGTCTATGTCGGCACCACCGCAGTTGGCACTGTCGATGGCACCAAAACCGGTCAGGCCGGCGCGGACTTGACCATCACCTTCAACGCCAGCGCCACCCCGAGCCTGATCAGCACCCTGGTGCAGAACCTGGCCTACACCACCGCGACGACCGGGACACGCACATTCGATGTAGCGGTGAGCGATGGCGATGGCGGCACCTCGACCACCTCGACGGTGACCCTGACCGTCAGCCCAGCCCCCACGGTGGTCAACACCGGTGGCGACGCGGTACAGGTCACCGAAGGCGGTGCCACCGACAGCTATACCCTGGTGCTCGACACCGCCCCCACCGACGATGTCACCATCACCCTGACCACGACCAACCAGGTCAGTGTCGATAACAGCACCCTGACCTTCACCACGGCCAACTGGGACACGCCGCAGACCGTCACCGTCACCGCCGTCGATGACAGCATCGGCGAAGGCCCGCACTTCGGTGCCATTACCCACAGCGTCAGCAGCAGCGACGGCGCCTACAATGGCTTGAGTATCGACAATGTCTCGGTGCAGATCGCCGACAATGACCTGCCGGTGGCCAATCCGGCCTACCAGGCGGTGCAAGACAATCCCTTTGACTTGACTGCCTTTGCATACTTCCCCAATCTGACCTTCGTTGATATCGATGGCGATGGCGACCTAGATGCCTTTGGTGGAAACGATAGCCGTCTTTCGGGTACGACGGGCCGTGTCCTGTTTTTTGAGAACATCGGTGACGCTACCAACCCGGCCTTTGCGGCGCCCAGTTCCAACGTCTTCGGTTTGTCTTCATCGACCCTGTACTCCAATGCCTCCCCGACCTTTGGCGATATCGACGCCGATGGTGATCTGGATGCCTTTCTGGGAGATGTCAACGGCTGGTTGCACTATTTTGAGAATACCGGCTCGGCGACCAGCCCCGCCTTTGTTGCGCCGGAAACTGCCAGTCCATACAACCCCTTTAGCCTGCCGAATTCTAGCAGTTACAGCCAACCCGAACTTGTGGATATAGATGCGGATGGAGACCTTGATCTTTTCGTTGGTCTAGATGCCGGTACTACGCTGTATTACGAAAACACCGGCGATGCCAATAGTCCCACCTTCGCCACCACCGCGGTCAGCACGCCGTTCGGGATTCCTGACATCGGCGGCGTGGCATCTGGAGAAGCGGCTTCCCCTTCGTTTGCCGACATCGATGGCGACGGCCTCCTGGATGCCCTGATCGGTGCAGACGATGGCAACCTGTATCTCTTCAAAAATACCGGCAATGCCACCACCCCAGATTTCAGCAGCACCGCCGTTACCAACCCCTTCGGCCTGGCCGATGTCGGCTCCAAATCTACCCCCGCCTTTGCAGACATAGACGGCGATGGCGACCTAGACCTGTTCATCGGGGAATATTACGGCGATGTGCGGTACTACCAGAACGGTGAAACCAAGTACGACCCGGTGTTTGGCACCGGCTCCACCCAGGTCTCGGTCTTCGCCTATCCCGATCTCAATGGCACCGATTCGTCCCCTGGCACAGGCAACGAAAACGCCAACCTGGCCAGTATTGTCCAGAAGATCATCAACGATGGCGGTGACTACACCCTCGACACCTCCATCACCGACTTTGCCGCAACAGACTTTTCTACCAAACTCAACGCCAGCGGCTTCTTCTTCATGACCGACATGGAGAAAGCCGACCCAACCAGCACGGCGTTCCTGCCGACTTCAGCGCAAACCACGATTCGTGATTGGGTCAGCAGCGGCGGCGTTATGATGATGACTGCTACTGGCGGTTCGGATGACACCACTTTTCTGAACAGCATCTTTGGCTGGGATCTGACGACAGAGACTGGGACAACATGGGGCCTCAACACCACCAACGCTGCCGGCACACCCTTCGCGGGCGGCCCGGCCAGCCTGGACAACCCCAGTGCCACGGACGCCATCGGTAAGGGCACCGTATCCAGCTTCAAACCCATATACGGCACTGATGCCAGTGCCACGGTCGCCACCATGACCTACGGCTCGGGCACCGTCATCTTCCTCGGCTACGATTACTACGATTCAGGGTTTGCGGGAACGGGTTTTATCGACAACACCCAGTACACCGTGGATGTGTCCGATGGTTTCGAGAACACCAACGCCTGGGTTACCGAGATGATCCCACGGGCCATGCAGTACTCGGCCAACCTGTCGTCGGGCTACAGCCTGACCCAATCGGGCGCTGCCCTGACCGCCAACGACAGCATCCCGGTATCCGATGCCAATACCACCGATACCGTCAGCGTCAGCGTGACCGCGTTGGCCACGCAACAGAAAGACAGCGGCGGCAACAACGTTGCCTCACACGCCTCCACCCCCGACAACGCCACACTGCTGGCCATGCTCTCCGTCAGCCCCACCCCGGTCATCAACAACAGCAGCACCCAAGGCACACTGAACTGGAGTTTCGACTCTGGCAGCACCACCTTCGGCTACCTTGGTGCCGGCGAACAGTTGGTTCTGACCTACACCCTCACCGCCAATGATGGCGACGGCGGCACCGCCACCAAGGACCTGGAATTCGCCATCAACGGAGCCAACGATATTCCTGTGCTGGCCAACCTTAACGGCGATGCCCCCAGTGGTGCCATTGACACCGTCATCGCCCTGGACGCAGATGGCGATGCCAGCATCAGCGACATCGACTCGGCCGATTTCAACACCGGTACCCTGACCGTCACCACCACCAGCGGCGGCACCACCGATGGTAACCTCAGCCTGGACGGCACCAATGCCAAGGCGGGAGATGCTGAGGGTACAGCCAATGGCACGATCGTCGCGGGTGACAAAGTCTTTGTCGGCGCCACCGAAGTGGGCACCGTTGGCAATACCGATAATGACGGTCAGGGCGGCAACACCCTCACCATCACCTTCAACGCCAGCGCCACCCCGACCGAGGTCAACACCCTGCTGCAAAACCTCAGCTACACCAGCAGCACCGGCGGCACACGAGAGTTCGCCGTGGTCGTCACCGACGGCGACGGCGGCACATCCGCCACCTCCACCGTCAGCCTGACCCTGAACGCCAACACCGCCCCCGAAATCACCAGCAACGGCGGCGGTGAAACGGCAGCGCTCAACGTCACCGAAAACACCACCGCCGTCACCACCCTCACCGCCACTGATGCCGACAGCGACACGGTCACCTACAGCCTCAGCGGCGGCGCAGACCGGGCCAAGTTCAGCATCAATGCCAACAATGGCGTGCTGACCTTTGCTGAGCCCCCCGACTTCGAGACGCCCACCGACAGCGATACCAACAACAGCTACCTCGTTGAAGTCACCGCCAGCGATAGCAACGGCGGCACCGATGTGCAAACACTGGCCGTAACGGTAACCGACGTGGATGAAACCCCGCCAACACCGCCACCACCCCCTCCGGCGCCGGAACCAGAGCCCGAGCCTGAGCCTGAGCCTGAGCCTGAGCCTGAGCCCGAGCCTGAGCCGGAAACCGAGACCGTGGATGGCACCTCGGTCAGCACAACCACCACCAACAACGGCGGCAGCACCACGACCACCACCTCGGTGCCCATTGTCGAGCCGGAGCGCGAGGAAGAGATCGACGCCACACCCCTGGCCGACATCCCCCTGGTGCAGGGTAATGACGGTGAACCCGTGCTGCAGGTCAGCCTGCCGGTGGGCGTGGGCGTTACTGCACAATCGGTCACCGGCACCAATGCCGGCACCCTGCGTGATCTGCTCATTGCCGCTTCCAATCCACGGGTTGACGAGGAGCAGGTGTTTGACGAGATCCTCCAGGCCGGTATCGACGCCTATGTGCCCACGGTGCAGAACGAGCAAGAGGTCACGGTCCGCACCGTAACGTTCGAATCCAACGGCAGCGTACCCACTCAGCCGATACGGGTCACCGGTGCCACCGGCACCGGTGAGGACGACGAACAAAACCCCAACCGCCAGGAGGCCCTGGTGATCGACGTGAGTAACCTGCCCTCGGGCACGGTGATCGAGTTCGACAAGGTCGAGTTCGCCATCATCATCGGCGCGGTTAGGGTTTCGGGGGGCGAGGGCCGCAACTTCGTCGTCGCCGATGACGACAACCAGTACATTGTCCTGGGTGAAGACGATGACGTCCTGCGCGGCGGCGGCGGCAAGGACACCGTCGGCAGCCTGGGTGGTGCGGATCAGTTGTTCGGTGATGCAGGCAACGACACCGTCTTCGGCGGCAGCGGTAACGACAGCCTCAGCGGCGGTAGTGGGACAGACAAGCTCAACGGCGGCCTGGGCATTGATACCGCCCTGCTCAGCGGCAACCGTGCCGATTACAGCATCGAACTCATCGGCAACGGACAGGTCAACCTCACCCAGCAAACCAGCGGCGAGACCACCCGCCTGTGGGACATCGAACGCCTCCAGTTTGATCAGGGCGATAGCCTGACCCTGGCCCACAGCGCCAACGAGGCCCTGGGCCAGCACCTGATCAGCACCTGGCTGGGACGCGACCCGACCGCGGCCGAGGCCGAAGCCATCCAAAACTGGCAAGGCGAGGGACAGGTCATCATCGACGCCTTCCTGCGCTATCTGGCCCCGGCGTCGGTACAGGCCCTCAGCCAAGAGGAATTGCTTGCCGGGCTGGCGGACAACCCCAACATCCTGCGCCTGGACGCCATTCGCGCGGTCACCGGCAGCCCAGGTGACGACCGGGCCGAACTGCCCACCGGCCTGGGCCTGCGCATCGACGGCAGCGGCGGCCATGACGTACTCGGCCTCAACGCCCCGCGCAGCAACCTGCACCTGGAGGCAAAGAACGGTCAGTTGGAACTGACCCGACTGGACGATGGCAGCATGTACCTGCTGAGCAACATTGAAATGCTCAGCTTCAGCAACGGCGATACCCTGGTGCTGGCGCACAACGGCGTCGAGGCCATCATCGCCCGGCTCTACCAGGGCTTTCTTGGCCGCAACGCCACCGAAGCCGAGTGGAGCGCCGAGCGGGCCTATATCCATAGCGACCAGGCCGATGCCAACGACCTGCTGGCCCGCTTCCAGCAGCAGGCCAACACGGCAAACCTGGACGATGCCGGCTATATCCAGCAGCTGATACAAAACACCCTGGGCCGGGCGGCCACCACAGCCGAACTCAGTACCTACCAGACCAAGCTGACCGACGGCAGCCTGGACCGGGGCTGGCTGGCGGTGGAGTTGGCCGCGTCCGAGGAGGCGGCAGCGGCCATCACTGGCGTGATGCAGTTCGACGGCTGGGTGTAGGACCAGTAGTGGGATCAGCGGCGGGCGCGGCCCGCCCTATCGGCCTTTTCTGGTGCCCACGCGCTGCGTGGGTACCCAGGGGCGACGCGCTGCGTCGCGAGTCGCACTGGACTGGGACCAACCCCGGATTCCGCCCTTCGACAGGCTCAGGACGGCGCTGCACTCCATCCGGGCTAACACTCACCTCCGAGCCAGCGCTCGGAGCTCCCAGGATGCGTTGCAACGGCAAGGGTGTTTCACAGCAAGTCCAGACATAGCCGATCCATAGCGCCACAACCCATAGGGCGGCCCCTGGCCGCCGTGCCGTTGTAAAGATGTCCTGGTCAAGGCGCCTAGGCCCAGCAGCGGGCGATGCGGTGCTATGATTGGGCCATGAAACGCAAAAAACTCCCTACCGGCATCTACACCTTCGCCAAGATCCGTGGCGAGGACTATTACTATGTGGACAAAACCCCCTTTGCCCTGCAGTTGATCGAAGAGGGCAGCTATTACTTCCTATCCCGCCCACGCCGCTTTGGCAAATCCCTTTTTCTCGATACCCTGGCCGAGCTGTTTCAGGCCAATGAGCCGCTGTTTCGCGGTCTCTATGCCCATGAGCACTGGGATTGGGGCATCAAGTATCCCGTTATTCGCCTGAGCTTTGGCGGTGGCCTGATGCGCGATCGGGCGCAGCTAGAGGCCAAGTTCCGCGAATTGCTCGACATCAACCAGGCCAAGCTGGGCATCAGCTGCCGCCAACCCACCGCTCCGGGCTGTTTTGCCGAGCTGATCCAGCGTGCCGCGCAAAAATACGGCCAGCGCGTGGTCATTCTGGTGGACGAGTACGACAAGCCTATCGTGGATAACCTGACCCAACCCGAGCTGGCCCGTGAGATGCGCGATGGCCTGCGCAATTTCTACTCGGTAATCAAGGACAACGACGCCCAGATCAAATTCGCCTTCATCACCGGCGTTTCCAAGTTCAGTAAGGTGAGCATCTTCTCCGGCCTGAACAATCTGGAAGACATCACCCTGAATGTCGGCTATTCGGCGATCTGCGGTTATACGGAAGATGACCTGGATGAGGTATTCGCCCCGGAGCTGGAAGGCCTGGACCGGCAACAAATTCGCGATTGGTACAATGGCTACAACTGGACCGGAGAGGCGGTGTATAACCCTTTCGACCTGTTGTTGTTACTGCGCAACCGTCAATTTCGCGCCTACTGGTTTGAAACCGGCACGCCGACCTTCCTCATCGACGTACTCACCCAGCGCCAGACCTTCAGCCCCAAGATCAGCGCCTGGCACGCCACCGAGGCCCTGCTATCGCGCTTTGATGTGGACGACATGGCCACCGAGGCCCTGCTGTGGCAGACCGGGTACTTGACCATCCACGGTCAGCGTCAGGTGGGCGCTGCCCGCGTCGAATACCGGCTCGGCTATCCCAATCTGGAGGTGGAAAGCGCCCTCAACGAGGCCCTGCTCAGCAGGCTCTACGGTAACGCCAGCCTGGCCAGCGAGTCAGTCAGCCGTCTTTACGATACCTTGATGAGCGGCGATTTCGAGCAACTGCGCCAGCACTTCCACAGCCTCTATGCCGGCATCCCCCACGACTGGTACCGCAACAACCCCATCACCCAGTACGAAGGCTACTGGGCCAGCGTCTTCTACAGCCACTTCGCCGCCCTGGGACTCGATATTCGCCTGGAGGATGCCACCAATCAGGGCCGACTGGACATGGCTCTACTGTTCAACGGTCAGGTCTGGCTGTTCGAGTTCAAGGTGGTGGAGTTGGCGCCGGAGGGCAAGGCGCTGGAACAGCTGAAGGCCAAGCATTACGCTGAAAAATATCTGAGCCTCAAGCAGCCGATTCACCTCATCGGCATCGAATTCAGCAGGGAGCAACGCAATTTGGTGGGGTTTGAGGTAGAGTCCCTGGCCTGAATTTATAGCCGAACGAGAGGGCATCATGAAAGCACGGCTTGGTCTGGCAGCTGCCTTTGCTGGCTGCTGGTTTGTCGGCAACGCGGTAAGCGCCACCAACGATATCTACCCCGGCGACCTTCCCCGTTGAGCCCGGCGATAAGAACATGCCTACGGGGTTCAGTAGCGGCTGGCTAAAGGACTTTACGCCACGCTTTCTGATTGAACTCTCGCCCGAGCTAACCCTGTACGGCAACAACCCTGACTGGGTCGGCGGCAATCGGCTCGAACAGGACCCTTTGCTTAACCCAAAAAAAAGCGCCTAGCTTTCGCTAAGCGCTTGATTTTATTGGCGTCCCCTAGGGGGTTCGAACCCCTGTTACCGCCGTGAAAGGGCGGGGTCCTAGGCCGCTAGACGAAGGGGACTTAGGACTTTTTATAAAAAACTTGGTGGAGCCAGGCGGGATCGAACCGCCGACCTCAACACTGCCAGTGTTGCGCTCTCCCAGCTGAGCTATGGCCCCGTTCAAGGAAGCGCGTATCTTAGAGAGGGTTGCGCCTCCTGTCTAGTCCTAGAGTGAAATAATTTTCCTGATGTAACCGCTCAGGCCATTAGCCCCTCGCCCCTTTGGGGGATGGGTTGGGATAGGAGGCCGACCGTACCGGGCGACTTGGCAGTATCTCTCAGGTCGCGCAGCAAGCTGCCCTCCCACCTGGCCGCCCTATGCAGACGCCTGCTCCTGCTCGATCTTGGCCCAGCTGTCGCGCAGGCCGACGGTGCGGTTGAACACCAGCCGGCCCGGCTCGGGATCGCGGTTGAAGTAGCCCTCGCGCTCGAACTGCACCGGTTCGCCGGGCTGGGCCTCGGCCAGGGCTTGTTCCAGGCGGCAGCCGCTGAGGATCCGCAGCGAGTCGGGGTTGACCGCGTCGAGAAAATCACCGCCCTCCTCCACCTGCTCCGGGTTGGGGCGATTGAACAGGCGGTCGTACAGGCGCACCTCGGCTTCCAGGCTGTGGCTGGCGGATACCCAGTGGATCACGCCCTTGATCTTGCGGCCCTCAGGATTGGCGCCGAGGGTGGCGGGGTCGTAGCTGCAGCGCAGCTCGCTGATGGTGCCGCTGGCGTCCTTGATCACCTGCTCGCATTTGATCACGTAGGCGTTGCGCAGGCGTACCTCGCCACCGGCCACCAGCCGCTTCCATTTCTTGTTGGGGGCCACTTCGACGAAGTCATCATGGTCGATGTAGATCTCGCGGCTGAAGGCAATCTGGCGGCTGCCCTGGGCTTCATCCTTGGGGTGGTTGGCCGCTTCAAGCAGCTCCAGCCGGTCTGCCGGGTAGTTTTCGATCACCAGCTTGAGCGGGCGCAGCACCGCCATGCGGCGGGGGGCCTTGGCGTCCAGGTCATCGCGGATGCAGTTTTCCAGCACGCCCATCTCCACCCGGTTTTCCGCCTTGGTGACACCGATGCGCTGGCAGAATTCGCGGATCGCCGCCGGGGTGTAGCCGCGCCGACGCAGGCCGGCCAGGGTGGGCATGCGCGGGTCATCCCAGCCGCTGACATGGCCTTCGCTGACTAGCTGGGTGAGCTTGCGCTTGCTCACCACGGTGTATTCCAGGTTGAGGCGGGAGAATTCGATCTGCTGCGGCTGGCAGGGCACGCTGAGGTGCGCCAGCACCCAGTCGTAGAAGGGGCGGTGGTCCTCGAACTCCAGGGTGCAGAGGGAGTGGGTAACCCCCTCCAGGGCATCGGAGATGGGGTGGGTGTAGTCGTACATGGGATACAGGCACCACTGAGCACCGGTCTGGTGATGCACCACGCCGTGGCGGATGCGGTAGAGCACCGGGTCACGCAGATTGATGTTGGGCGAGGCCATGTCGATCTTGGCGCGCAGCACCTTGCTGCCATCGGGGAATTCACCGGCGCGCATGCGCTGGAACAGGTCGCGATTCTCGCCGCTGCCGCGCTCGCGATAGGGGCTGTTGCGCCCCGGCTCCTTGAGGGTGCCGCGATAGAGGCGGGTCTGCTCGGCGTCCAGTTCGCAGACGTAGGCCAGGCCCTGATCGATCAGCTCCAGGGCGAATTGATACAGCTGCTCGAAGTAGTCGGAGGCGAAGAAAAGACGATCCTGCCAGTCGAAGCCCAGCCAGCGCACGTCGGTCTTGATCGCCTCGACAAACTCCTGGTTCTCCTTGTGCGGATTGGTATCGTCAAAGCGCAGGTTGCACTTGCCCTGATAGTCCTGGGCGATGCCGAAGTTGAGCACTATGGATTTGGCGTGACCAATGTGCAGGTAGCCGTTGGGCTCCGGCGGAAAGCGGGTATGCACCTGGTCATGTTTGCCGCTGGCCAGGTCCTGGTCGATGATCTGGCGAATGAAGTTGCTGCCGGCCTTGGGGGCTTCGCTGCTCATGCGGGGGTTTCCTGCTGCTGAATGTGGTTGATCGCCTGGTCGATGCGGCGCAGACAGGCGCCCTGGCCGACCAGATAGAGGGTGAGGTCCAGTTCCGGCGAGGGCGCGCCGCCGGTAACTGCCAGACGCAGGGGCATGCCGAGCTTGCCGAAGCCAATGCCCAGCTCCGCCACCGTCTGCTCCAGGGCCTGGTGGATGGCCTGGCGGTTCCACTCCGTCAGTTGCGCCAGTCGTCCCTTGATCCGCTCCAGCGGTTCGATAGCCGCGCCCTTGAAGGCCTTTTTCGCCGCCTTTTCGTCGTAGCGGGTGAAATCCCGGTAGTAGAACAGGCTAATCTGCGCCAGTTCTTCCAGGGTGCTGGCACGCTCGCGCTGGGCCTCCACCACTGCCGCCAGCTCCGGCCCCTCGGCCGGGTCTATGCCGCGATCCCCCAGGTGGCTGGAGAGCAGATGGGCCACGCGCAGGGGGTCGGCGTTCTTGATGTACTGCTGGTTGATCCAGCTAAGCTTTTCGGTATTGAAGCTGGAGGCGGACTTGTTCACCGCGCCGAGCTCAAACAGCTGGACCATCTCGTCGATGCTGAACAGCTCCTGATCGCCGTGGGACCAGCCCAGGCGCACCAGGTAATTGAGCAGGGCCTCGGGCAGGAAGCCGGCCTCCTTATACTGCATGACGCTGACCGCGCCATGGCGCTTGGACAGGCGGGCACCGTCATCGCCCAGGATCATGGGCACATGGCCGTATTGCGGCACCGCCCAACCCAGGGCCTTGAGCATGTTGATCTGGCGCGGGGTGTTGTTCAGGTGATCATCGCCACGGATGACGTGGGTGATGCCCATGTCATGGTCATCCACCACCACGCTGAGGTTGTAGGTGGGGGCACCATCGGTGCGGCGGATGATCAGGTCATCCAGCTCGGCATTGCCGAAGGGCACGCGACCACGGATCAGGTCTTCCACCAGCACCACGCCATCGGTGGGATTCTTAAAGCGGATCACATGGGGCTCGTCCCGGGATACCTCGGCATGTCGGCAATGGCCGTCGTATCTGGGCTTCTCCTTGCGCTGCATCTGCTGTTGGCGCAGTTCATCCAGCCGTTCCTTGCTGCAATTGCAGCGGTAGGCCAGGCCCTTGTTCATCAGCTCGCCGATGACCTCGTTGTAACGCTCGAAGTGATGGGTCTGGTAGAAGGGCCCCTCGTCGTACTCCAGCCCCAGCCAGGTCATGCTTTCCAGGATGGCGTTGATCGACTCCTGGGTAGAGCGCTCCAGATCGGTATCCTCAATGCGCAGCACAAAGCGACCGCCGTGCTTGCGGGCATAGAGCCAGGAGAACAGCGCGGTACGGGCACCGCCCACGTGCAGATAGCCGGTGGGACTGGGGGCAAATCGGGTACGAACGGTCATGCAATCACCTCTGAGCAAAGAGGCGTGATTCTAACAGAATGCAGGGGAGTCGGCGGAAGGGGAAAGAAGGAAGGGATAGGTGCTTCCCTGCACCGGCGCATAGCCCTTACTGAGCCTTGGAGACCATGTATTCCACGGCGGCGCGGATTTCGGCATCGGAGCAGTCCATGCAGGTGCCCTTGGGCGGCATGGCGTTCTTGCCGGTCTTCACGGTGTTCACCAGGGCATCTATACCGGTGGCGATACGCGGGGCCCAAGCGGCCTTGTCATCCAGCTTGGGCGCACCGGCCACGCCGGCCACATGACACACCTGACAGGGGCCGTTATAGACCTCTTCACCGCTACGCTCGGCCTGGGCCATGCCAGAAACCGCCAACAGTGCGCCAGCAGCGAGGAGTGCAAAATGCTTCTTCATCGGTCATTCTCCAGAATTGCAGTAAGAAAAAACCCACCTCAAGCGGGTATATTAGAACTGGTTAACAGTGTCGATTTTGGCATAACCAGGGAAAATGTAAAGCCAAATTCGACGGCTGATTAAGCCCAATCATTGACTGCATGATGGCCCACAAAGTTCAGCCCATCGGGTAGGTCGGCCTTAGGGGCGGCTAATGGGTTGCGCCTCAAGCCCAGTCACCCAGGACGTTTCATATCCCGTGGTGTTCCACACCTGGCTCAGATGGGTATGGGGTCGCCCCATGGGCATTAGGATCAAAGGGAATGAGAGGCCTGAGCCGTTACACCGATGACGGGATTAGCCTAGGCCATTGCCCTCGGCACGGCCGAACTCTACCTGTAACGCATCCTTGCCGAAGTAGCGGCGCAGGCGTTTGAGCAGCTCATCGCTGGGCTTGACGCGCCAGCCCTGGCCTAGGCGGACACGGCCGCTGGCCGTGCTGGCCCGGAACTGAAACTCCAGCCGACAATGGCCGCCGCTGAAGGGCTGCAGCATCTCCCTGAGATCTTGCAGCAGGCGTTGCGGGCCGATACCGCGCTGCGCCAGGTCGGCCTGATCCAGGCGGAGGCTCAGGCAGCTGGCGCGCTGGGCACGGGCATCCTCCAGGGTCTGGGCATGGCTGGCGCGCAGGCTCAGGCCGCCCCGGTATTCATCGAAGCTGAGCCGCCCGGTGATCAGCACTATGCTGTCGCTGACCAGGAGGTCGCGGCATTGCTCATAGGCCTCGGCGAAGAAAGTGGCCTCGACCCGGCCGGTGCGATCATCCAGCAGCACCGAGGCCATGTCGCCGCGCTGGGTACGGCTGCGGCGCACCGCTACCAGCATACCGCCGACCATGACGCTGACCCCGCCGCGCTGGCCGGGGCCGGCATCCCCCAGCGCGCCGTCCAGGCCGCCCAGCTCGCGGCAGCCCAGCTGCTGCAGCTCGGGGCGGTGGCGGTCCACCGGATGGCCGGTGAGATAAAGGCCCAGGGTTTCTTTCTCACCCTGCAGGCGCAGGTCGTCTTCCCATTCGTCGCTGGGCTCGGGCAGCACCTGGCTGGGCGGTGCCAGGGCCTCCTCGGGGCCATCCAGGGCGAACAGGTCGCCCATGCCTGCCGAGCGCGACTGGCTCTGCTGCTCCGCCAGCTTGACTGCCATCGGCAGTTGCAGCATCAGGCTGGCGCGGTTGGGACCGAGTTCATCCATGGCCCCGGCGCGGATCAGCGCCTCCAGCACCCGCCGGTTGGCCTTGCGCAGGTCGATACGGCGGCAGAAATCGAACAAATCCTTGTACGGCCCCTGCTCCCGCCGGGCCTGGACCAGGCCCTCGATAGCCGCCTCCCCTACCCCCTTTACCGCGCCCAGGCCATAGACGATGCTGCGCTCATCCGCCACGCTGAACATGAAGTCGGAATGATTGACGTGCGGCGGCAGCACCCTAAGCCCCATGCGGCGGCATTCCTCGATGAAGGTCACCACCTTGTCGGTGTTGTCCATGTCCGACGACAGCACCGCTGCCATGTAGGCCGCCGGGTAATGGGCCTTGAGCCAGAGGGTCTGGTAGGACACCAGGGCGTAGGCCGCCGAGTGCGACTTGTTGAAGCCGTAACCGGCGAATTTCTCCACCAGGTCGAAGATCTTCATCGCCAGATCGGCGTCGATACCGTTCTTTTCCGCCCCTTCGGCGAACACGGCGCGCTGCTTGGCCATCTCCTCGGGCTTCTTTTTACCCATGGCGCGGCGCAGCAGGTCGGCACCGCCCAGGCTGTAGCCCGCCAGTACCTGGGCGATCTGCATGACCTGTTCCTGATAGAGGATGATGCCGTAGGTGGGCTCCAGGGTGGCCTTCAGCGACAGATGCTGATAGCTCTCATCCGGATAGGAGATACGCTCCCGGCCATGCTTGCGGTTGATGAAGTTGTCCACCATGCCAGACTGCAGCGGGCCGGGGCGATACAGCGCCACCAGGGCGGTGATGTCGTCAAAGCAGTCCGGCCTCAGCTTCTTGATCAGCTCCTTCATGCCACGGGATTCGAGCTGGAAGATGGCGGTGGTCTCGGCCCGCTGCAGCAGGGCGAATACCGCCGGGTCGTCCATCGGGATGGCACTGATATCGATGGGCGGCTCGCCCTGGGTCTGGCGTTCGGCATTCACCGTCTTCAGCGCCCAGTCGATGATGGTCAGGTTGCGCAGGCCGAGAAAGTCGAACTTCACCAGGCCGACCTTCTCCACGTCGTCCTTGTCGAACTGGGTCACCAGGCCCTCGCCGCCCGCTTCGCAGTAGAGCGGGGCGAAGTCGGTCAGCTCGCCGGGGGCTATGACCACGCCGCCGGCGTGCTTGCCGGCGTTGCGCGTCAGGCCCTCCAGGGAGCGGGCCATGTCGATCAGCTCGCGCACCTCGTCCTCGCGGTCGTAGCGCTGCTTGAGTTCCTCGCTCTCCTCCAGGGCCTTGTCCAGGGTCATCTTGAGATCAAAGGGGATCAGCTTGGCGATTTTATCCACAAAGCCGTAAGGATGACCCAGCACCCGGCCTACATCACGCACCACCGCCTTGGCCGCCATGGAGCCGTAGGTGATGATCTGGGACACCGAATCGCGGCCATACTTACGCGCCACGTAGTCGATCACCCGGTCGCGCTTCTCCATGCAGAAGTCGATATCGAAGTCGGGCATGGACACGCGCTCGGGGTTGAGGAAGCGCTCAAACAGCAGATCGTGCTCGATGGGGTCCAGATCGGTGATTTTAAGCGCATAGGCCACCAGGGAACCCGCCCCCGAGCCGCGCCCCGGCCCCACCGGCACATCGTTATCCTTGGCCCACTGGATGAAGTCGGCGACGATGAGAAAGTAGCCGGGAAAGCCCATGGCGTTGATCACATCCAGCTCCAGATGCAGGCGATCCTCGTAGATCTTGCGCTGGGCTTCGGCATCAGCGGCATCTGCCTGGATGATCTTGGCCAGGCGCTGCTCCAGGCCTTTGACCGACTCCTGGCGGAAAAACTCTTCGATACTCAGGCCGTCGGGAATGGGAAAATCCGGCAAATAGTTCTTGCCCAGGCTCAGCTCCAGGGTGCAGCGCTTGGCGATCTCGACGCTGTTTTCCAGCGCCTCCGGCAGGTCGGCGAACAGCTCGGCCATCTCCTCGGGTGAGCGCAGATACTGTTGCTCGCTGTACTGGCGCGGCCGACGGCTGTCGTCCAGCACCCGGCCCTGGTGGATGCAGACGCGCACCTCGTGGGCATTGAAGTCGCCGCCATCGAGAAAGCGCACCTCGTTGGTGGCCACCACCGGCACCGCCTTGGCCGCCGCCAGCTCTACCGCAGCATGCAGATAGTCTTCCTCGCCGGGACGGCCCGTGCGCGACAGCGCCAGGTAATAGCGGTCGCCGAACAGGGCCTGCCAACCGCTCAGGCGTTGCTCGGCCAGGGCCTGATTGCCCGCCAGCAGGGCGCGGCCCACATCGCCGCTGCGCCCGCCGGACAGGGCGATCAGGCCCTCGGCGTACTGTGCCACCCAGGCGCGATCCACCTGCGGCCGACCTAGGATCTGGCCCTTGCGATAGCCCAGGGACACCAGCCGGGTGAGGTTGCGGTAACCGGTTTGGTTTTGCACCAGCAGCAGCAGGCGGTCGGGGTTCTGTTCGTCCTCGGGGTTGCGCAGCCAGAGATCCACCCCGGCGATGGGCTTGACGTTGGCGGCGCTGGCGGCCTGATAAAAACGCACCAGACAGAACAGATTGGATTGATCGGTCACCGCCACGGCGGGCATGCCTGCCGCCGCTACCCGGCTCACCAGGGGCTTGATGCGGATGACGCTGTCCACCAGTGAGTACTCGGTGTGCAGGTCGAGATGGACAAAGCCGGTCATGGAGTGAGTGGATCCTTGAAGCCTGTCGGGTTTGGGTGCCCGTAGCGAGCAAGGTGAGAGAACGGGACGTGACAAGTTAACTCATGAAAGTGCACACCATCCTCCGTCAGCACCGAGCGAGCAAGATCGACTAAGTGCTGGTGATGCGTCAAGAGAATAACCTGAGTCTTGCGACCCAAGTCGTGTCGAGTCCCGGCTTCATCGTCTCCACTGTCCTGGAAGACAAGGCTTTGGTACCCTGTATCGTTGCCATTGGCATCCTCTTGAATTGATGTCAGTTTGTCCGACACAACGGAAAAAGTGTAACTTTTGCATTTCAAGGAAAAGTTACACCAACAAAAGTTACACTTCAAATTACACTTTTTCCTGAGACTGGATGATATTTCGTGAGACTCGATGAGACTGCAAGAGACGATGGAAAAACGATAAATGCTTAGCAATCAATAAGTAGAGTAGCATAACAACATGAGTTCATTAGAAAAAAAAGAGCAACACACCCCAATGATGCAGCAATACCTGCGTATCAAGGCGGAATATCCGCAGATGCTGCTGTTCTACCGCATGGGCGATTTTTACGAGCTGTTCTACGAGGATGCCGAGCGGGCGGCTGATCTGCTGGATATCACCCTGACCAAGCGCGGCAAGTCGGCGGGGCGGCCCATCCCCATGGCCGGTATCCCCTATCACGCCGCCGAGGGCTATCTGGCCAAGCTGGTCAAGCTGGGGCAGTCGGTGGCCATCTGCGAGCAGGTCGGTGACCCGGCCACCAGCAAGGGGCCGGTTGAGCGCCAGGTGGCGCGGATTGTTACACCCGGCACAGTGACCGATGATGCCCTGCTGGAGGAGCGCCGGGACAACCTGCTGGCGGCCCTGGTCGAGGGTCAGATGACGGGCCGCATGGATGAGCGGACACAACGCTTTGGCCTGGCCTGGCTGGACCTGAGCAGTGGCCGTTTCCTGCTGCAGGAGCTGGAGGGCGCGGAGGCCCTGGCCAGTGAGCTGGAGCGGCTGCATCCGGCTGAGCTGCTGTTGGACGACAGTAGCGATCTGATCGATCGCCTGCCTCAAGGTGCTGGCCTGACCCGGCGACCACCCTGGCATTTCGAGCCGGACACGGCGCGCCGCCTGCTCTGCACCCAGTTTCAGGTCAAGGACCTGGGCGGCTACGGTTGTGCCGACCAGGGCCTGGCCATCAGTGCCGCCGGTGCCCTGCTGCAGTACGTGCAGGAGACCCAGCGCACCGCCCTGCCCCATCTGCGCGGCCTGGCGTTGGAACAGCGCGATAGCGCGGTGCTGATCGACGCCGCTACCCGGCGCAACCTGGAGATCGACCACAGTCTGAGTGGCCGACCCAAGGATACCCTGGCCGGGGTACTGGATAGCACAGCCACCGCCATGGGCAGCCGCCTGTTGCGGCGCTGGCTAAACCGACCGCTGCGCGATAGCCAGGCCGTCGGCCAGCGCCATCTGGCCATTGAGGAGCTGTTGCAGGGCTATGCCTTTGAGCCGCTGCGCGAGGAGTTGCGTGGCATCGGCGATGTACAGCGCATCCTCGCCCGGGTGGCGCTGAAGTCGGCCCGGCCGCGTGATCTGGCCGGTCTGCGCGATGCCCTGACCCTGCTGCCCGATCTGCAAAGCCTGCTAGAGCCACTGCAATCGGCCCTGCTGCTGCAGTTGGCCGCAGAGATCGGCCAACACCCGCAGACCCAGCAGCTGCTGCAGGCCGCCATCATCGAGCAACCACCCCTGTTGATCCGCGATGGCGGCGTGCTGGCGCGAGGTTACGATGCCGAGCTGGATCGGCTGCGCGATCTGTCCGCCAATGCCGACCAGTTCCTGCTGGATCTGGAGCAACGTGAGCGCGAGCGCACCGGCATCGCTGGCCTCAAGGTGGGCTACAACCGAGTACACGGCTATTACATCGAGCTGAGCCGTGGCCAGGCAGATCAGGCACCGGAGGACTATGTAAGGCGCCAGACCCTGAAGGGGGCCGAGCGCTACATCACGCCGGAGCTGAAGCAATTCGAGGATCAGGTGCTCTCCGCCAAGGAGCGTGCCCTGGCGCGGGAGAAGGCCCTGTACGAGGATCTGCTGGAGGGACTGGCCGCACAGCTGGGGCCGCTGCAGCTGTGCGCCGAGGGGCTGGCCGCCCTGGATGTGCTCTGCGCCCTGGCGGAGCGGGCGCAGAAGCTGGACCTGGTCAAGCCGGTGCTGCGGCAGCAACCGGGCGTACAGATCCAGGCCGGCCGCCATCTGGTGGTGGAGCAGCTCAGCCCCAGCCCCTTTGTCGCCAACGGTATCGAGCTGCACGAGCAGCGCCGCATCCTCATCATCACCGGGCCGAACATGGGGGGAAAATCGACCTATATGCGGCAAACGGCGCTGATTGTGCTGCTGGCCTTTGCCGGCAGCTTTGTCCCGGCGCAGAGCGCCGAGATCGGCCCCATTGACCGCATTTTCTCCCGCATCGGCGCCTCCGATGACCTGGCCGGCGGTCGTTCCACCTTCATGGTAGAGATGGAAGAGACGGCGAATATCCTCAATAACGCCAGTGAGCAGTCGTTGATCCTGATGGACGAGATCGGCCGCGGCACCAGCACCTTCGATGGCCTGTCCCTGGCCTGGGCCTGCGCCGTGGAACTGGCCAGCCGCATACGCGCCTTTACCCTGTTCGCCACCCATTATTTCGAGCTGACCACACTGCCCGAGGAATACCCCGGCATCGCCAATCTGCACCTGGACGCGGTGGAGCACGGCGAGGGCATCGTCTTTCTGCACGCGGTCAAGGAAGGCCCGGCCAACCAAAGCTACGGCCTGCAGGTGGCGCAGCTGGCCGGGGTGCCGCCGCAGGTGATCCAGCGCGCCCGCCAGCGCCTGCGCGAGCTGGAACAATCGGCCAAGCAGCACGCCGAACAGGGTGGCCGTCAGCTGTCCCTGTTCGGCCCCGAGACCAGGGCCGAGCCCCAGCATCCGGTGATCGACAAGCTGCAAGCGCTCAACCCGGACAACCTGAGCCCACGCCAGGCCCTGGAGATGCTTTATCGGCTGCGGGGGCTGCTGTGAAGGCCAGGGCCTGCGGCCCGTTCAGACCGTTCTCTCGGCTATTCAGCTATTGACCCTTGACCAGGGGTGGCTTCATACCCAACAGGCGAGGCATCCCTGGTTCCGTACGTAGAGGCATCCACACATACACAGGTCATGCGACTCTGGGGAACCTGCCTGTAACGATCTGCGTCACACGTTATTCAATTAGGCACTCGTTTAGCATCATTATCCTATCCAGGCTGTAGTCATTAACACCGCGAAGTCCCGACGTGACAGCACCTCCGAACAATCGCGCCAGTCCTTCGCGGGTGGCTCCATCGTGCCCAAATAGCGCAGGTCAAAACCTGTGGCCTCTTTCTGGGCATTGATAAACTCATCCATCTTTTCCCCGAGGATTTCGATCTCCTCGATCCATTCGTCCTTGATCGTGTCTGGCACTGATCCGAATAGGTCGTAACGATTGTGCATCCGCTCTGACAGGCGATCATAGATCTTTTCATCCACGGTTTGCTCATTCACAAGATTGAGCATATCCACCGTTTCACGCTTTTGGCCGAAGCGCTTAATGCGTCCAATTCGTTGTTCGAGACGTGTCGGATTCCACGGCAAATCGACATTGATCAAGGCACCAAGCGTTTGCAGGTTCAGTCCTTCACAGGCCGCATCGGTAGCGACCATGATACGGGCTTCATGTTCAGCCACCATTTTTTTGAGCGTTTCCCGCTCGCACGTCACGCTATCGCCACGTTGATACAAGCGACTGCGTCCTGCACCCGCGTACAGGCCAATTGCCTCATCAGGGTATCTTGAGGCCAGCTCGTCGGCGACCCACTTGGCCGTGTCGTAGTACTGGCTGAAGATGATGACCCCGAGCTCTCGCCACTTTTCTCTTTCCAGGTAGTGGATAACGGCGTTGAGTTTTGGATCTTCCTCAATGTGCTCTAGGCGACTGATCAGGCGGAGCAGGACCTCACGTTCTTCACCGCTTTCAACCTTCAGATCGGCCTCTTGCTCATCTTCCTCTTGGTGGATCGTCCGGCCTTTCAAAAGCATCCTGGCAGTACTGAGTCCTGCCTGAATACTGGAGCAAATACGTTGCTCCATGAGATTTTTCATGAATCCGCCACCCTTACCGCGCTTGCCCAGAGCCTGACCAAACAGACGTGCCTCACGATAGGCTTCACGGAAATTCTCATGGGTCCGCAACGCGTTGGCCTCAAAGAGCGCATCAAACCAGCGGGGATCGCCGACAAGCTGGCGATTAGGATGAACATCAACACCGACCTTGGTTAGCAGTCCAGCATCTTCAAGGCTGACGCGTTTGCGCAGCACGACGTGACGCACCAATGGATTCTCTCGCTGGAACAGGGTCGCACCCGAAATACGGCGCTCCAACTCATCCCCCAGTATCTCCCGTGTATCCTCTGTCAGCTCAGTGATCGTCTTTGTGGTTTGCCATTCCCCATTGATCAGCCCCAAGTCCTGGCGTATGGCGCTGAATAGCTTTCTTGCATGCGGCTCTTGGGTAGAGTCAACCAGGGGTAAAGGTGAACGCAGCAGCTGCCAAGCAAATGCGATATCTGTCACCTCTTGCTCACCTGACAAAATCAGCAGCACTTCAGGAGGCCGATGCCACGGCGCAAAGTCATTACCGAGAACAAAATTACCTTTTCCTTGGTGAAGAATACCCATCAAGTCCCACAGATCCTCGGGCTGGGTCTGAATCGGCGTAGCGGTACCCAGAAGAACGTGATCTGAGCGTGCGGCAATCTCACGCATGAAGGCAAGCAGTTCATTTGGCGTACCGGCATCCTTGCCAAATCCCTGGCGGCTGCGGGCCTTGTGCGCCTCATCGAGGATAACCAGGCCAAAGCGCAACCCCAGCATATGCTGTTTCTCCAACGAATCCCGCATCATCAGCCCGGTGGAGACGATACCAATCCGTAACGGGCACCTGACAATCTGCTCTCGACCTGCCGGTGAGATCACGCGCTCATCCGTATCCAACCAAACCTTGCGCAAGGTATCCCAGCGTGCACAGGGGATGGCCAGCTTATCGATCATCTCCGTCTGCCACTGTACACAGAGTGTAGCCGGTGCAAAAATCACCACCGGCTTGCGGGCCTGCTGGTCTCGATCGGCCAGCAGACAGAGTGTCAAGGCCGCGGTGCCGAGGGACAACGTCTTTCCGAGCCCCACCTCATCGGCCAGCAGCAACCGCACAACTTTATGCTGCTGGTGGTGGCGCAGACACTCGGTAATAAATCCTTGCTGCCAAGGCTGTAGAGACAAGCCTTCGCGGTAAAGAGGCGATTCGATCAGGGCCGCTGGTGCGAGATCTTCATCCCCCTCGATCTCATCAAATGGCACCTCGCGGCGATAGCCCCGCCGATGAACTTCGCGCATGACTACCTGCGGCAGTGGCCGCGCAGCATTCCACAGAAAGTAGAACTCATCCTCGATCCAGGCGACCCCTTCAGGGGAATCGTCTTCCCACAAGATCTCGTAGTGCCGCTGCCAGCCGCTGCGGGTCTCATTCATTGAGCCGATGAAACCCAGCTTGCGGCCATCAGCCAACTCAATGACACCCGCCTTGCCATGCACGAAGCCGCAGATACTATCAGGCGCAACTCGCACCGCCTGACCGTGCTGCTGCAGAAAGGCATCGAGGCGACGGTAACGATCTCGATTGAGCAAGGCCTCCGCTTCGATAGCCTTCTCATTCCAACGCCCCATCATCTTGGCTTCGCGTAGCTGCGCCACCTTCAGATCATCGGGATGGATATCGACATTGCAAACGATCTTGACCTCGGGTAAGTGCTCCAGCGCTTCGCCAGCCACCTCGAACAAAGAGCTGGTGAAGTAGCCGGCAATACGCTTGTAGCTTCTGGCACCGACCAGATGCTGCATCAGAATGCTGGTATCCAGCCGGTGGGTACGCGAAGAAAAGCGCCGGATACCCATTGTCGTTAGTTTTTCGGCTTTACGCCGCCCTTGCGGCCCAGTCCAAAGCCGACACGATAAAGATCCGGCATATCGATGCGGCCATCCTTGCGGTTAACAAAGACCCCCAATCGCTCCAAATCCTTGCAAACGCCTTCCCAGCTACCCGCATGCTGAGGAGGTAAGTGTACGGTTGAGATACTGCCAGAACCCTGGGGAAATGCCTCTTCCCATGCCGAACGAATGCCATCGTATTCTCGAGGAACATTACTACCCTTCAAAGGGAGCATAACCTCTGTAACCCATGGATCATCTTCGGCCACTTGCGCCACCCGAATTTGGGAGGCCTTTTGAATGCCTCGTTTCAGGCTTTCGTAATGCAGGGCCAATGGGTAATCCGTATAACGCTGGCTATCTTCAGCCGCTGCACTAACCGCCGCCAGAAATGAGCGTGGTGAAGTCCAGCCGTGGCCATCGGCAAGGTGACTGACGCTCCATACATAAGGAACGCCTCGCCTGGCATCCTTACCCATCTTATCCCCAGCCAAGGATTCGAAAAGTGGGCGTTGATGAGGATGCTCAGATGTTATAACAGACGGCAAAATCCATGCGTCATTTTGAAAATTCAGTTTTGCTGTTGTTGGTAATACGGAGCACACCACGGCACGCAAGCACTTACCATGCTCATTTGGCGCATTGATCAGGCGCTGCCACATCATGGCGTGCAAATCATGACGCTCCCAGGTCAGGTCAGCACGGGTTGCCAGTAGTTTAGAAGCATCAACGAAGGTGGTAACAGTTCTCTCAAGCTGATCGGGGCGAAGAAAAACCTTAGCGCGCAAATTGGAGAAATCCCTAAGCCACAAGACCACACGCAACAGGTCTCGCACAATGTGATTCATCGTCTCCCAATCATCACTGGTTCGGTCCAGTGCATCGAATACAATCAGTCCAGACTGATTATTCTGAAGTAATTTCTGGTTGGCTTTTTCTACAATTCGGGCAATTTGTTCCGGATTGTTTTCTGCCCACCGAACAGAAGACACCCAAGAATCTTCAGTGACTGATTCACCCACGATAGCGGCAAGCCAACGGGCGACTACCGTTCGCCAAACAGCGTAGGGATCATGCCCTTTCGCTAAAATACCTTTGAAGGTTTCCCTATCCGGGTAGGCTCGGCTGTTCGATTTTGCAGCATGCCCGATTTGAATTGTCGTACTTGCCAGTTCCTTGACAGCCCCCCCGAGCTGGCGACGCAGATCATTGTCACCCAGTGCTGCGGTCCAGAATGATTTTCCGACTCCACGTGCCCCCACGACCAGAACCGCCTCCTGAGACAGCGCCTTTCGATGCGCAGGCGGGATGTAAAGTGTTCCTGGGCGTGGAATCTCCCCTGTGTTATCCAACTCAAACGGAGCAGCAATAATGGCTTCTCTGATGGTTTGTGGACTCGTCATGAAGGCCACTCCCCCATAATGGATCGATTAAGAAACTCGATTAGTTCCCCATATACAGACTGAATTTCACTCTCATCGACCTGCACCATGCGTTGTTGCAGGCTCAGCAGGCCATACCAACCCCGACTCCAGCGAATAGACAACGGCGTGTGGGGTGCGTTGTCATCGTCCTCGTCAAAGTTCCATTGACTAACCGCACCTGGCTCCACTTCGTCATAAGTCTCTTCGAAGAGGGAATAAGCATCGGCGCGCAAAGCGGCCAGATAGTCCAGCCTGCGATCATCATCCGGCACCAATCCGGCAACCAGTTGCAGACGATCTCGAATCTTGGTAATAACGGAGCGCTGCTGCCAATACGCAAACAAGGCACGATAACCTGTCCAGGTTTGTCGCCCCTGAATGGCGAACATCAAAACCGTATGTGCGCCAAGGTCAGTTACGCAGGCAGCGGCAACTTCATCAATACCAGCGCGTGAATCGATAAAAATCAGATCGGGCCGAACCCTCTCTTCAAGCTCATTGACCAATCGGTTCAAACGTGCCGACCATGATTCATGGTGCACTTGTGCGTCAACCTTGGGCATCCATACACGACCGAGTTTGGTCACATATTCACCCGGATCTCGCCCATGCGCAGGCACCAGGTAGATTTCGCCAGCTGTCGTTAGATTGCTGGTTGCATAGATGTCATTCAACAAAGAGTGTCCGTTATTGACCAAATCCTCCACCAGCCAGTCGGTGATGCCATATTCAGGCAGGCGATCCGTCGGCAACAAGGCACTGGAAAGCCCCGGCGATTCGAGGTCGAGATCCATAACCAATACCCGCTTGCCTGCCCTTGCCAATGCCCAGGCACTGGCCGCCAATGCCGTTGAACGCCCTACCCCACCCTTGATGGAAAAAAACACAATACGGGGCACGCCGCTTGACACCTCCGCAATGGACTCCCAGGTGCTTTCGTTTGCCAGTCGATCAACAACCCAAACATTCTGAAAGCCCTCCAGCAGGAAGGCCTGTGCGCCGTGGAGAGCTTCCTTGCGGGTGACTTCATACAGTATGCCGACATTGACTGGATAGGCGTGGGGGGCGATACGTTCAGCCAGTACTCGGTATGCCCCTTCAATTTCGGCGCGTTGCGCATCGTCTGACATGCAGTGTTCCGGCACAATGAAGCGCACCAGTCCGTTGAGGTCGCGGTTGATGATCAACCAGTCCAGTTGCAAAACAGGTTTCTGAATCGTTTCAAAAACATCACGAGTGATGGGGAGAATTTGATCAAAAGTAATCATTTGAAACCTTCTACGGCATCTTTCTTGAGCAAGGCAGCTACGGCTTTTGCACCTTCCTGATGAGACTGAACCCGAACGTGATCAAAATTCGATTGATTTGCGTATCGCTGCGACACAAGCCAGTCGGCAAATGGGTTGAGTGTTGGCAAAGCAAGCTTGGCGGCCTTCGCGTGACCAGAAAGATAGGTCTGATACTTCAGCCAGGCATTGTTTGGCTTCTTCTCTTCCATGACATGTAGTCGGTCGCCTCTATCGAGTGAGCTGCCCTTCAGCTTTTCTATCAAAACCTTCAATCCGCACTCGGCTGAAATGCCATACAGGTGATCCGCATTGGCCCAACGTTCTGCTTGAAACAGATAGCCCGCATCGCTCAAGTGACGTCGGTGCGCATCCAGAAAGTCCTCTTGCATCTGCATGCCGCCTTCACCCACCAAAGCGTAGATTCTTGAGTCGAGCGGCGAGGATCTCTGCCGCTGTACGGACTTCCGGTTCCAGCGTCTTGCGCTTGATGAAGGCCAGCAAATCCACCAGCAGTGAGCGCACCTCGAGGAAGTCCGCCATTTCGGCCTGCAGTTGGCTAACGATGGCCTGGGGTTCGATTTCCGCCAATACCTGTTGCACGCCAATGATCAAGCGACCGAGCCGGGTGGCACCGAGCTCTGTACTGTCGGTGAGATCACGGGAGGCGAACTCGGGCACGCGCTTCAGACGGGCCTGGTTGGCCGTCATGCTGCCCATCACCCGAGCATAATCCTCCACGCGGAAGGCCTTGGCAAAGTTCTGATAGTTGTCGAGCTTGGCTGCACCGGTGGTTTCCATGTCCATCATGCGCAGCATGAAGCGCTCGATACCCGTGAGTTTGGCCCAGGTGTCGGCAGTAAGGCCCTCAGGCACCAGCAGGCTGTTGGCTGCTTCTGCCGCCTGCTGCACGATTTCATCGACCACCGTGACCTCGCCGCGCACGCGTGGGCGCAGTGCGAAAGCCGTCACGTCCTCACCACCAATTTGCGTGTAGGCCGTCAGCACCTTCAGCGCGGCGGCGTAACCTGCCATCTGCAGGTCGGAGTCGTTGAAAACGGGCTCGCCGTGTTTGCTCTTCACCTCATCGTTAAGGTGCATCATCGTTTCGATCTGACGCTGAACTTCGCTGCGCACGGCTGGCAGGATGCGTTGCTTGAAGCCTGCACGATCACCTGCAGTGCGCTTCTTCAGCATCAGGATCACCGTGCCCTGTACGTAGCCCCCTTTCTTCAACTCGGACGTCGTCTCGGTGGCGATGTACCAGGCTGCAACGACCTGCAAGCCAGCAGCCCAGAAGATGCCGACCATGTCCGACCAAACACCCGTGTCCTGATGGGTGAACATCACGCACTGCATGCCGTTGTCTGGCATGTGATCCGCCATCGCCTTGTAGGCGGCGACCATTCCGCGCCGGGAATCCTCACCCGAGCCCTTGATGGCCAGTGCGCGGCGCGAATCCCACACCCACTCGTCGAAGGGTTTGGGCGGGTTCTTGCGCAGCCACGCGATGAAAAACTCGGTGATCTCGTGGTAGTTCACCGCATTGGCGTAAGGCGGATCGGTAATAAAGATGTCACAGTCGCTCGAAATTTCTGCGGCTGGAAGACATCTTTGTTCAAGCCGTGAGACTTGCGGTATCGGCGACCCACTGACCTTGGCGGCAAGTGAGTCGAGCAGGTATATAGAAGCTCGGCAACCATAGTTGAACAGGACATTCAGCGCCTGATTGTCGAAGACCTGCTTGGTACCGCCGCTGCGGCCGGGGCCATCGCCTACGGTCCAGCGTGTGAGCCGTGCACTGGTGTTGATCATCTGGCAAAAGCTCAGCGACATGGTAGCGCTGGTGTGCTTCTTTAATTCGGCGTACAGCAGCAACTGGCGGGCATTGAATAAGTGATGCCAGTACGTCCAGCCACGAGTTCGAATCGGCTCATCGGTCTTGTCGCCCGGCTCTATGGCCATGTCCGGCACCAAGCCTTCATGCTGCCAGCGGGCCAGGTTCTTAGCGACGATGGCTTGGACACGGCGTTCGCGCTCCAAATCGGCTTCGGTTGGCGCAGCGAAGTATGTCTTGGGCCTCGCATCCTTCAGCGAATCCTTGGCGATCCAGTGAATGGCATACAGCCGCTCCTGAAAAACGTCACCCGGCGCAGCGGCGAAATCCGATTTTTCCCATGGGCGGAGACGATTCCCCGAATTGCCGTGTGAGTCCCGGAAGTCACCTCGGAGGGTCCTTATAGGGACGCGGTGTATCTTGCCATTAAGCTGATAGTGCAAGTTGCTGTCTTGCACAGTCCCGGCAGCGGCCTCCCGTAACTCGTCAGCGGTGGCCCCGCTCTTGACCCGAATGTTGAATCTCTTGTTGGCAGTGTCAGGCTCCAGTTGCGCTATCACATTGCCATTCTTCGAAATAACCCAAGACGGCGAAATCGGGACCATCCAACCGGACTCGGGGCAGCGCGTCTCCAGGCAATAGAGGAATGCCTTGGCTTGGTTTCCTTTGGCATCTTTTTCAATGGCAAGAGCATCAATGGCGGACCGAACCGCATTCGCGACCGCGTTGTACTCCTTTTCAATCTCGGCACGAGCCTCGACACTCGCACCAACGATGTTGAACGCGCCCCAGGTCAGCATGCAGGCGATGGGGTTCAGGTCGGAGGCGTAGGCATCGCAGCCGATGCGCGCGGCCTCGAAGGGGATGGAGCCGCCGCCGCTGAATGTGTCGCCCACGCGGGGGCGGTGACCATAGCGCAGGACGCCGAATTGCTCGACCAGTTCCGGCAGGGACTTCACGCTCACGCCCAGGTGGGCGTAGTGGCGATTGACCTCCGGCCACACCGGAGCAAAGAGCCATTCCTGATTCACTTCCTCAGGGCGTTTGCCGAGACCCGCTTTTTCCTCGTAGCTCCCGAACGTCGCCAACGCCCTCCGATATAGCACAAGCTTGTCATCGTCGGCAATGTCGCGCCGCCAGCCACGCCCCGAGAAATACTCTTCTGGGTCGTTGATCGGGATCAGTTCCTGCAGTGCAGACGCGGAAAAGGCGTTCGCAGCCAAGGCCCGTCGCGCCAGGCTTTCCTCATCGAAGGCCATCAATTTCTCGAACACCACGAGGTCTTGCTCTGGGTCATCGGTGGGCGGCAACAAGCTGCCCAGCACGATGCCACGCACCAGTATCAGTGGCTTGCGCCCTTTCCAGTAGGAGCCCAACCCGGTCAGCGTCTGAGCGGCAACCGCTTTGCGCTCGGCTTGTGCCTCGAACGACACTTTCTGCGCCGGAAAAACTGACTCAATCAGCGTCGGCGCATCTTTTAGTTTGAGCTGCATCAAGGTCGTTGCTGTTCTTGCCACTTCATTCATTTTCCTGATTACTCATGTATCTCAGCCCTCGTCTGGCGTTGGCTTGCCGCGAGCATAGGGTGGGCCGCGCCCACCGCCAGGCCGCTTGCAATGGGGTTGCACCTTGCGAGGGCGCGGCGGCCACGGGCCGCCCTATGTGCTGTCAGGTGCAGGTAAAGGTCAATCTCTCCGATAGGCTGAGGTTTGTGGGTAATCAGGTTCATTTTTCATTCATTCCCAAATAGGTCCAAGGTTGGGCGATCGCTATCGTCCCGCACACGTTGACGTCGCGCCTTGGGTTGCAGCAGTTCGCTCTGCGCGATGTCACCCAGCGCATGGCGCAACGCCAGCCGCCAACCTTTGTCCCCGTCGTTGATGCCACCCGTACTCATTGCTGTCATACCAAACAGCCACCAGCGCTCTTCAGGACGCAGGGCCAGCCAATTGCGCACCGCCACCGGCACCTTCTCAATCTCCATGTGCTCCACAGCCCAAGCCAGGACGCAGAGCTCCTTCCCCAACAGCCTGTCAACCAGGTTGCTACCGACTTTCCATGCGCTGGGCTTCAGGCCGTGGCCGTTGAGTCGAGCATTGAATGCGCGCTGCACTTCGGAGCGAATGGCCGTCCAGCGAGGCCGATCCAGTAAGACACGGTCGATCACAGCGTGCTCATCAGCTGCGGCCTGCATTCCGAGGTATTCACTGATCTGCACCCGACCCGTATTGCTGCGGGGGATGATGACCTTGAAGTGATGCGGATCCGAGGTGGCAGGCACGCCAAAGCCCAGCGTCGGGTGCTGGCTCTTCTGCCCGGCCGCCTTTCCTTTTGCAGTGCGGCCGGTCGCTTTGCTCTGGGCCACCTTGGATTGGGCCATTTTGTTAACTCTCCTGAATGACGTCGCCTGGCTTGAGTTCCATTCCCACCAGCTTGGCGAACTCTTTGGCGGCAAACCCAGTGTCGAACTGGATGCCATCGGCAATGGTGATGGCAACCGGGGCTTGGTCTTCGTTCAACACCTGACGAAGGCTGTTCACCACACTCTCAATCATTGCAGCGGTCACTTCTCGCTCTTGAAAGCGGACGGTCACAGTGTTTTCACCCTCGCCAATCTCGATGCGAACACCCTTGAAGCGGGTGCTCGGCTGATCGCGGAAGCGGTTGATGACGCCATAGACGCGATCTGTGGTGTCCAACGTGACCCGCTTGGATTGAAGCTTGGCCGGTTTGGTGTCGACGATCTGTACCCTCTTGTCGCCACTGGCTGGGATCTGAAAGTCCGCTGTCTTATTGGCTTCGCCAGCGCGGGCATAGACCAGGAGGCGGGCCGCCTGAGGTCCGATCTCAAACGGCCCCTCGTAAGGCGTTCCGTCCTTCGGATTAGAGCCATCCAGGGTGTAGAAGAGATCAGCCTTGGGCGTGCTGGCCAAGGTGATGCGGCGTTTGTCTGCGGCCGGATCTACCTGATGGCGTATCTTGATGTCGGCGGTCCAGCGGATGGGTGCCCCGGTTTCATACCGACCGGTCTGATCTTTAACCTGGAAGTAGAGCGTACCTTCTCCGGTGGTGAAGCTGTCGGGGTCGTCCACTAGGTTTCCGCTAGCCAGTGCATCTGGCCGGGTCGCATAGACGATCATGGGACTCTCCCCTGCATGCCGGGGAGTCAGGCTCAAAATGGTCTCGCCGGTGTCGGGATGGCTGCCGACCACTGAGACGTTGACAGTGGTCTTGTCTTTGGGGAACGGTCCCTTTTCAACATACCCATCCTCACCCAAACGCCAGCGGCCTTGTTTCAGCGCTTCGGTCTTAAGCGTATCCATGCCACCATTGCCGGGCATCCAGGGCCAAACCGAGTTATTTTTAGCGCGGCTGACTACGTCCTTCCAAGGCGTGCGCCGGTTATCCTTGCCAGATGGCCAGAGATATTCCTCGGCCATCGCGAAGTACTCGTTGAAATTCTCGGCGAGGTCCGCCGCGAGTTTGTAGTTGGCGCGGGGACTGGCAAGTAAGGATTCAATCTGAGCTTCAGCGGATTGATCTCCCTTGCCCAGCTTCAATCCATTATCAATAGTGACTGCAGCGAGGGCATCACGGCCATCCACCGGATCATTGGCAGGGAAATAGAGCCGATTATAGGCGGCGGACAGTGCCTTGTTAAAGCGGTCTTCCGCCTCCTCCAGGCGGTCTCGGGCTTCCTCGTAGAGAGTGTCGCCTTGCTTCAAGCGCTTATGGATCTGCTCGATGGCGTAGAGCTCACGCAGACGGTCTTCGACGGCATCGGCCATGTGGCTATCCTGCCCGGTGAGCACCAGCAGGTTGTTTTTCTCCTGCTGGTAGTCGAAGAAGTTCTGCAGCTCACTGGGCGGCACCTTGCCGTCGGGCTTGATCACGATCAGCGTGCGAGGTCCGGTGAGCTTGAGTTCATCGAGTTTCGGCAGAACCTGGACATCCTGATAGGCGTTGCGCCGCTCTGGCTGCAAAAAGCCGTTTAAGCGATTGATCAGCGCCTGATCCACCTTGGGCTGCGGGACTTCCTTGGCGTTGCGCTCGATCTGGCGGGTGAGGTTTTCGGTTTCCTTGATAAAGAAACGCTGATCTTCACGGTGCAGGTACCAGGCCTGATCTCGCAGTCGCTCCAGCGCCTGGAGAAACTCGTCCACCTTGCGATTAGGTGCTGCCAGAAATTCGATGATCTCGCTATCGGATAGACCGATTCGGCCACCCACCGCACGCGACAAGGAAGATGCCAGCAACAGCGTCATCACTTGCTGGGCGGCATCGCCATCCAGTTCATCGTCAATGGACTCGGCAATGGCATTGCCATTGTCGGCGATGTCGCGGGTGAGGGCTGGCATCAACTTTGGCGCGATGCGTTCGATCTCGTCTTTGACTTGATCGTCATTGAGTGCCAAATGCTGGGTGCCGATGAGGAAAACGTCGTCTGCCTCTCGCTCCGCAACACTTTTCAACAACCTGGCGGTGAACTGCATCAAGCCACGAGTCTGGCGGAAGCCTTCGTTCTCTTTGAACAGGGCGACCAGATGCTTGAATGAGGGATGGAAGGGATAGGTCTCGCGAACTTGCTCGGCAATCTGTTCCAGACTGGAGGCGATAATGTAGCCACCGTCCTCTGCCTTCTTGATCTGCTGGGCGAATTCGTCGGCGATGTCGGCGATGATGCGCTCATCGGGAAGTTCGTCAATCAATCGCTTCTTGAGAATCTCGTAGATCTCGTTACCGGCCAATTGCACCGGGGTGATGGTCATTGCCTGGCGGCGGGTTTCCTGCTGCAAATTGGAAATGGCATCGCCAAGCGCCCTAGTCTGCGCTTTGTAGCTGCCGGATAGGTTGGCGATGACGATGGCGCAATTGGGCAGCTCAAGCGCTGCACTCATCAAGCTGCTGAGGCTGTACACCACCATGTTGGCGAGCGTGCCCTGACCAAACACCTGGGTGCTGGCGTTGTCGAGGTAGGGCGGCAACTCGTCGAGCAGGATCAATGTAGGCTTGCCGCCGATTATTTCCTTCCACTGCCGCTGATCGACCGCTTTGGGGCCATTGATCCAGTAGGGCTTGATGGCCTCGGCTTCGCCTAGCTGCGTCGCGATTTCGCCCCAGATGTAGTTGTCGGGGTTGTTGCGACCGTTGAAAGCGGCGATGCGGGCCTGACCGCAATCCACGCGAGCGCTCAAATCAGTCGCAAGCACTTCCGAACGCAGATGCGGGTGACGCCCCAGCAGGCCAAGTGCGATCATCATGTGTGTCTTACCGCCACCCATCGCCTGGGTCAGTTCGAAGACCGCTTGATCAGACTTACCCGACAAGCGCAGGAGGCCTTCACGGAAGAGTTGCTCCATGCCGTGCGTGACGAAGTTACGTGAGAAGAACTCGCGACCATCACCCGCGTCATGAATCAGATCGGCCAGGTTCTCGATGCCCTGACTCATCCGGTAGTCTTGAATGACCGGATTGAACCGGCAGGCCTGCTTAACCGTCTTGATCATGAACGCTCTCCACTCTTGTTCTCTGTTGACCATCTGGAATTCTCACTGCCGACGTCCAGGCCTTCCATCGACTTCTGTTTGATCCACATGTCGATATCAGTGCGCGAGAACCGCCACGTCCCGCCTACCTTGAACGCAGGGATCTTCTTGGCTGCAGCCAAGCGATATACCGTTCGCCTGCCCACCTTGAGGTAGGCTGCCACGTCGTCAAGGGTGAATATCTCGCCTGTAACGTCTTTCATCGCGCTCTCACCCGCCATGGCAGTATGCCCCAGTTGTGATGGTAATCTTGGCAAGGATACGGCAGATTTGTACATATTTGAACAGATAAATGGCAGGAAATCGGGTGATCAAGCCAAAGATCTCGCATCATGCCAAGCGGGGTGTTGGTGCTGGTGGATGCATGCCGTCTTGCGTCGCTTTGGCTGTCACAGCCTCCTAGGCTTGAGCCGCTACGAGAGACGTTGCGCGGCATCGCCAACATGCACCTGGACGCGGTGGAGTATGGCGAGGGCATAGTCTTCCTGCATGCGGTTAAGGTTGAGTGTGAAGGCCAGGGCCTGTGGCCCGTTCAGACCGTGATTCCCTGTCATATTGATGGCCCTGAGCGAGGGGTTTGGCACTAAAAGCTGGCAAATCCTGACATACATCAAGGTTCTGAGGGCCAGCTTGGCCTGAAATACGGCGGCCAAAAGCCATTTCTAAGGGGACTTCAATGTCACAAACCTTCACCAAAGCCATGGCACGGAACATCTTTTACGGTGGTACCGTGTTTTTTGCCCTGCTCTTCCTCGCCCTGACCTACGATACCGAAACGGCCCTGCCCGATCGGGACAACCGTCAGAACCTGACCGAAACCGTCATCCACGGCAAGCGTCTGTGGGAAGAAAACAACTGCGTCGGCTGTCATTCGCTGCTTGGCGAGGGGGCCTATTTCGCGCCCGAGCTGGGCAACGTCTATACCCGCTTCGGCAACAGCACCGAGGCCATCAAGGGCTTCATCAAGTATCGCCCTGCCGATGGCGTGCCCGGTCGCCGCTCCATGCCGCAATTCAATTTCACTGACGAGGAACTCACCGCCCTGGCCGAGTTCCTTAAGTACGTCTCTGAGATCGACGCCGCCGGCTGGCCGCCGAACATCAAGGGTTAATCGGGAGTTTTTATTATGCAATATCAATCACAATCCGTCGCCAAGCTCTATTTCACCGCAGCCATCGGCCTGTTCGTCGGCCAGATCCTGTTCGGTGTCATCCTGGGCCTGCAATACGTCATGGGGGACTTCCTGTTCCCTGAGATCCCCTTCAACGTGGCCCGCATGGTCCACACCAACCTGCTCATCGTCTGGCTCTTGTTCGGCTTCATGGGCGCGGCCTATTACCTGGTACCGGAAGAGGCGGAACGCGAGCTGGAAAGCCCCCTGCTGGCCAAGCTGATGTTCTGGATCTTCCTCGTCGCCGGTGCCCTGACCATCCTGGGCTATCTGCTGGTGCCCTACTCGGGTCTGGCCAAGCTGACCGGTAACGCCCTGCTGCCCACCATGGGCCGTGAGTTCCTGGAGCAGCCGACGATCACCAAGATCGGCATCGTCATCGTTGCCCTGGCCTTCCTCTACAACATCGGCATGACCATCCTCAAGGGCCGCAAGACCGCCATCAGCCTGGTGCTGTTGATCGGCCTGGTGGGCCTGGCGGTGTTGTTCCTGTTCGCCTTCTACAACCCGCACAACCTGGTACGCGATAAGTTCTACTGGTGGTGGGTGGTGCATCTTTGGGTGGAAGGCGTGTGGGAGCTGATCCTGGGCGCTATCCTGGCCTTCGTGCTGATCAAGACCACCGGCGTGGACCGCGAGGTGATCGAGAAGTGGCTGTACATCATCATCGCCATGGCCCTGATCACCGGCATCATAGGTACCGGTCACCACTTCTACTGGATCGGCACCCCCGAGTACTGGCAGTGGTGGGGTTCCATCTTCTCCGCCCTGGAGCCTATCCCCTTCTTCATGATGACCCTGTTCGCCTTCAATATGGTCAACCGTCGTCGCCGTGAACACCCCAACAAGGCCGCCGTGCTTTGGGCCCTGGGTACCGGCGTCATGGCTTTCCTTGGCGCGGGCGTGTGGGGCTTCCTGCATACCCTGGCCCCGGTGAACTTCTACACCCACGGCAGCCAGATCACCGCCGCCCACGGTCACATGGCCTTCTACGGGGCCTATGTGATGATCGTGCTGACCATGATCAGCTACGCCATGCCGCTGATGCGCGGTCGCAAGGCGGCCAATTCCATGAAGCAGCAGGTACTGGAGATGTGGTCCTTCTGGCTGATGACCATCTCCATGGTGTTCATCACCCTGTTCCTCACCGCCGCCGGTATCCTGCAGGTCTATCTGCAGCGCATGGGCGATGCGCCCATGGACTTCATGATGGTGCAGGACAAGATCGCCCTGTTCTACTGGCTGCGTGAGATCGCCGGGATCATCTTCCTTATCGGCCTGATCGTCTATGTGGCCAGCTTCTTCATCGGCCAGGATGAGCCGGAGGCTACCCTGGAGGCCAAGGGCTGATTTGCCTGAAAAGGGACGCAGAGGTCGCGCCGGTTGCGCCGACCCCTGCATCCTGAAAACGGGGGCAACCCCACTTAAACCCGCCAAGCCTTGGGTAACCAAGCTGGCGGGTTTTTTTATGCCCGACGATCATGGGGCGACCCCACACCTATCTGAGCTAGGTGTGGGGCACCCCGGAACATGAAACATCTTCTAATCAATGGGACGCAGAGGACGCAAAGGAGCGCAAAGGACGCAGAGAAGAATGAGGAAGACGTAGCCCGGATGGAGTGCGGAGAATCCGGGGTTGCTGCTGGGCAGGGCCACGCCTAACCTTTGCCCCTCCGAGCATCAGATCGGAATTTCCAGGGCTCGGAGCTCCCAGATTGACAGGCGGCCATGTTGTTTCACAGTAACCTTTGCGTCCTTTGCGTTCTCTTGGCGTCCTTTGCGATCCATTGCTTTGCGGCCCAGTGAGTTGCGGCCCAGGCCAATTACCCCGTTTTCTCTGCCTGTTTGCCCTGGGCAATCATTGACCTGGCTCAAGAACTTGGCCCAGGCATGGGCTTAGCCTAGGACCATGGAAAAGAAACTAAAACTACAGTATCCCCCTGGCGATCTGGCCATCTGGATCTTCATCCTGGCCGAGCTTCTGGTGTTCGCGGTATTTTTCAGCGCCTACGCCTTTACCCGCGCCAATCATGTTGAGCTGTTCAATGAATTTCAGCTCACCCTGAACTCGGATGCGGCCCTGCTCAACACCTTTGCCCTGCTCACCTCCAGCTACTTCGTGGTGCGCGCCGTCTCCGCCATCCGCGAGAACAAGCATCAGCTCTGCGCCCGCTGGCTCTGGGCGGCGCTGGCCATGGGCGCTTTGTTTCTGGTGATCAAATCCACCGAGTATGCCCATCACTTCGGCATGGGCATCAACCTGAGCACCAACAAGTTCTATATGTTCTATCTGTCTCTGACCTTTTTCCACTTCATGCACGTCATCCTTGGCATGGTCATACTCATGGCCGTGGCCTTCAAGGCCCGCGCCGGTGACTATAGCGCCGAGGAGCATGACGGCGTGGAGACCGGTGCCAGCTACTGGCACATGGTCGATCTGGTCTGGCTGATCCTCTTCCCCCTGGTCTATGTAATGCGATGAAGGTCGATACAGCGGAAAAAGACACCACCCGGGGCACGCCCCTGATTCGTCCCTGCACCCGGGTCTATCTGATCCTGATGGGGCTGTCGGTGGTCACCTGGGGCATAGGCAAGTCAGGCCTGGCTGGCCTGGAGCTGGCCCTATTGGTGCTGGCCTTTGGCCTGATCAAGGGCTGGCTGGTGGGGGATTACTTCATGGGCCTGGGCCGACTGCGCGGCTTCTGGCGCTGGCCAATCCTGGTCTGGCTGCTGATCCCCGGCGGCCTGATCAGCCTGGCCTTCTACCTGTCCTATCCGGTGTAGCTGCTGGATGATTGGATTTTTTGGGTCCACAAATGAACGCGAATGGACGCAAATTCACACCTACTAACGCTCATGGAGCGGGCAGCGTCACCACACCAATGGGACGCAGAGGACGCAAAGAAGCGCAGAGGACGCAGAGAAGAATGAGGAAGACGTAGCACAGATGAAGTGCGGAGAATCCGGGGTTGCCGCTGGGCAGGGCCACACCTACCCTTTGCACCTCCGAGCGCCCTTTCGAAATTTCCGGGGCTCGGAGCTTCCAGATTGGCAACCGGCAATGTTGTTTCACAGTAAGAATGCTCAACTAATCTAGCCATTAGGACAACAGCCCCCTAGTCGCACCCCTCGCCCCAACCCTCTCCCGGAGGGAGAGGGAGCAAGAGAGCGCTTCGCGAGTTTCGCAGCAATGCCACTGAAACACATAGGTAAGTAGGTATAAATTTGCGTCTATTGGCGTTCATTTGCGGACTTTATTTACTACCCCAGCTTCACCCCACCACGAGTTGAGCCCATGAGCCAGAGCACCGCCCCCTATTACGTCCCCCAAGGCAGCGAGGTGGAGCTGTTTGAACATGCCTGGCAAAACCAGCTGCCGGTGATGATCAAGGGCCCTACCGGCTGCGGCAAAACCCGTTTTATTCAGCACATGGCGGCGCGGCTGGGGCGGCCCCTGTACACCGTCTCCTGCCACGATGACCTCACCGCCGCCGATCTGGTGGGGCGGCATCTGATCGGCAGCGAGGGCACCTTCTGGAGCGATGGCCCCCTCACCCGCGCCGTGCGCGAGGGCGCCATTTGCTACCTGGACGAGGTGGTGGAGGCGCGCAAGGACACCACGGTGGTGCTGCACCCGCTCACCGACGACCGCCGTATCCTGCCCCTGGAGCGCACCGGCGAGACCCTCAGCGCGCCGCCGGAATTCATGCTGGTGGTGTCCTTCAACCCCGGCTATCAGAACCTGCTCAAGGGGCTCAAGCCCTCCACCCGCCAGCGTTTCATCGGCATGCGCTTTGATTTCCCCAAGCCGGAGCTGGAAATCGAGGTACTGCAGGGCGAATCGGGCATAGACGCCGAACGCGCCACCCAACTGGTGGGCCTGGCCAATTCCCTGCGCGCCCTGAAGGATCACGACCTGGAAGAGGCGGCATCCACCCGCCTGCTGGTGTATGCCGCCACCCTGATCCGCAGCGGCCTGTCACCGCGCCAGGCCTGCATCGCCGCCCTGGTGGAACCCCTGTCCGACGATCTGGACACACTTACCGCCCTGACCGAGGTAATCCATGCCAATCTCGACTGAGTCCCCCGCTGAAGATCAGCCCGAGGCAGACAGCGGCCAAGTCGCCATCTGGGCCGAGGTGCTCTACCTGATCAATCTACTGGTTATCCCCGGCCTTGGCTTTGTCCTGCTCTACTGGCTGTATCGGCGCAATATTGACCAGGCCGCGCCGCTGGATAAGGCCCACCTGCAACAAACCCTCAGCGGCAGTATCTGGGCCGGGGTGCTGCTGGTGCTGGTGAACCTGCTGATCCTGCTGCTCGGCGGCTATCAGGGGGTGAATACCTGGGTCATACTCATCACCTACTTCACCCTCTGTCACGCCAGCCTGGTGCTGTTTGGCGCCTATGGCCTGGCCAAGGCCATGTCCGGCCTGTGCTGGCGCTATCCCCTAGTGGGCAAGCCCCTGCCGGAGGGCTGCCCGCAGAAGCAGGTCAGCCTCTGATGACCACCCTGCAACGCCGCCGCGCCTGGTTCCAGTGGGGCTTTTTTGCCCTGTTTCTGCTTGCCCCGCCGCTGGATATCTTTCGCATCGACCTGACCCAGCAGCACGCCATCCTGCTGGGCATGGACTGGAAGCTGGGCATAGACGCCTTCGTCAAGGGCGAGACCGATGTGCTCGGCGTCACCCTCAGCCTGCTGCTGTTTGGCTTTATCCCCCTGTTTGGCGGCGCGGCGTTGTTTCTCTGGTCCGCCTGGCGCTTTGGCCGCCTCTACTGCGGCTGGCTCTGCCCGCATTTCTCCGTGGTGGAGATGATCAACAAGCTGATGATCCGCGCCTCCGGCAAGCCCAGCCTGTGGGAGCAGCGGCTGTTGCCGGAAAAGCAGGCCGATGGTCGCATCCTGATGCCCAATCCCCTCTATTGGCTGGCGGTGGCGCTGGCGGTGATCGGCTTCAGCTTCCTCTGGGCCCTGGCCCTGCTCACCTACCTGCTGCCGCCGTTTGAGGTGTATAGCAACCTGCTCAATGGCGAGTTGACGCGCAATCAGACGATTTTTCTTAGCGCCGCCACCCTGGTGCTGAGCCTGGAATTTACCTTCGCCCGCCACCTGTTCTGCCGCTTTGCCTGCGCCGTGGGGCATTTTCAGAGCCTGGTGTGGATGGCCAACAGCAAGGCCATGGTGGTGGGCTTTGACACCAATCGGGCCAAGGACTGCCAGAGCTGCAACAACGCCTGCGACAACGTCTGCCCCATGCGCCTGAAGCCGCGCACCCTCAAGCGCAAGATGTTCACCTGCACCGAATGCGCCCAGTGCATCAGCGCCTGCGAGCAGGTACAGCAGGGTCAGCAAAAACCCCTGCTGCGCTGGGTCAGCGGGCCTGATGCCCTGCCGGTGGTGACGGGCAGGGATTATCCGAAAGACGGGGATAAGCTGAGTGGCAATTGAAAAGCGGGACTCGGGACTCGGGACTCGGGACTCGACCCACAAGATAGCTGTTGCCGTTCGAGCTGAGGTGACTGTAGCCTGGACGGAGTGCAACGGAACCCGGGGGGCCGCTAGCACGGGTTTTGCTGCCCCGAATTGCACTGCGCAGGTATGTGTCAGTTTCCCGCGAGGTATGATGCCGGAAGGAAACGCTTCGCTGTATCCTCGCTATAGATCCCTCCCGAATCCCGAGTCCCCAGTCCCGAGTCCCGTCCTCTAATGGAAGAACAGGTAGGCGCCCTCTGGCATCGGCTGATCACCCGTCTAGCCGATGAAACCCACCCAGAAGCGGCGGTGGAGCTGAAAAGCCTGCAGCGGCCGCTGGGGATCTATTTTCGTGCCCTCGGCGGCGACCCGGCGCTGCAGATCGAACTGGCCGATGCCACCGCCTATGCCCGGCGGCGCAACTGGCTGCAGCGTATCGCCGGCAGCGCCGAGAAGATCGAGCTGGCCTGGCGTGATCAGCGCTCCCTGCGTCTGCCGCCGCGCATCGCCTGGTTTGCCAGCTCGGCGCTCAACACCGATCTCTACTATTGGCTCGCCGCCCTGGCCACCGGTGCCGATGGCCGACAGCAGGACTGGCTCAGCGCCAACCAGCAACTCAGTATCCAGGCCCTGCTACGCTTTCCCGGCCTGCTGCCGCGCTATCATCGCCTGGCCGAGGCCCATCTGGCGCAGCGCCCCGACCCCGCCAGCCTCAAGGCCGATGAGGCGGCAGTGGAGCAAGCCATCCGCCAGGCCCTGCAACAGCCCGGCACTGTGGCCCAGCTGCCGCCAAGCAAGCGCGCGCCCTTTCCGGTGCCGCTCTGGCTGCACCCCCATCCACCACGCCCGCCGGGTCAGGACGCCCCGGCAGATACCGAACCCCCGCCGCCGTCGGGCCAGAACCGCGAGCTGGAGGACATGTCGCGCCGCCAGACCGAGCGGGTGGATGAGCCCAAGGGTGGGCGCGGGCTGATCACCATTCGCATGGAAAACATCCTCACCATCGGCGAGTTTCTCAAGGTGGATCGGGATGCCGAAGATGAAGAGGACCTGGACCAGGCCGAGGCCGCCGCCCGTGACCTGGACAAGATCTCGGTGGCGCGCAGCAAGCAACGCGCCGCCGCCAGCCTCAAGTTCGATCTGGATTTGCCCTCCGCCGCCGAGGACGATCTGGTGCTGTCCGAGGGCCTGCTGCTGCCGGAGTGGGACTGGCGCAAGCAGGCGCTGCAAGATAATCACTGCCACATCCAGGAGTTGCAGGCGGACGTCACCGAGGTGCTGGCCCTGCCGGGGCATCTGCAGGCCACCGCCAAGCGCCTGCGCCATCAGTTTCAGGCCCTGGCACCGGCGCGCACCTGGGAACGCGGTCGACCCGATGGCGATGAGGTGGATATCGACAGCTACCTGCGCTTTTGCAGCGACCGCGCCGCCGGCATCCAGGCCAGCGCCGATAGGCTGTGCCGGCAGATAACCAGCGGTGCCCGCGATCTGTCCTGCCTGTTGATGGCCGACCTGTCCCTGTCCACCGACACCTACGTCAACAACGATTACCGGGTGATCGATGTCATCCGCGACAGCCTGTTCCTATTTGCCGAATGTCTCACCGCCACCGGCGACCCCCATGCCCTCTATGGCTTTTCCTCACGCAAGCGCGACCCCATCCGCATCCATCAGATCAAGGACTTCGCCGAGACCAGCCTGGGCCTGGTGCGCGGCCGTATCCAACAGATCAAGCCCGGCTACTACACCCGCCTGGGCGCGGCCATCCGCTATGCCAACCGGCAACTGGAGCCACGCCCGGAGGGCCGCCGCCTGCTGTTGGTGCTGACCGATGGCAAGCCCAACGACCTGGACCAGTACGAGGGCCGCTACGGCATCGAGGACACCCGCCAGGCCATCTTCGAGGCCCGCCGCGCCGGGCTTGAGCCCTTCTGCGTCACCATCGACCGCAAGGCCAACGACTACCTGCCCTATCTGTTCGGCAGCAGCGGTTTTGTCGTCATCCGCCAGCCCTCGGAGCTGCCCAAGCAACTGCCCCTGCTCTACGCCCGGCTTACCGTCTGAATTGAAAGGTGAAGTTTGAAGGAATGGACCCTTCTGGCGTTTTTTTGAATCGCGGGCAAGCCTGCTCCCACAGGGCCTACCCTATTGATGTGATGTGGCTAGAACAATTGGGTAATGCTCCCATCGGGCCTTTATGGATAGCGTAACTGCTCTACGATATCAAAGCCCATGCTGGGCAGCCATTCCCAGGAGTAGCTTTGCAGGTTGCTCAGGGCGCGGCCCCTGGCCTCGGTGAAGGAGCGCATGCTGAAGCCGCAGCCGTAGCCGGTGCGTTCGGACCCGCGCCAGTTCTTGAAGGTGCTCTTGACCACCATGACGTAGCCGTAGGGGTAGATCGCCGTGGCCTGGGTGTGGCGTATATCCACCCCCTTGTAGTTGCTGTCATAGCCCTTGCTGGCAAGGATGCGTTCGGCCTCCTCCACCGCCTCGATGGGGTGGCTCATGCCATAGACCAGGGCATAATCCAGGGTGTTGCCCTGCCACTTGGCCATGACGCAGGCGGCACCGCCGATCTCCACATCCAGCTTGTCGCCAGTCAGCCCCGCCGCCTGCGAAAGGCCCGAGCTGGCAAGCAGGGCCAGGATAAGCAGCAGCCGCGGATACGGGCCGTGCTCAGGGCTCATAGCCCGGTCTCAGCCAGAACAGCTGGTTGTCGCCCTGCTCGCTGACCTGGGCCTTCATCACCACCCGACCGGGGCCGGTACGCCAGGTCGCCACCCGGTTGGCAGGCGGCAGCTTGCGGTCGATCCCTGGCTGGCCATAGACCGCCGTCAGTTGCTGCGAGAAGGCCTCATGATAGGCGGCGCGATAGCTGAGCTTGATGCGCTTGAGGCGGCCATCCTGCAGAAAGAAGCTGAGGTAGCGCGCCGGCAGGCTGTTGATGGCGGCAATGTGGGCGTAGCAGACCTGATTCAGGCCGGTGCCGTCCTTGGCTTCGCACTGAAATTCCAGCTTGGGGTAGATCTTTTGCAGTTGGGCCAGGTCTTCGTTGCCGTTGAGGGCGGCAAAATCCAGGTTGATGGCCGGGTTACCCATGAGGCGCAGCAGGTTGACATCGGCCCAGCGCTGGCCGTTCGGGTCAAGCACTATCCACATCACCGGCACGATGAGCACGAACAGGCCGAGTATCTTGAGCGACAATTTCCAGCGAAACATCAGGACTCCAATTCTTCCCAGCGGTCATAGGCGGCGGCCAGATCGGACTCCAGCCGGGCCATCTGGCCATTCAATTGCGACACTTTATCACCTCCGGCCTGGTAGAGGGCGGGGTCGGCCAGTTGCTGCTGGATCTGCTGCAACTCCTGCTCCAGCTGTTCGATGCGCTGGGGCAGCCGATCCAGGTCGCGCTGATCGTTGTAGCTGAGCTTCTTGCGCTGGGCTGGTGCCGGGCTGGGCCTGGCGGCCTGCTTGGCCGCTTGTTTGGTACTCGCTTTGGAGCTGGCATTGGCCTGGGGTCTGGCGTCGTCTGCCTGCCCAGCGGCAGCGGGGCGCTGTTCCAGCCAGTCGCTGTAGCCTCCAACGTATTCGCCGATACGGCCATTGCCCTCGAACGCCAGGCATGAGGTAACCACATGGTCGAGAAAGTCCCGGTCATGGCTGACCAGCAGCAGGGTGCCGGTAAAGCCCATGAGCAGCTCTTCCAGCAGCTCCAGGGTCTCCACATCCAGGTCGTTGGTGGGTTCGTCCAGCACCAGCAGGTTGGCCGGGCGGGCAAACAGCTTGGCCAGCATCAGCCGATTGCGCTCACCGCCCGATAGGGCGCGCACCGGCTGACGTATCCGCGAGGGGCTGAACAGGAAGTCTTGCAGATAGCTGATGACGTGCCGCTCCTTGCCATTGACCTCGATCTTTTCACTGCCGCCGGCCAGGTTATCCAACACCGACTTATCCTCCTGCAGGGCCTCGCGCAGCTGGTCGAACAAGGCGATCTGCAGATTGGTGCCCAGCCGCAAACTGCCGGACTGGGGCTGCAAGCGCCCCAGCAGCAGGTTGATCAGGGTGGACTTGCCCGCCCCATTGGGGCCGATCAGGCCGATGCGGTCACCGCGCAGGATGCGGGTCGAGAAGCCCCGCACCAGGGGCCGACCATCCCAGCTGTAGCTGATCTCGCTGGCCTCGACCACCAGCTTGCCGGAGCGTTCCGCCGCCTGTAGCTGCATCCGCGCCTGGCCTTGCTGGCTGCGCCTTTGCCGATATTCCTCGCGCAGTTGCTGCAACGCCCGCACCCGGCCCTCGTTACGGGTGCGCCGGGCCTTGATCCCCTGGCGAATCCATACCTCTTCCTGAGCGAGCTTCTTGTCGAAGCGCTGGTTCGCCTTCTCCTCGGCATTGAGGCGCTCGTCGCGACGCCGCAGGTAGTTGTCGTAATCACCCGGCCAGTCGGTCAGGCAGCCCCGGTCCAGCTCCAGGATGCGGGTCGCCAGACGGCGCAGAAAGGCGCGGTCATGGGTGACGAACAGCAGCGCCCCCTTCCAGTTGAGCAAAAACTCCTCCAGCCACTGGATGGAGGCTATATCCAGGTGGTTGGTGGGCTCGTCCAGGAGCAGCAAATCAGGCCCAAGCACCAGGGCGCGGGCCAGCAGGACGCGCCGCTTCATACCCCCGGAGAGGGTGTCAAAGCGGGCATCGGCATCCAGGCCCAGGCGCGACAGCACACGTTCCACCTGCTGTTCCATCTGCCAGCCGTCCACCGCCTCCAGTTGCTGCTGGACCTGGGCCAGCTGTTCCAGATTGGCCGTGGACGGGTCTTCGCTGACCCGCTGACCGACCTGGTGATAGGCCTTGAGCAGCTGGCCGGCCCGCTCCAGGCCATCGGCCACCACGTCGAATACCGTGCCCTGGGTGGCGTCCGGCACCTCTTGTTCCAGACGGGCGATGCGCATGCCCTGACCGATGTTGCATTCGCCCTCGTCGGCCTGGATCTGGCCGGCGATGAGCTTCATCAGGGTGGATTTACCGGCCCCATTGCGGCCGATGAGACAGATGCGCTCAGCCGACTCTATGGCCAGCTCGATCCCGTCCAGCAGGGATTCTGCGCCATAGGCCAGGTGGATGTTCTTCAGTGTGATTAACGGCATGGCGGGATGATACCCGATGCCCGGCCGGTTTGGCGCGGGAAGTTTGCCGCGCCTTGGCTCAGTCGGCCCCTTCGATGATCTCATCTTCCAGCCGATCCAGGTGCTGGATGATGCGCTCGGAGATGGGGGCGATCTTGGCGTAGAGTTCCTCGACCCTGTCCCGCTGGCCCTGCTCTCGGGCGTCGATGATCTCGCGGATGACCTGGTGCAGCTCGGCGTGGGTCGGCTCCAGATCCTTCATCTGCCGTAGATGACCGTATTTCTTCCGCCCCTCGCCGTAGTACCACTGGCCCAGCTTGCAATGCTGGTGGGATGCCGCCTCGGGCATGGGCAGCACATCCTTGCCGTCGATGAAGCCGCGCACCCTGGCCCGCCAGTCCAGGTGCGCGGCCTTGGCGGCCTCGAAGTCCAGGCCATGGCCGCCGGTGGTGGAGAACTGACCGACCACGGCCTGCAGGTCGCTGGCGGTACGGCCCAGATTTTCCACCACGTCCTGGGTGGCGCGGGCGTTCTCGGCGGTGTCTCGGGTGGCGTCGCTGATGTTGATGATCTTGCGGTTGATCTCCTCGGCCACCTGCCGCTGTTCCTCGGCGGCCAGGGCGATCTGGGTATTCATGCCGGTGATGGTGGCGATGGCCTCGATGATGCTTTGCAGCGAGGTCAGGGTACGTTCGGCCAGCTCCACGTTGGTCTTGGCCTTGTCCCGGCCGCTGAGCATGGCGTTGACCGCCTTGCCGGCACCGCCCTGCAGGCGGCTGATCATCTGCTCGATCTCGTTGGTGGATTCCTGGGTGCGGGTGGCCAGGCTGCGTACCTCATCCGCCACCACGGCAAAGCCGCGCCCCTGTTCACCGGCGCGGGCAGCCTCGATGGCGGCGTTCAGCGCCAGCAGGTTGGTCTGCTCGGCAATGGTGCGGATCACATCCAGCACCGAGCCTATGCTCTCGCTGTCTTTGGCCACATCGCGGATCACCGCCTCGGCCGCCTCGATCTCCGTGGCCAGTTGATGGGTGGCCTGCACCGTGGTAGTCACCACCTGACGACCCTGGTCCGCCTCCCGATTGACCGCCTCGGCGGCCTCACGGGCCTGGGCGGCATTCTCCGCCACCTGGGTGATGGTGGCGGTCATCTGGTTGACCGCCGTGGCTACCTGCTCGGTCTCGCTCTCCTGCTGCATCAGTTTCTGGGTGATCTGGCTGGAATATTCAGTGGTGCGCGCAACCGATTCTATGACCGAGTTGACCGAGTTGGAGGTGCGGCCGATGAGGGAGCGAATCTTCTTGGTGAACCGATTGAAGCCGTCGGCCAACTGGCCGATTTCATCCTCGCCGGACTTCACCAGGGTGCGCGTCAGATCGCCCTCGCCGCTGGAGATATCGATCATGGTATCGGCCGCCAGACGAATCGGGCCTGAGACGATGCGGCCAATGAACCAGGCAACCACCAGCCCCAGCGCCAGGGTCAGGCCCAGCAATAGGGCCACGCGCTGGCTGGTGGCCTCGGCCCCTTGCAGCAGGGCCGCGCTGGTGTCGGCGATGGCGGCCTTCTGGATCTCCAGCAATTGCTCCAATTGCCGGTTGAGGTCGTGGAACAGCGGGGTCAGCTCGCTGCGCACCAGCCAGGTATCGGTACGCCATTGCTCGCCGCCATGAATCTCCACCATCTTGCCGAGATTGTTCTTGAATTCCTTCATCTGACCCTGAATCTGCTCCAGGGCATTCTGCTGCTCGAAGGTCAGTTCATCCTCAAACTCGGCCAGGCCGGCGATGGACTTCTCCGCTGCCCCCATGTAGAGGTTCATGTCGTCTATGCTTTCGTTATTGCGGAAGGCCAGATAACCGCGAATACCGCGCATGACATTGGACCAGTTGTACCTGAGATCGCCAATCAGCAGGAGGATCTCCTTGCGCTCATCACTGGCCTCCTCGTCCTGTTCCGACAGCAGCATCTGGCTGATCAGTTGCAGCAGCACCCGGTTGATGGGATTGACATGGGTGTTGGAGTACTGCAAGGCGGGAAAATTCTTGGTGTAGGCCTCCGCCGCCTGCAGCAAGCGCGGCTCCAGCCTCCGAAAACGGGCGATATTCGCCTCTATGCCTTGCATCAGCTCGGCACTCGCCGCATCATCACGCACTACCCGCAGGGCGCGCAGCTGCTCCAGGGTCTGCCCGGTCTGGTCCATGCTTTTGCTATAATTGGCCCTGTGCTCGTCCTCGCTGCTGAGCAGATAGAAGCCCAGGGCCGATGCGCTTTGTTGCAGCTCGGTGGCCAGGCGCTCGGCCAGCAGGGCGGCCGGCTGGCGTTGCTCTATGACCTCGGTAACCTGCTCGCCCACCCCTTTGAGATTGGCCAGGGTGAGGGTGGAGATGATGGCCAGCAGGGCCAGAATGAGGCCAAAACCGGCCCAGATTTTACTGCCTATGGATAGGCTGGCGATCAGACGCCGCATTGGCTGCTCCTCGGGGGCAAAGGATCCGGCAGATCAGGGGCCTGCCTCACTGTGGCCGAGTCATTGCACCGGAACTGGATTGTGAATTGTCAATTTTGTTTCTAGGAATTGTAGTCAGAATCGGCAGCAAAGGGCAAAACCTTAGCCGCCAGCTGGGTGTAGCCCGGATGGAACGCTGAAGAAATCCCCCCTGCCCCCCTTTAGTAAAGGGGGAGATTTGACACCCAGGCAGGCCCAGCGCCTACCGGATTTTTACCCACCGCCAACCTGTTGAAGAAGGCCATGAACACAAGATACCGCACCCCCCTGCCCGGCACTGAGCTGGATTATTTCGATACCCGCGCTGCGGTTGAGGCGCTCAAGCCTGGGGCTTATGCCGGCCTGCCCTATACCTCGCGGGTGCTGGCGGAGAACCTGGTGCGCCGCTGCGCGCCTGAGCTGTTGGAGCCTTGTCTGGAGCAGATCATCGAGCGTAAGCGTGAGCGGGATTTCCCCTGGTTTCCGGCGCGGGTGGTCTGTCACGACATCCTCGGTCAGACCGCCCTGGTCGATTTGGCTGGGCTGCGGGATGCCATTGCCGCTGGTGGTGGCGATCCGGCCCAGGTCAATCCGGTGGTGCCGACCCAGCTGATCGTCGATCACTCCCTGGCGGTGGAGTGCGGCGGTGACGACCCGGACGCCTTCGCCAAGAACCGCGCCATTGAAGACCGGCGCAACGAGGACCGCTTCCACTTTATCAACTGGACCAAGCGCGCCTTCAAGAACATCGACGTCATCCCGCCGGGCAACGGCATCATGCACCAGATCAACCTGGAGAAGATGTCGCCGGTAATCCAGCGCCGTGACGGCGTCGCCTTCCCCGACAGCCTGGTGGGCACCGACAGCCACACCCCCCACGTCGATGCCCTGGGGGTGTTCGCCATCGGCGTCGGCGGTTTGGAGGCGGAGAGCGTCATGCTCGGCCGCGCCTCCTGGATGCGCCTGCCGGATATCATCGGCGTCGAGCTGATCGGCCAGCGTCAGCCGGGCATCACCGCCACCGATATCGTCCTCGCCCTGACCGAGTTCCTGCGTCAGCAAAAGGTGGTCTCCGCCTGCCTGGAATTCTTCGGCGCCGGCGTTGAAGGCCTGACCCTGGGGGATCGCGCCACCATCGCCAACATGACGCCGGAATTCGGCGCCTCGGCGGGCATGTTCTACATCGACCAACAGACCCTGGATTATCTCCAGCTCACCGGCCGCGAGCCAGACCAGGTCCGGCTGGTGGAGATCTACGCCAAGCAGGCCGGGCTCTGGGCCGATGATCTGCGCCAGGTCCAGTACGAGCGCCTGCTGCAGTTCGATCTGTCCAGCGTCGGCCGCAACCTGGCCGGCCCCTCCAACCCGCATAGACGCCTGCCCACCAGCGCCCTGGCCGAACGGGAGATCGCCGCGCCCTACCAAAAGATCCCCGGGCAGATGCCCGATGGCGCGGTGATCATCGCCGCCATCACCAGCTGCACCAACACCAGCAACCCGCGCAATCTGATTGCCGCCGGCCTGCTGGCGCAGAAGGCCAACCGCCTTGGCTTGAAGCGCCAGCCCTGGGTGAAAAGCTCCCTGGCCCCCGGCTCCAAGGTGGTGGAGCTGTACCTGGAAAAGGCCGGTCTGCTGAAGGAACTGGAAGCCCTGGGCTTTGGCATCGTCGGCTTCGCCTGCACCACCTGCAACGGCATGAGCGGCGCCCTCGACCCACAGATCCAGCAGGAAATCATCCAGCGCGACCTCTACGCCACCGCCGTGCTCTCCGGCAACCGCAACTTCGACGGCCGCATCCACCCCTACGCCAAGCAGGCCTTCCTCGCCTCGCCACCGCTGGTGGTGGCCTACGCCCTGGCTGGCAGTATCCGCTTCGACATCGAGCGCGACAGCTTCGGCAACGATAGCGCCGGCAACCCCATCCACCTCAAGGACCTCTGGCCCAGCGATGAGGAAATCGATGCCCTGGTGCGCAGCAGCGTCAACCCGGCCCAGTTCCAGCAGGTGTATGAGCCCATGTTCGCCGTGCAGACCGAGGCCGCCGAGGCCATCAGCCCGCTGTACGACTGGCGCCCGCAAAGCACCTACATCCGCCGCCCGCCCTACTGGGAAGGCGCCCTGGCCGGTGAGCGCCGCCTGCAGGGCCTGCGCCCCCTGGCGGTGCTGGGGGACAACATCACCACCGACCACCTGTCGCCGTCCAACGCCATCCTCGCCAACAGCGCCGCCGGTGAATACCTGGCGCGCATGGGCCTGCCGGAGGAGGACTTCAACTCCTACGCCACCCACCGCGGCGACCACCTCACCGCCCAGCGCGCCACCTTCGCCAACCCCAAGCTGCTCAACGAAATGGTGCGCGACGCACAGGGCCAGGTGCGCCAGGGCTCGCTGGCGCGGATCGAACCCGAGGGTGAGGTCACGCGCATGTGGGAGGCGATCGAGACCTACCTGCAGCGCAAGCAGCCGCTGATCATCATCGCCGGCGCCGACTACGGTCAGGGCTCCTCCCGCGACTGGGCCGCCAAGGGCGTGCGTTTGGCCGGGGTCGAGGCGATACTCGCCGAAGGCTTCGAGCGCATCCACCGCACCAACCTGGTGGGCATGGGCGTGCTGCCGCTGGAATTTCTCCCCGGCCAGACGCGCCAGACCCATGCCATCGACGGCAGCGAGCTGTTCGACGTCATCGGCCAGCCCAGCCCCGGCGCTGAGCTCAAAGTGCGCATGCAGCGCAACAATGGCGAGACCCTGGAGATCCCGGCCAAATGCCGTCTGGACACAGCGGAGGAGCTCAGCATCTACCAAGCCGGCGGCGTGTTGCAACGCTTCGCTCAGGACTTTCTAGCATCAAAGGGCTGAAGCCGTTGGCAAGCTGAGGCAGCCAAACCGACAGAAAAAACCGGATCGCAAAGAACGCCAAGAAAAGGCAAAGGTCGCAAAGGGGTAACGACTCATTCCCTCTTTCCCAAGGGGCGAGGGGGCTTAGCAGCCCGAGTCGTTAGGCTTTTCCAGCATCATTTGCGTCCATTCGCGTTCATTTGCGGACCCTCAAACGATACAACCAAGGCCATAACATGACAGATCAATCCAACATGGCACCTCAAATCCGGATCCCCGCCAGCTACATGCGCGGTGGCACCAGCAAGGGCGTCTTTTTCCGCCTGCAAGACCTGCCGCCCGCGGCGCAGGTGCCGGGACCGGCACGGGATCGGCTGCTGCTGCGGGTGATCGGCAGCCCCGACCCCTACGGCAAGCACACCGATGGCATGGGCGGGGCCACCTCCAGTACCAGCAAGGTGGTGATCATCGGTAAAAGCGAGCGGCCGGGACATGATGTGGACTACCTGTTCGGCCAGGTGGCCATAGACAAGCCCTTCATCGACTGGAGTGGCAACTGTGGCAACCTCAGCTCGGCGGTAGGCCCCTTCGCCATCAGCGCCGGGCTGGTGGATCGGGAGCGGATTCCCCAGCAGGGCACCGCCCTGGTGCGCATCTGGCAGGCGAACATCGGCAAGAGCATCCACGCCCAGGTACCCATCAACCAGGGCCAGGTGCAGGAGACCGGCGATTTCGAGCTCGATGGCGTCACCTTCCCCGCCGCCGAACTGGTGCTGGAATTCCTAAGCCCAGTGGACCCGGACGAGGCCCTGTTCCCCACCGGCAATCTGATCGACAAGCTGGAGGTGCCGGGAGTCGGCGCGTTTCAGGCAACCCTGATCAGCGCCGGCATCCCCACCGTCTTTCTGCGCGCCCAGGACCTGGGCTACAGCGGCACCGAATTGCAGGAGGCGATCAATGGCGATACTCAGGCCCTGGCCCGGTTTGAGGCCATTCGCGCCCAGGCGGCGCTACAAATGGGGCTGATCGAGCGCCTGGAGCAGGCCGCCAGCCGCCAGCACACGCCAAAGTTCGCCTTTGTCGCCCCGCCGCAGGACTACACCGCCTCCAGCGGCAAGCCGATCCCGGCCAACGCCATCGATCTGAACGTCCGCGCCCTGTCCATGGGCAAGCTGCACCACGCCATGATGGGCACGGCGGCGGTGGCCATAGGCACGGCGGCGGCCATCCCCGGCACCCTGGTGAACCAGGCCGCCGGTGGCGGCGAGCGCCAGACCCTGACCTTCGGCCACCCCTCGGGCAGCCTCAGGGTCGGTGCCCAGGTAGGCCAGCGCGATGGTGCCTGGATAGTGGAGCGGGTCATCATGAGCCGCAGCGCTCGGGTGTTGATGGAGGGCTGGGTACGCATACCCGAATAAGGCAAGCTCGGCCCGGCCTACGCCATCCCTACTCCGATGTTCATGCCAACAGCCTGGATTTTTCCATGAAAGAACAACTTAAGGTCATCTTTGCCTCCAGCGAGGCGATCCCCTACATGAAGACCGGCGGTCTGGCGGATGTCTCCGGCAGCCTGCCGCCGGTGCTGCGCGGCCTGGGACAGGATGTGCGCCTGGTCATCCCGGCCTACCCCTCGGCGCTGGAGCGCATCGGCCATTGCTGGGAGGTAGCGCACCTGCGCCTGCCCGGCCATCATGAGCCCATCTGGCTGCTGGAGGGCCGTGGCCAGGATGACATGCCGGTGTATCTGGTCCACGCGCCCCAGTCCTTCGAGCGCGCGGGCAACCCCTACACCGGCGCGGATGGCCTGGACTGGCCGGACAACCACCGCCGCTTCGCCCTGTTCTCCCGTGCGGTCACCGCCATCGCCCTGAATCACGCCGGGCTGGACTGGCAACCAGACGTGGTACACGGCAACGATTGGCAGACCGGCCTGATCCCGGCCCTGCTCAACAGTGAATGGCAGCGCCCGGCAACGGTGTTCACCATCCACAACCTATCCTACCTGGGCCTGTTCCCCCGCACCGCCTTCGATGAATTGCTGCTGCCGGCCGATCTGTGGCGCATGGAGGGGCTGGAGTTTTATGGTCATGCCTCCTTTCTCAAGGCCGGCCTGGCCTATGCCGATCGCATCAGCGCGGTCAGCCCCACCTATGCCGAAGAGATCCGCACCCCCCAGTTCGGCTATGGCCTGGAGGGCCTGTTGAGCTACCGCGCCAAGTATCTGCGCGGGATCATCAACGGGGTGGATTACCGGGTCTGGGATCCGGCCACCGACAGCGCCCTGGCAGGGAATTTCGATGCCGACAACCCAGCGCCGCGCCTGCTCAACAAACAGGCCCTGCAGCGCCACTTCGGCCTGCCGTTGCGGGATGACGTCATGCTGCTGGGCTACATCGGCCGACTGGTGGAACAGAAGGGCATAGACCTGATCCTCAGCATCCTGCAGCGGTTGGAGAACAAGGGCGGCGTGCAACTGGTCATGCTCGGCTCCGGCAACCCCGAACTGGAGCGGGGCGTACGCCATGCCCAGTGGCATTACCCGCGCATGTTCTCCTGTCATATCGGCTATGACGAGTCCCTGGCCCATCTGATCGAGGGTGGTTGCGATGCCTTCCTCATGCCCTCGCGCTTCGAGCCCTGTGGCCTGAACCAGCTGTTCAGCCTGCGCTACGGTGCCCTGCCGGTGGTCCACGCCACCGGCGGCCTGGCCGATACCGTGGTGGACGTCAGCCCGGAGAGCCTGGCTCAGGGTACCGCCACCGGCTTCACCTTCAGCCATGCCGACCCCCAGGGGCTTTGGTATGCCCTGGAGAAGGCGATCAATTTCTACCAGAAGACGCCAGAGACCTGGCGCAAGATCATGCGCAACGGCATGACCCAGGACTACAGCTGGCGCAACAGCGCCGAGCAGTACCTACAGCTCTACCGGGAGGCGATGGAAGAATCCCCCCTGCCGAGCGTGGAAGGTTTGAAAAGTGAAGCTTGAACCTAACGGACATGGAGCGGACAGCGCCACCCCGGAACATGAAACATCTCTTGGCGGCTCCGGGACTCGGGACTCGCGAGTTGCCACGGATGTTTCACAGTAAAAAGAGCATTTGACCACGGAGCCACGGAGCACACAGAGAAAAAATCAATGAGTTGGAAAGCGAACATTCAACACCTTCCAGGTGAGTCTGGTCTGAGGTGTAACTCTTTGAAACAACTCTGTGATCTCGGCAACTGCTCCTGCGTTGCTCTACCTCCCCACATCCTGTGGGTCGTCGGCAACTGCTCCTGCGTTGCTCTACCTCCCCACATCCTGTGGGTCGTCGGCAACTGCTCCTGCGTTGCTCTACCTCCCCACATCCTGTGGGTCGTCTGTGTCTCTGTGGCTTAACTGAGGAAGCTAGGATGATCATTTAGAGTGAATTATCACCATCCGACGGCTGCCCGTCGATAAAGGCATCCCGCGCCTGCTTGGCCCGGCTGAAGATCTCCAGCAACTGCTCGCCATCGCCCTGGGCTATGCTTTGAGCCAGCTGTTCCATCTCGGCGGAGAATTGGCTGAGCATACCGCTCAGGGCGTCGCGGTTGGCCAGGCAGATGTCCCGCCACATCACCGGATTGCTGGAGGCGATGCGGGTGAAATCCCTAAAGCCACCAGCGGCATAGCGAAACATCTCATCGTTCTCCCGCATCCGCGCCAACAGGTCCACCAGGCCAAAGGCGAGCATGTGCGGCAGATGGCTGGTGGCGGCCAGCACCTCGTCATGGTGCTCTACGGTCATGTAATTGACCTCGGCACCGCAGGCGCGCCACATCAGATCGACCCGCGCCGTGGCCGCCGGATCGGTATCGCACAGGGGGGTGAGGATCACGCGCCGGTCCTGATACAGCTCGGCAAAGGAGGCCTCGACGCCGTTTTGCTCGGTCCCGGCAATGGGATGGCCCGGCACGAACCCCGGCGGCAGACCGCCAAAGGCCGCACGCGCATCGGCCACCACCGAGGCCTTGGCGCTGCCACCGTCGGTGACTACCGCCCCCTCTTGCAAATGCCCCTGCAGGGCGGCGAAGGTGCTGGCCATGGCCCCCAGGGGCACGGCAACAAAGACCATATCCGCCCCCACCACCGCCTCGGCCGGGTCCTGGCTGTAGCGGTCGATCACCCCCAGCTCCTGCGCCCGCTGCAGATTGCCAAGCCCCCGACCGCAGCCGACCACCTCACCCACCTGGCCGACGCGGCGCAGGGCGCGGGCCAGAGAGCCGCCGATCAGGCCGACGCCAATCACCGCCAGACGCCGGATCAACATGCCTGTAATACCCGCTTCAGGGCCTCCAGAAAGCGCTGGTTTTCCTGCCAGGTACCGACGGTGACGCGCAGATGCCGGGGCATGTCATAGCCCGCCAGGGGGCGCAGGATCACCCCCTCCCGCAGCAGGGCCTGATAGATAGGGGCGGCGGGCCGCTGCAGATCGAAACTGAGGAAATTGCCCACCGAGGGGATGCAGCCAAGCCCCAGCTCGGTCAGGCCCTGTTCCAGCTGCGCGAGACCGGCGCTGTTGCTGGCCAGGCTCTGGCGCACAAAGCCCTCATCCTCCAGCGCCGCTTCCGCCGCCACCTGGGCCAGGCTGTTGACATTGAAGGGATGACGCACCCGGCCAATGAGCGAGATCAGCTCGGCGCTGGCCATGCCATAGCCCACCCGCAGCGCGGCCAGGCCATGGATCTTGGAGAAGGTGCGGGTGACGATGAGATTGGGGAACTCCGCCAGCCAGGCGCGTCCATCGGGAAAGTCCGGCTGCTCGACATACTCGATATAGGCCTCGTCCAGCACCACCACCAGATCCCCGGGCAAGGAGCGGATGAACCCATACAGCGGCTCGGCGCCAAGCCAGGTGCCGGTGGGGTTGTTGGGGTTGGCGATGAACAGCACCCGGGTATTGGCATCCACCAAGTCCGCCATGGCCTGCAGGTCATGGCCATAGGGCATCTGTGCATGATCCGGCGGCAGGGCCGGGGCCACCCTGCCCTCGGCGCCCGCCGCCTGGGTGTAGATGGGGTACATGGCAAAGGCGTATTGAGAGAACACGGCATTGCGCCCCGGCCCGAGCAGGCTGCGCACCACCATGTCGATCACATCGCTGGAGCCGGCCCCCAGCAGCAGCTGTTCCGCCGCCAGGCCGTGCTGCTTGGCCAGCCTGTGGCGCAGGCGAAAACCGATGTCATCGGGGTACAGATGTAGCTGATCGGCCGCCCGCTTGACCGCAGCCATGGCCTGCGGGCTGGCCCCTAGGGGGTTCTCATTGGAGGCCAGCTTGAGGCTGTTGCTGATACCCAGCTCGCGCTCCAGCTCTTCAATCGGCTTGCCCGGCACATAGGGCCGGAGGGCGCGCACCCCTGGTGTGGCCAGGGCGGTAAAATCGACGGTCATGGGCAGGGTTTCCTAGAAAAGATCAGGCGGAAGATTATGGCGGATAAGCGGCGCAGAAGAAATGCGTCCCTGATTATCCCTGGAAGATGAAGGCCCTGGGCCCCCCTTTGTAAAGGGAGGGAGTTGGCCTCCCCCTTTGCAAAAGGGGGATTGAGGGGGATTGAAGAAATCCCCCCTGCCCCCCTTTAGTAAAGGGGGGGAAGTTGGTCTCCCCTTTGTAAAGGGGGGAATTTGAGTCCATCTCTATCTATCGAAGGCGAGCGGGAGAGAGTAGTTAGATCCAATCCTTGCATTCCCACCTAACCCAGCCCACAAGGGCCCCTGACAAATCGGGTGGCACAGGCTTCTTCAGCCCTTGCTTCGGACCTGATACCCTAACGCCCCTCAGCCTTTGGAGCCAGGAACCATGAGTTCAGCAGACAGACCCAAGATACTCTCGCCCATGATCAAAAAATGCGTCTTCCCCGCTGCCGGTTACGGCACCCGCTTTCTGCCCGCCACCAAGGCCATGCCCAAGGAGATGCTGCCGATCCTGGACAAACCCCTGATCCAGTACGGGGTGGAGGAGGCCATGGCGGCCGGCATGACCGACATCGGCATCATCACCGGCCGCAGCAAGCGGGCGGTGGAAGACCACTTCGACATCAGCTACGAGCTGGAGCACCAGATCAGCGGCACCCCCAAGGAGGCCTATCTGGCCGGCATCCGCCAGATCATCGACAAGTGCACCTTCTCCTACACCCGCCAGATCGAGATGCGCGGCCTGGGCCATGCCATACTCACCGCCCAGACCCTGGTGGGCAACGAGCCCTTTGGCGTCATCCTCGCCGACGACCTGTGCATCAATGACAGCGGCGAGGGCATCATGCAGCAGATGGTGCGGGTGTATGAGAAATACCGCTGCAGCGTGGTCGCCATCGAAGAGGTCGCCGCCGACGAGGTGCACAAATACGGCGTGATCGACGCCAGCCCCCTGGATGACAATGTGTTCAAGGTCAATGGGATGGTGGAAAAGCCGAGCCAGGAGGAGGCACCGAGCAACCTGGCCATCATCGGCCGCTACATCCTCACCCCGGAGATCTTCGACATCATCCGTCGTACCCCGGCCGGCAAGGGTGGCGAGTTGCAGATCACCGACGCCCTGCAGACCCAGGCCAGGGAAAACATGGTGCTGGCCTACCGCTTCCAGGGTCAGCGCTTTGATTGCGGCAGCATGCCAGGCTTCGTCCAGGCCACCAATCACTTCTACAACCGTCTGGAGAACAAGGACGACTGAGCCAGGAATGGACCAGCGCTTCAGGGCTGGAATCCGCCGTGATAAATGGCGATGATAGCCCGATAAAGCATAACCCCTAACCCCGCCCCTGAAGGAGGAGCCGATGCAGACCAAGATACTGCTGCCTGAATCCGAGATGCCCAGCCACTGGTACAACATAGCCGCCGACCTGCCCAACCCACCGGCCCCCTACCTGGGTCCGGACGGCAAGCCGGTACCGCCGGAGGCCATGCTGGCCATCTTCCCCGAGGCCCTGGTGATGCAGGAGGTCAGCTCCGAGCGCTGGATCGAGATCCCTGAGCCGGTGCGTGAGGCCCTCAGGCTGTGGCGTCCCTCGCCGCTGTACCGCGCCCATCGACTGGAGGCTATGCTCAAGACCCCGGCCAAGATCTACTACAAGAACGAGGCGGTCAGCCCGGCCGGTTCGCACAAGCCCAACACCGCCGTGGCCCAGGCCTATTACAACCAGCAGGCGGGCATACATCGCCTGTCCACCGAGACCGGTGCCGGTCAGTGGGGCTGCTCCCTGGCCCTGGCTGGGCAGATGTTCGGCATCGAGGTACGGGTGTACATGGTCAAGATCAGCTATCAGCAGAAGCCCTATCGGCGCTCCATGATGCAGACCTGGGGGGCCGAGGTGTTCGCCAGCCCCACCGATATGACCAACGCCGGTCGGCAGATCCTCGCCGCCGACCCCAACTCCAACGGCTCCCTGGGTATCGCCATCTCCGAGGCGGTGGAAGAGGCCGCCAGCCGCGCCGACACCAACTACGCCCTCGGCTCGGTGCTCAACCATGTCTGCCTGCACCAGACCATCATCGGCGAGGAGGCAAAGAAGCAGATGGCCCTGGCCGGCGACTATCCCGATGTGGTCATCGCCTGCTGCGGCGGCGGCTCTAACTTCGCCGGCCTGGCCTTTCCCTTCTTCGCCGACAAGGCGGCAGGCAAGGAAATACGCCTGCTCGGTGCCGAGCCCAGCTCCTGCCCGACCCTGACCAAGGGTACCTATGCCTATGACTGGGGCGATAGCGTCGGCCTGACCCCGCTGATGAAGATGTACACCCTGGGGCATGACTTCATGCCGCCGGGGATCCACGCCGGCGGCCTGCGTTATCACGGCGAATCTGCCCTGGTCAGCCAGTTGCACCAGGAGGGCCTGATGGAGGCGGTGGCCATCCCCCAGCTGGAGACCTTCGAGGCCGGCGTGCTGTTCGCCCGCAGTGAGGGCATAGTGCCCGCGCCCGAGTCCTGTCACGCGGTGGCAGCCGCCCTCCGCGAGGCCAGACAATGCACGGAAACCGGCGAGCCCAAGACCATACTGTTCAACCTCTCCGGCCACGGCCACTTTGACATGACCTCCTACGACCGCTACTTCGCCGGCGAACTGGACAACTACGAATACCCGGCTGAGGCCATAGAGCAGTCCCTGGCGCACCTGCCCAAGGTGCCGGGAATAGCCTAGTAAAGTAGCCACAGAGCCACAGAGATCAAAGAGATTCTGAAAACATCATCCGCTCTCTGGGCTCTGTGTCTCTGCGGCAATATCAAAATGTCCCGCTACCGTCCCCCTGCCCCGCCCAAGTCGCCCTATATCAGCCGTGCCGGTTACGACCGCCTGGCGCTGGAGCTGGATGGCCTCTGGCTGCGTCGGCATGAGGTCACCGCCGCCCTGGCGGCGGCCGCCGCCGAGGGGGATCGGTCGGAAAACGCCGAGTACATCTACCGCAAGAAGGAGCTGCGCGAGCTGGACCGGCGTATCCGCTACCTGCAAAAACGCCTGCCGGAGCTGAAGGTGGTCAGTGAGCCGCCGAGCCGTCAGGATCGGGTGTTCTTCGGTGCCTGGCTGACCCTAGAGGATGAACTCGGCAGCCTGCTTGACTGTCGTATCCTTGGCTCGGATGAGATAGACCCGGCCAACAACTGGATGAGCCTGGACGCCCCCCTGGCGCAGGCCCTGCTCGGGCGCGGCCTGGATGACGAAATCCAGCTGAGCACCCCGGCCGGACAGAAGACCTACCTGATTGTGGCGATCAGCTACCAGGCCCCCAAGCCAATTGATGCATAGCAACACTGGCCCGCCGCCGGACTTTGTGGGATCATTCCCGGTCTTTGCAGAACTTGAGAAAGCTCAATTTCCCGGCCGGGCCAGGCTGCCACTCATCTGGCTTTCCGGTTCACAGATTTACACCGAGAGGACAACAGCGCGTGACAAAGACCATCCAGACCGAGGACGCCTGGCGCGGCGAGGCCGACTGCAAGACCTGTTCCATCAGGGACTCAGTGCTTTTCTCCAAACTGGACGAATGCCTGTTTGAAAGGCTGCATCACCCCATCGAGCAGATCAGCGCAAGCCCCGGCACCACTTTGTATCGCTCCGGCCAGACCGGTGGCCACCTCTACACCCTCAGGCACGGCCTGGTGAAGCTGGTGCAGTACCTGCCCGATGGCAACCAGCGCATCGTGCGCATCGCCCGCGATACCGACCTGATCGGCCTGGAATCCCTGCTCGGCCAGCCCTACCAGCACGACGCCATCTGCCTGCAGACCTGTGAGTTCTGCTCTCTACCGGTAGATGTGGTCAGGCGCATGGCAGGCGAATGCCCGGACCTGCAGAACGAGCTGCTCAACCGCTGGCAGAAGGCCCTGAGCGAGGCCGATGCCTGGCTCACCGAACTCTCCACCGGCTCCGCCCGGCAGCGTGTCGCCCGCCTGTTGCTGCGCCTGTCCAAGCAGAACGAAGAGCACCTGTGCTATCTGTTCAGCCGCGAGGACATGGGTTCCATGCTCGGTGTCACCACCGAGACCGCCAGCCGTACCATCGCCGAATTCAAGCGCCAGAAGCTGTTGATGGACAGCGGCAAGGGCTGCTACAGCTGCAACCTGGAAGGTCTGCAGCGCCTGGCCGAGGACTGACCCCGCCCCATGAGCCCTGACCACGGCGACCCCAGCCTGGCCCAGGTCACCAAGCCGGAAGACTACAGCTGGCGCAAGATTCTAGGCATGATGACCGCGCAGCGGCCACGGCTAATCAAGGCCAACCTGATTGCCATTGCCGGTGCCCTGCTGGCGGTGCCCGTGCCCCTGCTGATGCCGATGCTGGTGGACCAGGTGCTGCTGGAAAAGCCCGGCACCCTGCTCGCCTGGCTCGATGCCCTGGCCCCCAGTTCCTGGCACGGGGCCATCTATTACATCGGTGCCGTCACCCTGCTCACCATCGTCCTGCGCCTGGGCAGCCTGGCCCTGGCGGTGGTGCAGAGCCAGGAGTTCGCCGCCATTGCCAAGGGGGTGATCTTCCGCATCCGCAGCCAGTTGCTGGAGCGCATCAACCGCGTCTCCATGATGGAATACGAGACCCTGGGCAGCAGCACCATCGCCTCCCACCTGGTCACCGATATAGACACCCTGGACACCTTTCTGGAGAGCGCCACCAGCAAGCTGTTGGTGGCCCTGCTGAGCATCCTCGGCACCGCCCTGGTGCTGTTGTGGATGCACTGGCAGCTGGCGCTGTTTTTTCTGCTCACCAATCCCCTGGTGATCTTCTTCACGGTCAAGCTCGGGCGTCGGGTGAAGCGCCTCAAGGGGGCGCAGAACAAGGCCTATCAGGAGTTCCAGGAGGCCTTTGCCGAGACCCTGGATGCCATCCAGGAACTGCGTAGCAACAATGCCGAACGGCATTTTCTCGATCGCATCATCAATAGCGCCGATCGCATCCGCCTCCGCTCCGAGGCCTTCAGCTGGCAGAGCGAGTCCGCCGCGCGCCTGTCCATGAGCCTGTTTCTCATCGGCTTTGACCTGTTTCGCGCCATCGGCATGTTGCTGGTGCTGTTTTCCGATCTGAGCATCGGCGAGATGCTCGCCTTCTACGCCTACCTCTGGTTCATGATGGGCCCGGTGCAGGAGGTGCTCAACACCCAGTACGCCTACCAGAGCGCCAAGGCCGCCCTCGCCCGCATCAACCAGCTCCAGCGCCTGCAACTGGAGCCCAGCCACCCGGCCCAGTGCGACCCCTTCAACGGGCAGAAGACCATAGGCATAGAGCTGCGCCAGGTCTGCTTCAGCTACCCCAACGGCACCCAGGTGCTGAACAACCTCAGCCTGAACATAGCCCCCGGCGAGAAGGTGGCCCTGGTGGGGGCCAGCGGCGAGGGCAAGACCACCCTGATCCAGCTGCTGCTGGGGCTGTACGAGGCCGACAGCGGCGAGATCCGCTACGGTCAGTGCCCGACCCGGCAGATGGGTCTGGAACGGGTGCGTGCCCATGTCGCCACCGTGCTGCAGAACCCGGCCCTGTTCAACGACAGCGTGCGCAATAACCTGACCCTGGGCCGCGAGCACAGCGAGGCCGAACTCTGGCGTGCCCTGGACATCGCCCAGCTGCGGCAGACCGTGGAACGGCTGGGCAACGGCCTGGATACCCTGATCGGCCGCGACGGGGTGCGCTTCTCCGGCGGCCAGCGCCAGCGCCTGGCGGTGGCGCGGATGGTACTCAAGGACCCCAAGGTGGTGATCCTGGACGAGGCCACCTCGGCCCTGGACGCCACCACCGAGGCCAAGCTGCACCAGTCGCTGCAACAATTCCTCGACGGCCGCACCGTGCTGCTGGTGGCCCACCGCCTCAGCGCCGTGCGCCAGGCCGAGCGCATCCTGGTATTCAAGCAGGGCCAGATCGTCGAGCAGGGCCGCCACCAGGACCTGGTGGCCAGCCAGGGGGTCTATGCCGGGCTGTATGCAGAGCAGTTGTGACTCAGCCGCCAGCCTTCAGCTGCCAGCTGGGACTGCGGGCGGCTGGCCTGCACTTGGCCGTTATCCACGATGGCTTTTCGCTCCCAACCTCGGCTTTCGGCTTGAAGCCGGTGGCCGATGCTGCTATACAGCAAACACACCAAATAAAGCCGAAGCCCGTGCAGGCTCAGCCTTCAGGGTATTTGGAATCACACCAAGGGGATAGACATGACCGAAACACTCGCACAGCTGTACCGGCGCTCGATCGACGACAAGGCAGGCTTCTGGGCCGAGGCCGCCCAGGGTATCGACTGGATCACGCCCTGGGAGCAGGTGCTGGATGAGAGCAACCCACCCTTCTACCGCTGGTTCCCCGGTGCCGAGCTGAACACCTGCTACAACGCCGTCGATCGCCATGTGGAAAACGGCCGTGGCGAGCAGGCCGCCATCATCCACGACAGCCCGGTGACCAACAGCCAGCGCAGCATCAGCTACCGCGAGCTACAGCAACTGGTGGCCCGCTTCGCCGGCCTCCTGCGCGCCCAGGGGGTGAGCAAGGGCGACCGGGTGATCATCTACATGCCCATGGTGCCGGAGGCGGCCATCGCCATGCTCGCCTGCGCCCGTCTCGGCGCGATTCACTCGGTGGTGTTCGGCGGTTTTGCCGCCCGCGAACTGGCCACCCGCATCGATGATGCCAAGCCCAAGGTCATAGTCTCTGCCAGCTGCGGCATAGAGCCCAACCGCGTGGTGCACTACAAGCCCCTGCTGGATGGGGCCATCGAACAGGCCAGCCACAAGCCCGATTGCTGCATCGTCCTGCAGCGGCCCCAGGCCGAGGCCGACCTGATCCCTGGCCGCGACCTGGACTGGCAGACGGCCCAGGCCGATGCGCCACCGGCCGAGTGCGTGCCGGTGGCGGCCACCGACCCGCTCTACATCCTCTATACCTCGGGCACCACCGGCCAGCCCAAGGGCGTGGTACGGGATAACGGTGGCCATGCCGTGGCCCTGCACTGGTCGATGAAGCACGTCTATGGCGTCGAGCCCGGCGAGGTCTATTGGGCCGCCTCCGATGTCGGCTGGGTGGTGGGCCATTCCTATATCGTCTATGCCCCCCTGCTCAACGGCAACACCACCCTGTTCTTCGAGGGCAAGCCAGTGGGTACGCCGGACCCCGGTGCCTTCTGGCGGGTGATTGAACAACACCAGGTGCGCACCCTGTTCACCGCCCCCACCGCCTTTCGCGCCATCAAACGGGAAGACCCCAAGGGTGAATACATCGGCAAATACGACCTGTCCGGCCTGCGCGCCCTGTTCCTCGCCGGTGAGCGTTGCGACCCGGACACCCTGTTCTGGGTCAGGGACAAGCTCAACATCCCGGTGGTGGATCACTGGTGGCAGACCGAGACCGGCTGGGCCATAGCCGCCAACTGTTTGGGTATAGAAGAGCTGCCGATGAAGGCCGGCTCCCCCAGCCGTGCCGTGTGCGGCTACGATGTGCAGGTATTCGATGAGGACGGCAACCCGGTCAAGCCCGGCGACATAGGTGCCATCGTCATCCGGCTGCCGCTGCCGCCGGGCACCCTGCCGACCCTGTGGAACGCCGATGAGCGCTACCAGAATGCCTATCTGTCGCGCTATCCCGGCTACTACCTGACCGGTGATGCCGGCTACAAGGACGAGGACGATTATCTGTGGATCATGAGCCGTATCGACGACGTGATCAACGTCGCCGGCCACCGCCTGTCCACCGGCGGCATGGAGGAGGTGCTCGCCTCTCACCCGGACGTGGCCGAGTGCGCCGTGTTCGGCGTCGAGGACCCGCTCAAGGGGGAACTGCCCCTGGGCCTGGTGGTGACCAAGGCCGGGGTGGATCGGGACGACGCCGAGCTGCGCCAGGAGCTGGTGGCCCTGGTGCGGGAGAAGATCGGCCCAGTGGCGGCCTTCAAGCTGGTGGCACGGGTGCCGCGCCTGCCCAAGACCCGTTCGGGTAAAATACTGCGCGGAGCCATGAAAAAGATCGCCGACGGCAAGGAATTCAAACTGCCGGCGACCATAGACGACCCGACCATCCTCGACGAAATCACCGAGGCCCTGCACGAGCTGGGCTATGCCAAGGATTGATTGAAAAGGGACGCAGAGGACGCGAAGAAGCGCAAAGGACGCAGAGAAGAATGAATGGGTAGGTTGGGCTTTAGCCCGACTGTCGTCCGCAAGGACGACTGTTGCGCTGCCTACGGCTGTCGGGCTAAAGCCCGACCTACAGCCGCCACCCGACGTGGGGTTACTGAGTAGGGATAAGTAGATAACTCTGCGTGCTCTGCGCTTCTCCGCGATCTCTGCGTCCTGACCTTAGACCCAATTTGACTTACACAACAGGAGCAACAGATGTCCCAATTATCCAGTCCCGGTGCGCGCTTTCGCGCTGCGGTTGAGCGTGAAAAACCGCTGCAGGTGGTGGGTTGTGTCAACGCCTATTTCGCCCGTCTGGCAGAGCGCAGCGGCTTTCAGGCCCTGTACCTGTCCGGTGGTGGCGTTGCCGCCTGCTCCTGCGGCATCCCCGACCTGGGCATCACCACCTTGGAAGACGTGCTGATCGACGCCCGGCGCATCACCGAGGTCACTGAACTGCCCCTGCTGGTGGACATAGACACCGGCTGGGGCGGTGCCTTCAACATCGCCCGCACCATCCGCGCCATGACCAAGGCCGGGGTTGCCGCCGTGCATATCGAAGACCAGGTGGCGCAGAAACGCTGCGGCCATCGTCCCGGCAAGGCCATCGTCTCCCAGGCGGAGATGGTGGATCGGGTCAAGGCGGCGGTGGATGCACGCACCGATGAGCAGTTCGTCATCATGGCCCGCACCGATGCCCTGGCAGTGGAGGGCCTGCAGGCCGCCATCGACCGCGCCTGCGCCTGCGTCGAGGCCGGTGCCGACATGATCTTCCCCGAGGCCATCACCGAGCTTGACATGTACAAGCAGTTCGTCGAGGCGGTCAAGGTGCCGGTGCTGGCCAACATCACCGAGTTTGGCGCCACACCCCTGTTTACCACCCGAGAGCTGGGCGAACAGGGCGTGGCCATGGCGCTTTATCCGCTGTCGAGCTTCCGCGCCGCCTCCGCCGCCGCCCTGCGCATCTATCAGCGCCTGCGCGCCGTCGGCTCGCAAATGGACCTGGTGGACGAGATGCAGAGTCGCGCCGATCTCTACGATTACCTGGGCTATCATGACTACGAGCAAAAGCTCGACGCCCTCTTTGCCAACGAGGAAAAGACGAATGACTGAGGCCAGCACCCCAGTATCCACCCCAGTATCTGAAGCATCCAAAAAGAAAAAGTCCGTGGTCCTGTCCGGTACCGTGGCCGGCAACACCGCCATCTGCACCGTCGGCCGCACCGGCAACGACCTGCACTATCGCGGCTACGACATCCTCGACCTGGCGGAACGCTGCGAGTTTGAAGAAATCGCCCACCTGCTGGTGCACGGCCACCTGCCCACGGCGGCGGAACTGGCCGATTACAAGGCCAAGCTGAAATCCCTGCGCGGCCTGCCCGCAGCGGTCAAGCAGGTGCTGGAGGCCATCCCCGCCTCGGCCCATCCGATGGACGTGATGCGCACCGGCGTCTCTGCCCTGGGCAGCTGCCTGCCGGAGC